>NZ_DALYMP010000002.1:0-144707 GCF_031975715.1 Moraxella sp. CTOTU46711
ACTCTTCGTCGCTCAGTGGTGGCGTATTATACGTGAATTGGAATTGGTGTCAACACCTTTTTTAAAAATTTTCAAATAAAATAAAAATACCGCCTTGCGGCGGTATTTTTATTAATACTCTAATCAGTGAAATGATTATTTGTTGTCATCTTTTACTTCGGTGAATTCTGCATCGACAACCCCATCATCTTGCTGGGTTTGTTGTGGCTGTGCATCACCCGCTTCTGCAGTAGCGCCTGCGTCAGCATAGATTTTTTGACTAACTGGTAAGAAGGCATTGTCTAGGGCTTCAAGTTTTGACTTGATGTCATCTAGACTATCTTCTTTGACAGCCAATTCTAGCGCTTTGATAGCGTCTTCTACTGCGGCTTTGTCGCTATCGGTTATTTTGTCAGCGGCATCTTTCATGGCTTTTTGTACGCCATGAATACGACCATCTGCTTCGTTACGTACTTGCGCAAGTTCAGCAAATTTGGCATCTTCAGCGGCATTGGCTTCAGCATCACGAACCATTTGCTCAATTTCAGCATCTGATAGACCTGAGTCGGCTTTAATTTGGATACTTTGTGCTTTACCAGTTCCTTTGTCTTTAGCTGAGATATTCATGATGCCGTCAGCGTTGATATCAAAGGTAACTTCAATTTGCGGTACGCCACGCGGTGCGGGTGGAATATCGGTCAAATCGAAACGTCCAAGCAATTTATTTTGGGCGGCAATTTTACGCTCACCTTGGTAGACCTGAATAGTTACCGCAGGTTGGTTGTCATCCGCTGTAGAAAACACTTGTGATTTCTTGGTTGGAATCATGGTGTTTTTCTCAATAATTGGTGTCAACACACCGCCCATGGTTTCGATACCTAGCGTTAACGGTGTTACGTCAAGCAATAGTACGTCAGTTTTGTCACCCGACAATACCGCACCTTGAATCGCTGCACCCATCGCTACGGCTTCATCAGGGTTCACATCTTTACGTGGCTCTTTGCCAAAGAATTCTTGAACACGTTGTTGTACCAGTGGCATACGGCTTTGACCACCTACCAAGATAACATCATCAATATCAGACGCTTTTAAGCCTGCATCGCTCAGTGCGATTTTACAAGGCTCAATGGTACGGTTGACTAGCGCTTCAGTTAAGCTTTCTAACTTGGAACGGGTTACGTTTACCACTAAGTGTTTTGGACCTGTCGCATCGGCAGTGATGTACGGTAAGTTAATATCGGTGCTTTGTGAGCTTGAAAGTTCGATTTTCGCTTTCTCTGCCGCTTCTTTTAGACGCTGCATTGCCAGTGGGTCACCTTTTAGGTTTACACTGTTTTCTTTTTTGAATTCTTCAACCAAGTAGTCGATTAAGGTTAAGTCAAAGTCTTCACCGCCTAAGAAGGTGTCACCATTGGTTGAAAGCACTTCAAATTGCTGCTCACCATCAACGTCTGCGATTTCGATGATTGAAATATCGAAAGTACCACCACCTAAGTCATAAACCGCAATCTTACGATCTGCACCGCCTTTTTTGTCCATACCGTAAGCTAAAGCCGCCGCTGTAGGTTCGTTGATGATACGTTTGACATCAAGACCTGCGATTTTACCGGCGTCTTTAGTGGCTTGACGTTGGCTGTCATTAAAGTAAGCAGGTACCGTTACTACCGCTTCAGTGACGTTTTCACCCAAATAATCTTCTGCAGTTTTTTTCATTTTTTTCAAAACTTCAGCAGAAATTTGAGGTGGTGCTAATTTTTTACCGTTGATGTCCACCCAAGCGTCGCCATTGTCAGCTTTGACAATTTTATATGGCACCATGCCGATGTCTTTTTGAACGACTTTGTCTTCAAACTTGCGACCAATTAAACGCTTGATAGCAAATAAGGTATTTTGTGGGTTGGTTACCGCTTGGCGTTTGGCTGATTGACCCACTAAGATTTCGCCGTCATCTTTATAAGCAACGATTGATGGGGTGGTACGTGCGCCTTCAGCATTGTCGATGACTTTAACTTTGTCACCTTCCATCACTGCAACACATGAGTTGGTTGTACCTAAGTCAATACCAATAATTTTAGCCATAATTAAATTCTCCAATTTTTATTTTGATGGTAAGTGGTGATGAGCACCACATTGTCTTGTATTTTTATATCGGTTTACCGAGGGTTTTTTTCAAGCAGTTAGCAAAAGTTTTTTGCTACACTTGTTACCAATCGGTCAATCCGTTGTTTACTGCTTGCCTACTAGCTACCTACGCGAACCATGGCTGGGCGCAATAAACGCTCATGTAGCGTATAACCTTTTTGTAGTACTTGACCTACTTGGTTGGCGCTCGCTTCTGGGTCGATACCCACGGCTTCGTGCAGGTCGGCATTAAATGTTTCGCCTTGTGGATCGACCACTTTTACGCCGTATCTTTCTAGCACCGCAATCAGCGATTTGTGGGTAAGTTTGACGCCTTCAAGCACAGGATCATTGTCGGATTGGCTATTTTCAATCGCACGTTCAAGGTTATCAACAGTGTCTAATAGGTCTTTGGCAAATTTTTCTAAAGCAAATTTTTTGGTTTTTTCGGTTTCTTGCTCCATGCGGTTGCGCGCATTGTAGGCGTCAGCATTGGCACGGGCATGGGCTTCTCTAGCTTCTTTGACTTGACCTTCAAGCTCGGCAATGCGCTGCTCGTAAGTGCTCAAATTGATGTCGCTAGGAATGGTTTTTTGCTCGTTACTTGGCTCAAACTGTTCCATCGCATCTTTTAACTCCGTTGAGACGGCGTCAGTTTGGTTATGCAGTTGCGTATTTTGGTTATTATCAGCTGAATTCATCAATCATCACTCCTATTATCAAAGTAACGGTCACCAAGGTAACAGTTACACGTTAAAACGGTTAAAGTTATCGGCTTTGATAATGGTGAATCCCTTTGATTTCAAGAGTGAATAGCATTATTTGCGGGTCAAAATAGCGTTTTTCCTATGAAATCCACACTAAATTTGCGTATTTATGAAATTAGGGAATAAAAATCGCTAGAAACATGGCTAAAAACAACATTGCTAAAAACAAGGCGTTAAGCGCGTACTTGTTGTTGAGTTAGTGCATCAAAAATCTGGCTAGGTCGAACAAATCCAAGGGTGTCGCCGAGTAAATAACCGATGGCATCACCGAAGTAATGATAAGCAGCCGCAAAATCAGTAGCAGGTGTTAAACCCGATAGGTTACAACTCGTGGATACCAAAAATCCAAACGGGTTATTGTGATCTGCGTGGGCGATGTGATTGCATAGTTTGGCAATCATCGGATGGCTAATCACTCGTATGGCTAAGCTACCTCGCCCACCTGTGACCCACTCGGGGATTTTTCCTTGCAATGATGCAGGAATCGGTAACAACCAAGTGGTGGCTTGTGCATCGCTAGACTGCCAACTTGCCGCAATACTATCGACTACTTGCTGTGGTAACGGCTGTAAGAATGGCTGAATATGCGCGATATCGCCTGTGATAACAATCATACCTTTTTCGATTGGACGTTGTTTAATCGCTAAAATCTGTTTCACTGCGGTTTCGTTAAATGGATCACAGCCGATTCCCCACACCGCTTCGGTTGGATAAGCCAGTAGATTGCCGGCTTGTAAAAATTGCTGAACTGCATCGAGCTGGGTGTCATTAAACTGCATTATATACCTCGATTATTTGGTAGTTTTCTTTGCTCATGGCTTATCAAAATTAAGGGCGGCAGCGCATATACAGACCGCCGCGCTGCATTACCAGTCCCATGAGTTCAAGTTCAATCAGCCAGCCCATAAGTGTGGCAATATCGGTGCGGATCTTATCGACCAAGCTGTCTAAATCTTGCCCTACCCAATCGAGTTGATTAAGTAGTGTCTGCAAATGCGGCGGCACATCCATCGCCAATGGCGCTTGGTGCGGCTGGGTGTTTGGTGCTGATTCGGACGGTAATTGAGGGCTATTGCTCACTGCCTGTGCAACTATTGGCGCTGTTTCAACCTCAGTGGTTTTGACAAGCGGTGATTTAAAAATTGATAAATCTTCCAAAATTTGTGATGGATGATCGACCAAGGTCGCACCCTCACGAATCAATTGGTGGCAACCTTTGGCGTTGAGGTTGTCAATATGACTAGGAATAGCAAAAACTTGTTTGCCTTGCTCGTTGGCTTCTCTGGCAGTGATGAGCGAGCCACTTTTGGCAGCAGCTTCAACAACCAAAGTTGCTAAACTTAGCCCAGCGACGAGACGATTGCGCCTTGGGAAATGGTAACGATTGCTCGGCATATCAGGCAATAATTCACTAATGACGCAGCCACCTGACGCAATAATATGGGCTTTAAGGCTGGCATGATTTTTTGGATAACAATGTTTAATACCATTGCCCAGTACCGCGATAGTACCACCTTGTGCGCCCGTCATCTGTAGACTTAACGCACCTAAATGCGCTTGTTTGTCAATGCCTTCCGCCATGCCACTGGTGATCCATAAACCTTCGTGCGCCAAATATTGCGCCATATCAAAGGCAATTTTTTCGGCATGTGGGCTAGGTTTACGACTCCCAACGATCGCCAATTGAGGTTGGCTTAAGGCAGATAAGTTGCCTTGATACAATAGCAAAGGGGGTGGGTCATAGATGTTTTTTAACTGAGTCGGATATAAAGGGTCATTATCAAACACCACACCATACTGCCCTTGAGATAGTTCTAATAGCGTATCATTCAAAAACTGGCTGGTTCGACTAGCGCTGATAAACTCAGCAAAGCGTTTGTGGTGATTATCATGCAAGCCCAGTGCTTGCCAGTCTGCCAGCTTGGCTTGAATGGCTTGTTCAGCGCTACCAAAACGCGCTACAAGCTTATTATAAACCGGCACCGATAAGTTCACTAAATGCCATAACAATAAGGCAGCCTGCTGCGCCGGGTTTAGGTTAGGCTGATAGTCCTGCATCACGTATATTCCTTAGGCATGTATAGGGCTTATAAATGTTTGCTATTATAAATTTTTCTCACGATAAAAACTTTAAAGACAGCAAAGCCAGTCAAGGTGACTGGCTTTTGAACAATCACTTACCCATCAAGCATAAGCAAGGGCAAGCAAGCAAGCAAAGGTAAGCGAAAGCGTTAGTTGCCGACCGCAGGCAATAAAAAATCTTGCTCATGAATCGGTGACTCTGCATCGAGTACATAAGCGTAGCTAATATCGTTAAATGTTTTAAATACCATCACATGACCGATTTGCTCACTTGGCAACCGTACTGCCCCACCTTTCACGGATGAATAGTCATCCAAGACTAAAGCGCCTTTTTGATAAACCGTCAGCACATCGCCTGGCTCAGCGCCTTGGCTAGTACCCAAGTTAATGGCAATCACCCCATCTCGACCCGCACTACTAATTGAATTTAAAATACGAATCACGCGACCGCCACGGGTAACGCTGGCAGGTTTTGGATAAAACACGGGTGGCAAGTATTGACCGACTTCGACAAATACACGGTCACCTTCGCGCACTTCTTGACCATACGATTTTTTAAGCTCGATACTAGAAACACCGTTTGATGCTACGCTAGTGACGATACCTGCGGCAACTTGGGTGACTTCAAGACCAATGACTTTACGGGTGGTTGGGTCAACATACGGTTCGCCCTCACGATACACACCATAGCGTTGTCCCACAATGAGTGGCACGCCTTTGGCATAAATTTTGTTACCGACACCTGTGATAATGTTTTTATCTTTTGAAGCAAGGACATAGGGGGTAGTTTTAAAGTCATCAGGCGATACGATGATATTGCGCTCAAGCCATGTTTCAATGGCAGTCAAAGGAATCGCAGTGATACTACCTGCAGCGCTCACCACGGTGGTTGTGGTGACTGGCGCGTTCATGGCTTTTTCAATGCCTGCACAGCCTTCACCCGTATCTACACCGACCAATTTTTGCCCTTTAATCACACATAAGATAATCACATCTTTTGGATAAATCAGATGCGGATTACGAATCTGTTTATTGGTCGCCCAAATTTCTTTCCAGCGCCACGGACTTTCTAAGAATTTACCGGAGATATCCCAAAGCGTATCACCTTTTTTTACCACATAACGGTTAGGAGCATCGGCTTTGATACGAGGCGGCGGATTGTTAGCAGCGGCCACCGAAGTCACTGTCATACCTAGGGTTGCCAACAAAGCGAAGGATAATTTTTTCATTGTCGTGGTGTTATAGTTTGTCATAGCCCAATGCTCAAGGTTAACCGCTTAACGCTTTAAAATGGCATACTCTTTACCATCACTTATAAAAATCATAGCCAAATGTTGTGTTATGTGTCGCAAAATCACCCATAATTTGCACTATGTAAATTTTGGTTAGCATAGCATAAAATAATTGGGGCTTCATAAATTTTCTCTTTAAATCGTTTTTTTAAATGATTTGGTTTTGGTGGATTTTAATGACTCAATGATTATCATTGATTATTTGCTATTGTGAAGCGATTGGTTTGCACCTATATATAAGTTATAGTAGCCAAACTTTAGCGTTTGCGTTACCCTATGCCAATTTTTTTAGATAACTTTAGCCCTATTATTTGCCTTATTAACAGTTGACCAATTATGACTTTACGTACCATTTTAAATTACCCAGATCCAAGGCTTCGTACCCTTGCCAAGCCTGTCACCCACTTTGATGATGACCTAAAAACCTTGATTGATGATATGTTTGAAACCATGTATGCCGCCAAAGGTATTGGTCTGGCGGCAACGCAAGTGGATGAGCATATTCAATTGGTGGTGATGGACTTGTCTGAAGATGGCAGCCAGCCTCGGGTGTTTATCAACCCTGTTATCACCCCATTAGCCGATGAATTATATAGCTACGAAGAAGGGTGTTTGTCTGTGCCAGAGTATTATGACAAAGTCGATAGACCCAAACATGTCAGAATTGAGGCACTCGACGCGCAGGGCAACCCGTTTGTTGAAGAAGCACAAGGCCTACTTGCTGTATGTATCCAACATGAAATTGACCACTTAAATGGTAAAGTTTTTGTGGATTATCTATCCAAGCTCAAACAAGACCGGGCGCGTGATAAAGTGCGTAAAGTTGTCAAACAACGTGAAAAAGATGCTGAACATAAAAGATTGTGATTTTAAACTGTAAGGGAAAACCATGACCACTCGCCCATCGCGTATCGCCACCGTCACACGAAATACTGCCGAAACCCAAATCACCGTATCTATCAACCTTGACGGTACCGGTCAAGGCAGCATTGACACGGGTGTGCCATTTCTTGACCATATGCTTGACCAAATCAAACGACATGGCTTAATTGACATGGATATCACCTGTAACGGCGATACCCACATTGACGACCATCATAGTGTCGAAGATGTCGGTATCACGCTAGGTCAAGCCTTCAAACAAGCAATTGGTGACAAAAAAGGCATCGTGCGTTATGGACATTTTTATGCCCCACTCGATGAAAGCCTTAGCCGTGCGGTAGTGGATATTTCAGGTCGCCCTGGACTACACATGGATATCCCGTTTACCCGTGCGATGATTGGTGGGTTTGATGTGGATTTGTTCAGTGAATTTTTCTATGGCTTTGTCAATCATGCCATGATAACTATTCATTTGGATAACTTGAAAGGCAAAAACAGCCATCACCAAATTGAAAGTACGTTTAAAGCCTTTGCTCGTGCGCTGCGGATGGCGGTGGAATATGATGAACGCGCACTCGATAGACTGCCAAGTACCAAAGAAAGTCTTTAAGTCTTAAATAAAAAAGGCTCTATTGGACGAGTAATAGAGCCTTTTTAACCAATTTTTAAAGCTGTTAAACTTTTCTCTGTTTCACTTCTAAAATCTTGGTAATATTCAATATCCTTATCAAAACTTGGACACGCTAGCAATACAATCTTTTTGTCAACCAGTGCATCATAAATCAATTTTGACTGAATTCTCACTTCATTTAAACTTTCGCTAGAAAAACTAAATCTGCTATTTTCAATTAATTCTACTTTAGCAACTAAACCATAATCTATCGCTAAACTTTGTAAAAATTCATAACCCTGACAATATAACTCATAAACTTTCGCCAATAGCGGCATATCGTTAGGTTGATTTTGTAGTGATAAGAGTATGTCTTTAAGATGATGAAGATAATAATTCGTATAATCTACATAAGGAAAAATGATTCGCTGAATACTATCTAATACAAATTTTTGGTTAAAATCCAAACTGATAAGTTCATAATAATCATCATTATCTAAAACTTCTAACAGGCTGGGTTCTTGGTAAATCCAATTTTCTAAATCTTTTAAATTACCATTCTCCATAATAACCTTGAAAAATGGTAATTGTTTATCGACAGGTAATTTTTGCATTAGTCTTTAAAATTATTAAATTGCAGTGGCACGCCAAATTGCTTTTCTTTCAAAAACGCCATCGCTTGCTGTAGCGTGTCTTTTTTCTTATCATTGACCCGTACTTTATCGCCTTGAATCGCTGCCGATACTTTCAAATCTGACTCTTTTAATGCCTTGCTGATTTTTTTGGCGGTATCGCCATCAAGTCCATCTTTGAGATTGACTACCTTTTTCATTTGTTTGCCCGAGCCTTGATTATCCTGTGGGTCAAGTGACTGCAAATCCACCCCGCGTTTTATCATGTTTTTCTCAAGCATGGCATACACGTTTTCCATCTGCAACTCATTGTCTGCGGTGATGGTGATTTTTTTGTCTTTCTCATTGAGTTCGACTTTAATATCGCTGCCTTTAAAGTCAAAACGGGTGGCGATTTCTTTCTCGGTATTTTGTACGGCATGTTTAACTTCAAATAACTGTAATTCTGAAACCACGTCAAATGATGGCATGAGGTTTTCCTTATCAAATTTGTTGAATAAAATCTAAAAAATCTGCCCTATGATAACTGATTTTGTCAATTTTTAACAATTGACTAGCTGTTAGCATCAAAGATAATTATGCAAAACAAATCATAAATTATATAATGATTTAAAATACCGATTAAAATAATTAAATTTTTAATAACGCTGATTACAGTTTTTTACCTTATTTGTTTGTATAATGAGTAAGCAAATAGGTCATTTATTAAAAAATGTAGTATAACAATTTACGATAATAAGGAGTAGGACATGGCGTTTAGCGATATGATTGGCAAACAAGTGCCAAGCGTGACTTTTCATACCCAACAGCAAGGCAAATGGGTAGATATTAGTACGGATGAATTATTTAAAGGCAAAAAAGTCGTATTATTCGCCTTACCCGGGGCATTTACACCAACGTGTTCATCACTGCATTTACCCCGCTATAATGAATTGGCAACTGAATTTGCCAAACTAGGCGTTGATGACATTGTGTGTGTCTCAGTCAACGATACCTTTGTTATGAATGCTTGGGCAAAAGACCAAGACTGTAGCAATGTGACGGTGATTCCAGATGGTAACGGTGAGTTTGCCGAAGCGATGGGACGCTTAATTGATGACTCAGCAATTGGGTTTGGCAAACGTTCATGGCGTTATTCGATGCTGGTCGATGATGGTAAAATCGTCAAAATCTTTGACGAACCCCAAGACAGCGGCAGTGATGACCCATACGAAGTATCAGATGCCGATACCATGATTAAATATATTGACCCAAACTGGCAAGACAAACCCTCTGTCTCTATTTTTACCAAGCCTGGTTGCCCCCATTGTGCCAAAGCCAAAGAAACGTTAACCCAAGAAGGCTTTGAGTTTGAAGAAATCGTACTTGGTAAAGATGCCAGTATTACCTCAGTGCGAGCCATTACGGGTCGTGAAACTACCCCGCAAGTATTTATCGGTGGCAAGCACATCGGTGGTAATGATGACTTACAACAATACTTTGCTGATGCGAAGTAATGTTTGATTAAATAAAAAAAGACAGTCTAGGCTGTCTTTTTTATTGGCTAGTTAAAATTATTTTCCATCTCTTCAAGTGTCATCATCAAATTCATCACCTGCTCTTCGACTGCTTCAATGTCACTTTTTAATGCCGTCTGCTCATCGAGCAACGTTAACAAATCGGCTTTTCGGCTATCATCATACAGACCTGCATCACCCAGCTTTTCTTCGATCTCACCCAGCTGCGCCATGAATTTTTCTAGTTGCTTTTCCTCGTTTTCGATTTTTTTACGGATGGGCGCGGTGAGTTTACGCTGTTCAGCGGATTTTTTGCGTTGTTCTTCTTTGGATAACGCATTGGGCACGTTTGACGTTTCACGTGAAACATATGTTTTATGGTCAGCTAATTTTTTGTCTTCGAGCTTTTTATTGTCGCTCGCTTGTTTGGCTTGCTGTTTACGGGTCTGTGATAACCACTGACTATAATAAGCGATGTCATTGTCAAAGATGTTACATTGCCCGTCATGCACCAAATATAGCTCATCGCAAACATTGGCTATCATTTCTCGGTCATGTGACACCAGAATGACCGCCCCTTCAAATTCTTGCAAAGCCATACTCAATGCTTGCCGCATCTCCAAATCTAGGTGGTTGGTCGGCTCATCTAATACCAAAACATTGGGACGCTGCCATACGATGAGCGCAAGCGTGAGTCTTGCCCGCTCACCGCCAGAGAATAACTTGCTTTTGGTATCAATGCGCTCACCGCGAAAGTCAAAACTACCTAAAAACGCGCGTAAATCAGCGTCTGAGGTTTTGCCTGCGAGACGCTGTAGCATCAACATGGGTGATGCTTCGCCATCAAGGCTATCCATTTGGTGTTGGTTAAAATATCCTAGTACCAAACTATCTGCGGCTTTACGCGTCCCAGACAAGATAGGCAACTCGCCCACCAAGCCTTTAATGACCGTTGATTTGCCTGCGCCATTCATCCCTAGCAGACCGATGCGGCTGTCAGGGGTAATTTGTAGGCGAATGTTCTTGATGAGTGCTACACCGTTATAGCCGACACTAGCATTATCTAGCACCAGTAATGGCGATGTTAATTGCACAGGGGATTTGAACCGAAATTGAAACGGATTGTCCGCCATGATAGGCGCTAGCTCGGTCATCCGTTCTAGCTGTTTGACACGGGCTTGCGCTTGTTTGGCTTTTGAGGCCTTGGCTTTAAAACGGCGGATAAAATCTTCAAGGTGGGCACGGGTTTCTTGCTGTTTTTCAAACTGTTGCTGCTGCTGGGCTAAGCGTTCACTGCGGGTACGCACAAAGGTACTGTAATTGCCTGTATAAAGGGTCATTTGTTGGTTTTCAATGTGCAAGATATTGCTCACTACATTATCCAAAAACGCTTGGTCATGCGAAATCATAAGTAGCGTACCGTCATAGGCTTTGAGCCATTCTTCAAGCCACAAGATGGCATCCAAATCCAAGTGATTGGTCGGTTCATCAAGCAACAGTAAATCCGCTCGGCTCATTAAGGTTTTGGCAAGGTTTAGGCGCATACGCCAGCCCCCTGAAAAACTACTCACAGATTGGCTTTCTTGGGCGACATTAAACCCAAGTCCTGTCATGATTTGGGAGGCTTTTGCAGGGATACTATAACCATGGATATCATCAAAGCGCGCGTGCACATGGGCAAGTTCATCTTCTGACAAGGTATCTGGCTGGTTAATCTTATCTTGCAGCTCAAAGTATTCTTTGTCTCCACTCAACACAAAATCTATCGCCGACTGGTCAGTGCTTTCAATCTCTTGCGCCATATGGCCGATTTGCCAACTGTTTGGAACGGATAGACTGCCTGTGTCGAGTGCCAATTCGCCTTCGCCTTTTTGGGTCAATAGCGTCGCAAAAAAACTGGATTTACCTGTGCCATTGTTGCCTGTTAACCCGATTTTCCAACCTGGATGGATTTGCAAATTAACATCTTTAAATAATACTCGCCCATCACGGCGAATACTGGCATCTTTTAGTTCTATCATAATCGGCTCAAAACTCAAAAAATTTGACTAAAATTAAATGGGAAAAATTCTTGATAGTATAAAGCAAGCACCCCATAATAAGAAAAAAGTTTTTATAAGGAATACCCCGATGAGCGATATCGTAACTGATAGTATGGTTGATGGCATGACCTTGACCGATAATGCTGCCAAAAAAGTGCGTAACCTACGTGATTCAGAAGGCAATAACGACTTGATGCTGCGGGTATATGTGACGGGTGGTGGCTGTTCAGGTTTTTCGTATGGTTTTAATTTTGAAGAGAACTTAGGCGATGATGATGCTACCTTTAGCAACGCTGATGTAGCATTGGTCGTTGATAGTTTGAGCTACCAATATCTACATGGCTCAACCATTGATTATGTAGAAGGCTTAGAAGGCTCGCGTTTTACCGTTAATAATCCAAACGCCACCACGACTTGTGGTTGTGGTTCGTCATTTTCTATCTAGCTTACTGGCTAATTTTACTGGGATTCTTTACCTAGTTCATTTGAATGATTAAAAGGCTTTAGCTTAAATTCTGGCTTAAATATAGCCAGTAACTGTTAAGTTTAGCCTTTTAATTTTCGTTTATCCTGTATTTGTTACCTTTGAACAAAATCATCTACATTTTTTCAGCGTTTATCAGATTTGATTTGTGTCATTAGCCTTTATCCGTAATAATGCTTCCATCAACAGCGTGATGACACTTAACCGTGTTATCATCAAGTACCCTAATATAGGTTGATATTAATTTATTCTTGTTAATTACTTAATGTTAAATGTTTTAATGATTTAAGTTTGTTAGCTAAGCAATTATTAATAAGCAATCTTTATTATTAATTTAATAATACCAAGGAGCTTATCATGGCTAAATTATCTTTAGACTCACTCAATAACATCGACGGTTTCATTGCAGCTGCATTGGTTGACAGCGAATCAGGTCTAGCACTTGCCTCAACCGGTAATGGTATCGACCTTGAAGTCGCAGCAGCGGGTAACACTGAAGTGGTACGTGCAAAACGTAAAACTTCTAAAGCATTAGGTCTTAACGACAATATCGAAGATATCCTAATCACATTAAGTAAACAATATCACTTAATCCGCCCTCTAGTACGTAACGAAAACCTATTTTTGTACCTAGTACTTGATCGCCAAAAATCAAACCTAGCTATGGCGCGTCATGAATTAAAAGGCTTTGAGACTGAATTAGATTTCTCTTAATGCTTTTTTGATTAAAAGTGACAGATGTTAGGTGAAAATTATCGCTTAATCAAATAATGGGATAGCTTTTATCATACCCACGGTATTTACTGTGGGTTTTTCACGTTTGGCGATTATCGCAATTGGTAATTTCGTCATCACGATATTTTGATAGTGTTTGTATAAATTTGGTGGCATAATTTCACACAATTAAAAATAATTTTAGGATAACTATGACCCAAGCGCCTCAAACTTGTACTTCTTTGCAGCTACCTACTTGGCTAACCGCTGAAAAAATTCATGGCATGCTACGGGGTATCGAAAAAGAAGGCTTACGTATGAGCCCTGAGGGATATATCGCCACTACCCCACACCCGGCAAAGCTTGGCTCAAAACTCACTCACCCTTTTATCACTACTGACTACGCCGAAAGCTTGTTAGAGCTAATTACTGAGCCAAAACCCACGGTGAAAGAAGCGCTTGATATGCTGCGTGATTTGCATATTGTGGTACAAAATGCTTTGACCGATGACGAGCTGTTTTGGTCGATGTCGATGCCTTGTATGATTTCGGGCGATGAAGATATTTTGCTGGCCGACTATGGCACCTCAAACTCAGGTAGATTAAAAACCCTATATCGTCACGGTCTAGGCATCCGCTATGGTCGCCGTATGCAGACCATTGCTGGATTGCATTATAATTTATCATTTGGTGATAATTTATTCACCGCTTGGCAACAGCAGTCAGGTGATACCCAGTCATTAACTGAGTTTAAAAATGAAAAATATTTGGGTCTGATTCGTAACTTCAAGCGTCTAAGTGGTATGGTGCTGTATTTGGTTGGTGCAAGTCCTGCCGTGTGCGCGTGTTTTTTAAAAGGTCGCGAGCATCCGCTACAGCCAATGAACGCATCAACTTACTATTTACCCAACGCTACCTCTCTGCGTATGGGCAAACTGGGTTACCAAAATAGCGTACAAGACGATTTAGATATCCGCTACAACAGTCTCGATGAATATGTCGCAGGTTTGCGTAATGCCATCCACACGCCGCATCCTAATTTTACCGCGTTGGGACTCGATGACGAAAATGGCTATCCCATTCAAATCAATGACCATATTTTACAGATTGAGAACGAGTACTACAGCCCGATTCGACCCAAACAAATAACTCAACCTGGCGAAACCCCCAGTGATGCCTTAGCCAAGCGCGGTATCGCTTATGTGGAACTGCGAGCTATTGACTTAGATCCGTACAGCGAAATCGGTATCAGCTTAAATACCGCCTGTTTTATGGAAATTTTAGCATTGTACTGTCTATTGCTGGACAGTCCTGACTTATTGCCCGATGAAGATGCCCTACTTGCTCAAAACCAAGAAAAAATTGTCAATCAAGGGCGCGAGCCAAACTTAATGATTGATACACTAGCAGGGCAAGTCGCATTCAAAGACTGGCTACTACAGCATTTGCTAGGTATGCGTAAGCTATCAGAACTCATGGATGTCACCTATGGTAGCAATGATTACCGCAACGCGTGGCAATCGATGATGGCAAAAGCGCAAAATCCCGATAATACCCTATCAGCGCAAGTGCTAGCCGATACTGAACGCTTTGATAGTAGCTGGCAGTTTGGTAAGTCACTGGCGCAAATGCATGCCAATCGTTTAAGACATCAAGGATTAGTCCCTGAGCAAATCACTTACTTTGAGCAGCTTGCCAAAGATTCTGTGCGTGAGCAAGCTGATATCGAGCAGAATGACACACAAGATTTTTATGCCTATGTAGGTCAATTTCGTTAATTAGCAGGTGGTAGTTAGCAGGTATCGTTGCGCTGATTATTTTGTAGGGTTAAATTTCTAAAATTCTAAGCGCTATTGTTTGGCTTATTCTTTTTCACTAAATTGTTTGATGGTTTTTTTATGCGTGATGCTTCATTGACCCACAGCTTGTTAAGTTATCGGGGATTAGCAGGACTATTGACGTTAGCCAGCATTATTGGCATGAGTTTCGCCTATTTTTATTTGCAAGGGGTGGTAAAATTAGACCCGTGTCCGCTGTGTATCTTTCAGCGAGTGGGTTTGATTGTGATGGGGATTTTTGCATTTATCGCCTTTTTGCTCAATCCAAAACAAGTTTGGGCAAAAATTTTGTTGATGGGTGGCGCGCTGCTCGGCATTTTGTGGTCAATTGCTGTGGCGATTCGCCATGTATGGATTCAACATCTGCCACCTGACCAAGTCCCCTCTTGTGGTCCGGGGTTAGACTATTGGATGGATACCTTACCGATTGCCCAAGTGTTGAAAGAAGTGTTTAAAGGTTCTGGCGAGTGTGCGGTGATTGATTGGACGTTTTTAGGCTTTAGTATCCCAGAATTATCCTTGGGGGTTTTTAGCATTTTATTGGTAATGATTATTTTGGCGATACGTCAAAGCAATACTCGATAAGTCTATCGGTCGTGGTTTAAACCCATAAAAAAGGCGATAATCAATCGCCTTTTTTTATGAGCTTTTTTAGTCGCTTTATTCCCATTCAATGGTCGCTGGTGGCTTACTTGAGATATCGTAGGTCACACGTGATACTTCTTTGATTTCATTCATGATGCGATTAGACACGGTTTCAATCAAATCATATGGTAAATGTGCAAAACGCGCTGTCATAAAGTCGATGGTTTCAACCGCTCGTAACGCAATCACCCACGCATAGCGGCGACCATCACCGACCACACCCACTGATTTTACCGGTTGGAACACGGCAAACGCTTGTGCAGTTTTCTCATACCAACCAGATTTTTCCAACTCTTGCATAAAGATGGCATCGGCTTGACGCAAAATATCGGCATATTCTTTTTTCACTTCACCCAAGATACGCACACCTAGACCTGGACCTGGAAAAGGATGACGATAAATCATTTTTTCAGGTAGCCCTAATGTCACGCCGAGCTTACGCACTTCATCTTTAAACAAATCACGTAAGGGTTCAATGAGTTTGAACTGCAAATCGTCTGGCAAGCCACCGACATTGTGGTGAGACTTGATCACATGCGCTTTGCCTTGGTGACTTTTTGCCGATTCAATGACATCGGGGTAAATGGTACCTTGTGCCAAGAATTGAATGCCTTTACCCTCACCCGACAGTTCACGTGCGGTATCTGCAAACACATCGATGAAGGTTTTGCCAATGATTTTACGTTTGGCTTCTGGATCGCTAACACCGGCTAATAAGGTCAAAAAACGTTCCTCAGCATCCACGCGAATGACTTTAACGCCCATGTTTTCAGCAAAGATTTGCATCACTTGGTCGCCTTCATGGAGCCGTAACAAACCATTATCAACAAACACACAGGTTAGCTGCTCACCAATCGCTTTATGAAGCAGTGCGGCTACTACTGAGCTATCTACGCCGCCTGAAAGTCCCAACAACACTTGCTCATCGCCAATTTGTTCTTTTAACTGCGCGACACGCATCTCAATGATGTTATCCGGCGTCCACGCATTGGCACAGCCACAGATTTGGTGCACAAATCGGCTAATCAATGCTTCACCTTGCAGCGTATGGGTCACTTCTGGATGAAACTGCACTCCGTAATAATGCTTGCTCTCATTTGCCATCGCAGCAATTGGACAGCTTGGGGTTATCGCGGTCACTTCAAAGCCTGCAGGTAACTTAACAACTTTATCGCCATGACTCATCCAAACGTGTAATTTGTTGGGCTCATCTTCAATGCCTTTAAAGAAGCTATCTTGAGCGGTTTTTTCAATGATAGCAGCGCCAAACTCTTGGTGACTGCTGGCTTCAATTTTGCCACCAAACCGATCTGCCATCGCCTGCATACCATAGCAAATGCCTAGTACAGGCACATTGATATCAAATACGGCGTCATTAATTTTTGGGCTATTTTCTGCATACACGCTCTCTGGACCGCCCGATAAAATAACCCCTTTTGCACCAAAATCGTGAATGCGCTGTGCGTCGATATCGTATGGGTACATTTCACAAAATACCCCCGCTTCACGCACGCGGCGCGCAATCAGTTGACTGTACTGTGAACCATAATCCAATACCAAGATACGGTCTTGTTTGATTGAGTTGTTGGATGTTGACATAAGAGCCTCTTTAAATTTGGATAAATAGCTTAATTAAACCGATGTTAAAAGGTTTCAAAAATTTATGGGTATTGTACCAATTAACGGCTTTATTTGCTGATTTTTATAGGGTAGAAAATAGCTACATGAATGTTTTAAGTAAAACTTTTCTCTAAAAAATTTCTCTAATAAACGGTCTTTAATTACGTTTTTTTGTATCCCTTTCACCAATTGATTATCTTTGTTACACAAACCTCATCTAAGAGGCTTTAGGTTTACCAAACTCTACGAAAAAATTGCTGATACTGCTACAGAGTAGACGCAAAAATTTATTATTATGGAAGGGCAATAACTTAAAACGGTTTTACGAAAAATTGATTTTAATTTATGCATTTTAAGTTAACGTCACGTTCAATCGTTTTTCGACAATAAAAATAATAGCCGTATTAAAAATTTTTTCTAAACACTAGTATGGCTTGGATAAAAAAACTTCAAATGAGGATACAATCATGGTAGATAATATTAATAATTCAGACTTAAACCGCGACCCTATCACTGGTGAACCAGGCTCACATCCAATCGGTACCGCAGTAGGCGGTATGGGTGGTGCGGCTGCAGGTGCAGCTATCGGTGCTATTGGTGGTCCATTAGGTATGTTAATCGGTGGCGCAATTGGTGCCATCGCGGGTGGTGCTGCAGGTCACGCTGCAGGTGAAGCGATTGATCCAACTATTGAAGATACTTATTGGAACGATACCTATTCACAAACAACCTACTATAGAGATGGTTATGATTATACTACTGACTATCAACCAGCTTATGCCGTCGGCTATGCCAATCGCGCAAAATACCCAGCTGGCACAACGTTTGACAGTGTAGAATCCGATCTTGAACGTAGCTGGCATGAAGTAAAAGGTAATTCACGTCTTGCATGGCAAGATGCCAAAGAAGCGATTCGTGATGGTTGGGATAGAACAGATGCTCGTATTTCTGGTCAGGAATATTCACCACGTCTTCGTACAGTGGATGGCTATGCAGAAGGTGAAGAAAAAGGTCATCCTGTTGCTACTGGTACAGGCGCATTAGGTGGTGCCGCAGCCGGTGCAGCCGTTGGTTCGGTAGCGGGTCCTGTTGGTACCTTAGTGGGTGGCGCTATTGGTGCTGTAGCGGGTAGCGCGGCAGGTCATGAAGTCGGTGAAGCAGTCAATCCTACCACTGCTGAAGATGCCTACGAAAAACCTCATCCAGTTGCCAGTGGTTCTGGCGCACTAGGCGGTGCAGCGGCCGGTGCAGCCGTTGGCTCAGTAGCCGGTCCTGTTGGTACCTTAGTGGGTGGCGCGATTGGCGCTGTAGCCGGTGGTGCAGCAGGTCATGAAGTCGGTGAAGCAGTTAACCCAACTGAAGCAGGCGAACAGCGTAAAGAAGCTAACCCTGTCGCCAGTGGTACAGGTATGGCAGCCGGTGCTGCTACAGGCGCAGCGATTGGTGCAGTAGGTGGTCCAGTAGGTTCATTGGTTGGCGGTGCCATTGGTGCTGTAGCAGGCGCAGCTACGGGTAACGCTGTAGCAAATACGCTTGAAGGTAATACGGAAGAAGATACCTACTGGCGCAATAATTACAATACGACGACTTACTACAGCCAAGGCTATGATTACGATACTGACTATCGCTCAGCGTATGATTATGGTTACCGTGCACGTCATCATTTTAATACCGCTAATGAGTTTGAAAGTGTTGAAAATGACTTACGCAATGATTGGGAACAATTCAAAGGTAGTTCTCGTTTGACTTGGGACCAAGCTCGCTTAGCAGCACGTGATGCCTGGTATCGTATTGAGCGTTAATCTTTCGATTAAGTTAGCTTAAAATGAAAAAAGACTTTCATTAATTTGAAAGTCTTTTTTATTTGAACTGTTAAAATCCGAGGCAAAAAAAGCTGGTCTATTAAATTACCATTTTGATGCCAATACCGATTAACACTAGCCCACCAAAAATTTCAGCCTTACTTTCTAGCCACGTACCTGATTGCTTGCCCATAAATACGCCGATAAAGCTAAAAATGCCTGTTACCACGGCAATTACTGCACAGGATACATAAGGATTGACTGGGATTAAATTTAAGGTAAATCCGGCTGCCATTGCATCAATACTAGTTGCAATCGCTAAAGTAGTCATGGTTTTATGCGTGATGACAACATTGGCATCATTGGCGATATCTAAAGCAATATTGTGTGGGGTGGAGTCTTGTGATGACGCATCTTCATCATCGCCAGATAAGGCTTCATACAGCATTTTTCCACCAAGCCCCACCAAAATAATGCACGCGATCCAAGGCGCCCAATTTGCGATAAATCCTAAGATTGAACGTCCACCGAGATAACCAATCAAAGGCATCAAACCTTGAAAGACGCCAAAATATACGCCTGCCATAACCGCAATTTTGGTCGTATCTTGGCGGTGTTTGGCACCCAATCCAATCGCTACAGCAAAGGCATCCATTGATAAGGCTATCGCTAGCAGTAATAAAGCAATCATGTGATATCTCTTTTAAAAATTCAAGCTGAAATAAAACCACCTTATTACAACATAAGGTGGTTTCCATTGTATTAAAACACGACTCTAAAATTGGGTTAAATATCCAAGTTGGTCACCGTTAACGCATTCTCCTCGATAAAGGCACGACGCGGTTCTACATCATCCCCCATTAGACACGAGAACAAATGGTCAGCAGCAATCGCATCTTCAATGGTGACTTTTAGCATATGGCGGTTTTCTGGATCCATCGTGGTTTCCCACAATTGATCAGCGTTCATCTCTCCTAACCCTTTGTAACGCTGAATCGCTAAACCACGGCGCGCATCACTCATGATAAATTGCCATAGATAACCCATGTCTTTGATCGGCAGTTTTTTGTCACCTTTAGCGACATAAGCAGTATCTGACAACATGTCTTTCCACTGGCTAGTCAAGCGATGCAAACGGCTATACTCACCTGAACCAATAAATGCGGTATCTAATAAGTACGCGTGTGGCAACTGATGGATAAAAATCGTCACGCGCGGTAGATAATAGGTTTTTTGATGATCGCCTTCTTGTTTGCTAAAGGGCTCTAATTCAATTTGTGGGTCTAATCCGTCTGCCGTCACTGCTAAATTCTGCGCTAACGCTTCTAGCCAATTTCGCATTTGCGCTTCATCTTCAATCATTGGTATGCTAAGCTTGCTGGTGATTGCCAACGCATCCAATACGGCGCTTGGATATTTGATTTGCAAACGGTTTTTGATGGTTTGAGTTTGGTTATAATCATTGAGCAAGGTTTCTAGTGCTTGCCCGGTTACCGCAGGCGTACCTTCACTCAAATGCAACTGGGTATCGTCAATGGTTGATGACAATAAATAGGCCTTTAACGCTTCATCGTCTTTGACATACAATTCTTGACGACCTTTTTTCACTTTATACAGGGGTGGCTGCGCAATATAAATATGACCACGTTCTAATAGCTCTGGGGTTTGACGGAAAAAGAATGTCAGGAGCAAGGTGCGAATATGTGAACCATCCACGTCCGCATCAGTCATAATGATAATTTTGTGATAGCGTAATTTGTCAGGATTGTATTCATCAGGTCCGATGCCTGTACCCAATGCGGTAATCAAGGTACCCACTTCCTGCGACGATAGCATCTTATCAAAACGCGCACGTTCTACGTTTAGAATTTTACCTTTCAGCGGCAAAATCGCCTGCATCTTACGGTTACGACCTTGTTTGGCAGAACCGCCTGCTGAGTCCCCTTCCACAATGTACAGCTCTGACATCGCAGGGTCTTTTTCTTGGCAATCAGCAAGTTTGCCTGGCAGACCTGCGATATCCAGGGTAGTTTTACGGCGAGTCATTTCACGAGCTTTACGCGCCGCTTCTCGCGCACGGGCGGCATCGATGATTTTACCAGCAATCCCTTTGGCAGCATTGGGATTTTCAAGCAAATAAGCGCTAAACTTATCGTGCATGGCTGATTCAACCGCGGGTTTGACTTCACTCGATACCAGTTTGTCTTTGGTTTGGCTTGAAAATTTTGGGTCAGGTACTTTAACAGAAATAATCGCTGTTAGGCCTTCACGCGCATCGTCACCTGTTACCGTAACTTTTTCTTTTTTCATCAAGTTTTCGCTATCCATATAGCTATTTAGGCAGCGTGTTAATGCCGAACGAAAACCAGAAAGATGGGTACCGCCATCTTTTTGCGGGATATTGTTGGTAAAGCATAATACTTTTTCGTTGTAGCTATCTGTCCATTGCAATGCCACTTCGACACTGATACCGTCATTTTCTTCACTGGTAAAATGAAACACCTCATTTAGCCCAGTTTTGCCCGCATTGATGTAATGGACGAACTCAGATAAACCGCCAACGTGCTCAAACTCATGGCGTTTGTCATCGCGCTCATCCGTCAATACGATGCGTACACCCGAGTTTAAAAACGACAATTCGCGTAAGCGCTTGGCGAGAATTTCAAAATCAAAAATCGTGCCTGTAAAAATATCATCGCTTGGATAAAAACGCACTTGTGTGCCTGTTTGTTGGGTGGCTTCAAGCTGCTCGATAGGCGCTACGGGCTCACCATCAGCATACGTTTGGCTATAGTGGTAGCCATCACGCCAGATATCGAGCACCAGTTTTTTTGATAACGCATTAACCACTGACACACCGACACCGTGCAAACCACCTGAGACTTTATAACTGTTGTCGTCAAATTTACCGCCCGCATGCAGTACTGTCATGATAACCTGCGCGGCTGACACCCCTTCTTCTGGGTGAATATCGACAGGAATACCGCGTCCGTTATCTTTGACGCTGACCGATTCATCTTCGTGGATGATGATGTCAATTTGATCACAGTGACCCGCCAAAGCTTCATCAATGGCGTTATCTACCACTTCAAACACCATATGATGCAAACCTGTGCCATCGTCGGTATCGCCAATGTACATACCAGGGCGAACTCGGACGGCTTCTAAGCCACGAAGTACGCGGATACTGTCAGAACCATAAGCTTTATTTTCTTGATGACTTGATTGGGTAATAGATTGTTGTGTCTGATCGGCTACATTCGCAGATGTATCAGTCATGATGACTCCATAAGTTTTGCATGGCAAAAACGTCAGAACATACTCGATTTTATGGTCAAAATCGTTGATTTTTTTCTTAGTTTTTTGGCGAAAAATAAAGGGTTTATTGTAGCAAATTTTAGGGGAAAAGTCACTGAATATCCCTGCTTGTGAGAGGCAAAATAGTGATTTAGCTTGGCAAGAAAAAAGGGAGTTTAAGTTACATGAGTTTGAAAAAATACTTAATCATTTAACCTTAGTCAGCTAAAAATATTATTGGTTTTTATAGGCCATTTTTAATAGATTGTGTTTCAAGTGGTAATTGTCTAACGCTTCCCTGTTCCACGTGAAACAGTTTTATATTATCCTGCCAAATCTTTTGAATACTCTCAACGATATTTTGGGTGAGACTGGTGATAAACAGCTGTGAATTTACTTGTTTTAAGCCAGTTAATAACAACATAAGCGCGTCATTATCCAATTCCGCTGTGATATCGTCTACCAATACCAAGGGTACCTTATCGACTTGGTTGAGTAACGGCAACTGCGATAAGCGAAGCGCCATGACCAATAATTTTTTTTCACCCCGTGACAGCATATCGGTGGCAAGCAATGTCTGCTTGTGTTTATGCCCTGCTGCATCAGTATGCACTAAATCTAGCACAACATTGATATCAGCCCGATGACATCCCATACGCGTATAGCCAAGCTCAATGTCAGACGCTAAACGATTGGCTAAAGTAATGGCTAAGCCAGCTTCAGTATCAAACCCCGGTGTATAACGCAATCGTAATTTTTCGGCATACTGGGGTAAAAATTTTTGCACTTGCGCCAAAAAATGGGGCTGCCATTGTTCAATGATACGGGCCCTTGCTTGGTGAATTTTTTCTGCATGTTGGCTTAGCTGGTAATCCCAAGCTGACAGTTCTTGCTGCTGCAGGTTGGTTAATGAGGTATTGCCAAAATTTTGCTTTAATAAGCTATTGCGCTGTTTTAACAGACGTTGATAAGACAGCCAATTGGGATGAAATGATTGTTCCACGTGAAAACCTAGCCAATCTAGCATTTCACGCCTTGCTTGACTACCATCCTCTAGCTGTGCAAGGCTCACAGGCTCAAGCAACAGGGTCGGTAGCAGCTGCGCAAGTGGGCTTTGGGTCACAAGCGACTGACCATTAAGACGCAATTGCGTGGTAGCGTCTTGGGATTTGGCAATAGCGACGGTTTGGTCATGATTGAGCTTAGCAAAAACCGTCGTATCGCTAAAACCATGCTCAATATAATGCCTCGGTTGATGATGGCGAAAACTTTTGCCGCGCGATAATAAATAGATGCTTTCTAATAGCGACGTTTTTCCGCTGCCATTTTGACCCAAGAACACATTACAACTGCTGGGTTGTAATTCAATCGTGTGAAGATTGCGAAAATGATGAATAGCTAATTCAATAATTTGCATGATTTATCTACTTAACTACTCATCACTGGATTGAAAAAAATATGCCCGCTGACTAAATACGCATTGGCATAACTACAAATTCGTGTTTGCTGTCATTGACTTGTTGTACCAATACCGAAGCATTGGCTTGGCTCATATTAAAGTCAATTTCGCCTTGCAGTACATTCAGCACATCTAGCAAATAAGCCACATTGAATGATATCTCTAATGGCTCACCTTGATATTTAACCTCAAGCTGCTCACTGGCTTCATCTTGCTCAGCATTGCTAGCACGTACCACCAAATTGTTATCGCCTGAAAAATCAAAAATCACACCACGCGATTTCTCGTTACTCAAAATAGCCACGCGGCGAAGCACATTCGCCAGCTGCTCTTGGCTGATACGGGCAATTTTGTTGGTTAATGACGGCATAACACGGCGATAATCGGGGAACTTACCATCAATCAAACGCGCGGTAAAAGCCACCATGATGGCATTTTTTAGCTGACCTGTACTATCGACTTCCCCAAAAGGGAGTAAGACTTGTAAAAATTCACGACCGACATTGAGGGTGATTTTATTATCTTGATTCGGTAGCATGCGTTTAAGCTCTGCTAACAAACGTTGTAATTCAAGTACAGCTTTTCTTGGTAAAATTGCAGCCAGTGCCACGCTATCATCACACGCTATCACCGTACGAGCCAATGCCAAGCGATGACCATCGGTTGATACCGTCGCCAATTGCCGCTCTTTGACTTCAAACAGCATACCGGTGAGATAATACCGCACATCTTGCACCGCCATCGCAAAATGTGTTTTATCCAGCAAATCGACAAGGTCTTCACGGCCCAATTGAATAGGCGTAACTTGTTCTGGCTCACCCAACAGGGGAAAGTCTTGGGCAGGTAAGGTGCTGAGTTTAAAACGACTACTACCGCACACAATTAAACACTGATTGTCGTTGCCTACACTGATAGATACGGGTAAACCGTCGGGCAATAATTTTACGATATCTTTGAATTTGTTGGCAGGAACGGTGATTTCACCTGGTTGTTTGCACGCCAATTCTGGCAAATTGAGGGTGGCTTGTAATTCAAGCTCCAAATCTGACGCTACCATCACCAATTGAGAGTCGGTTAACGCCAATTTCATATTCCCCAAAATCACCATGTTATGGCGTTTGTCAGCGGCTTTTGAAATTAAATTAATCGCTTGTAATAACAAATCGCGAGAGATTACTAATTGCATGGCACCGCCTCAAATCAAAATGAATGGTTGTAACAAATGGAAAAATTAAAACTTATTATACGGGGTAATTGAGTAAAAATCTTTTTAATCGAGTTAACAAAATACTAGGTCTGTAACATTAATTTCAATGAGCGATAATCCTTGTCAAACATCAGATCGCTAACACAAAGTTCTTGTACTTTCTCACAGGCGTGCATGACCGTGGTATGGTCACGACCACCAAATGATTGCCCAATTTCTGTAAAGCTGTTATTAGTTAATTCACGGGCTAAACTCATAGCCACTTGCCGCGGACGAGCGATATGACGTAAACGCTTTTTACCCATCAGGTCTTTGACCGATATATCATAAAACTCAGCAACGACTTTACGAATATTATCCATACTGACCGCTTGTACACGAATGGCAATCAAATCTTTTAACGCCATTTGTACCAGTTCTAAATGGATAGGTTGATTGAGCAGACGGGAAATAGCTAAAACTTTGTTGAGCGCGCCTTCCAACTCTCGCACATTGGCGATGATATGCTGGGCGATAAAAATGGCACATTCTTTTGGTAAAATCACCTCTTGCGCTTTGGATTTTTTTTGCAAAATTTGAATACGGGTTTCTAGCTCTGGCGGCTCTAACGCTACGGCCACCCCCCAAGCCAGACGTGACTTTAAACGCTCGTCAAAATCAGTCAGTGCGCTCGGGTGTTTATCCGATGCTAAAATCACCTGTTTATTTTTGCTCATAAAGTCATTAAGCAATAGCAAAAACTGCTCGCTACTTTTTTGTTTGCCCGCAATCACATGAATATCATCAATAATCAATAAATCGGCTTTTTTTATTTTATCTTTGAACTCATCGATTTTTTGTTTTCTTAATGAATTCACCAGCTGGTTAACAAACTTATCGGACGTGAAGTAATAAAAACTTTTGCCTTGCTTTAAAATCTCGTGGGCAATTGCTTGCATTAAATGGGTTTTTCCCAAACCTGTCGCGCCATAAATAAACAGCGGATTATTTTTAGATTGTCCCAAATTGTTGGCAGTCTCTCGGCAAATACTATAAGCGATTTGATTGGATTTTGCAGTTACAAATTGGTCAAACGTAAAATGCGGATCGATATACTGAAAAGAGCGTTGCTGCTCATTTTTTACCAGCGTTACTTTTTGTTCACCAAGCTCTTGTGTACTAACAGCGTCAGTGATTGCGTTACCCTTGTCAATTTGAATCTGCACACGAATCGGTATGGTTGGCTCAAGCTGGTGTAAAATCGTTTGAATTTGACTTAAATGATTTTTTTCAACATAGCTGGCAAAGTACTGGTTAGGTACATTGACGACCATCGTATTGTCATGCATTGAGGCGGATAATGGGCGAATCCACATGGTAAAAATATTATCGGGTACTTGATATTTTAATTCGTCAACGCACTTAAGCCATAATGCATCAGCCATAACTTCATTTTCCTAATTCAAGCATCTTCAAAATTGGTTTAATGTATCATAAAACAGGAATTTTACAAATAAAATTATTGTGGATAATAATGTGGATATAATTGTTGATAAGTTAAAATTGGAAGTTACTAACAAACTATCAACTATTTATATACAGGTTTATCAACATTATAAATAATTGTTTTTTATTATTATTATATTAAATATCCACTAAAAATTACGTGCTTAATAATAATAATTAATACTTATTTAATATATAATAATAAAAAATTTTTTTGTGGATAACTTTTTGTCACATTGTATTTTTCATACAAAAATGTTATTTTAGATAAGCAAAATAATTGACTGTAGCAGTAATTTTAAGAAAGAAATTAATCGGTAAGCTTAGTTATCCTTGACCTATTGGTTAAAATTAAGGATAATACTAGATTAACTGTTTTGAAATTTTGTATTTTAACCGCTATCGGTTAAATGTCACGTAAATTTAGCCAAGGTGAATCGCATGAAACGCACTTTCCAACCAAGCGTAATCAAACGTAAACGTACTCACGGTTTCCGTGCTCGTATGGCTACTAAAAATGGCCGTCAAGTTTTAGCTCGTCGTCGTGCTAAAGGCCGTCATCGTTTAACGGTGTAATGTCTATTTTGTTAACTTGATTTAATAATAATGTGGATATTAAAACAGGTTATAGTAAAAAGCGATATACTTTTTATATCGCTTTTTTTATTGTTGTACTAATTGTTATGCTAAAAGTCGGTTTGTAACTAGCGCTTAGCATACTCCCCTACTCTATTATTTCAGCCTATTTTTACCCTATCCATAAAATCTTTATAGCTTCTTGTTTATAACTTTAGCTTTTATTTTAATGGTGCTTTGGTATTGATTTGGACTTATCCCCATGACCGCAGACAAACCTTTTAAATTTGATAAATCACAGCGGCTACTAACGCCTAAAGATTTTAAAGCGATGTCGGGTCGTCATACCAAAACTGGTGAAGATCAGTCACAGCCTGTTGTGATATTTAAAATTCATCAGCCTAACTTATTGTTCTTTGTCAAAGTGGTTTTATCCGATACCCAAAAACAAACATTAGTAAGTCGGTTGGGTCTTGCGATTACTAAAAAGAAAGTCAAACGTGCCCATGAGCGTAATCGTATTAAGCGATTAACGCGAGAGTATTTTCGGTTGCATCAGTACCAGCTAAATGGTCAAGTTGATATTTTATTAACTATCAAGCAGTTTTCCGATGACATGCCAAATGAAGCAATTGTGCAGCAATTAGCGATGGGCTTTAACTTAATCAACGTTAAGATTAGAAAGTTGAAGCGGAGTTAATTTTAGCGGCAGTTCGTAATATCTTTACTCAAATGAAGGTGATAAAAAATCTGGGTTTAATCCATGGATAAATTATTAGCAAAATTTTTGCTGCTTATGATTATATTTTATCAGCGTTTTATTAGCCCATGGTTGGCACCTCGCTGCCGTTTTTACCCAACGTGCTCTAGTTATGGTTTAGAGGCGGTAAGATTGCATGGGGGGTACCGGGGTGGATTATTAACAGCCAAGCGTATCGCGAACTGTCATCCTTGGGGTGGGCATGGGATTGATTTTGTCCCTAAACCATTATATCGCTACCGCTATCATTATATTGACACACGCCCGTCTTACTTTTTGGTATATGCTTACCACTATCATTAATTGATGTGGCTAATTACATTATAAAAATTTGTCGCCAGTCTCAAATAGCGTAATTGAGTCAACTATTTATAGAATATCTTTTTTAACTTTTTTTTAGTAGAATGTCTTCTATTTTTTAATTGTTTTTCCTTTATTAGCAACTAGTGATTTTAAGCAATATCATTAGATAGGATAGCTATATATGCAAAAAATTTTACGGACATTGATTATTATCGCAATGTTAATTACGGGTTATTTGCTGATTCTGGCATGGCGGGATGATTATACCAATGTAAATAAACCTGTGGCGATAACCCCAACAACCACAGCCGTGAGTAGCAATGATGTGCCAGTGGCGGGGGTTTCAGGTACGCCAACGGGTGATATTCCCACGGCAACGGCAACCACACCAACCGCCGCTCCCACTACCCAGAAAACGGGCGCACAGCTCATTAGCGTGATGACGGACAAGTATGATCTTCGTATTAATCCAGTCGGTGGCGATGTGGTGTACGCGGCGCTTCGAGAGCAGACCCAGACATTAGATAGCAAACAGCCATTTGTACTACTTGAAGAAGATAGTAATCGCGTATATGTGGCTCAGTCAGGGTTAATTGGCGCCAATGGTATTGATAATAGCAATGGTCGTGCGACTTTTACCGCGCCTAGTAACCAATTTGTCATGCAGCCAAATCAAGCCGAATTGGTCGTGCCTTTAACTTATCAAAAAGATGGCATAACTGTCATCAAATCGTATAAGTTTACCAAAGGTCAATATCCTATCAACGTCAGCTATAATATCACCAATAACGGTACGCAGCCTTGGCAAGGACAAATGTATGCGCAGTTAAAACGTGATAATAGTGAAGACCCAGGTAAAGGTGACAAAGGCGCAATTAGCCTATCGACTTACCTCGGTGGCGCATGGGGTACACCAGATCAGCCTTACAACAAACTTAAGTTTGGTAATTTTAATGATGGGTTAAAAGCCAGCAGTGATAAAGGCTGGATTGGCATGGTACAGCATTATTTTGTCACCGCTTGGATGCCAAAGGATTACACAGCGAATTTTTATAGCCGTGAAGCTGGCAAAGATCACATCATCGGGTTTACCAGTAACCCTGTGTCAGTTGCTCCCAACAAGCAAGTGACGTTAACGTCTACCTTATATGCAGGTCCAAAAATTCAAACCAACTTAAAGCCTTTGGCAGAGGGGTTAGATAAAACTGTTGATTACGGTATTTTATGGCCGATTTCAAAAGTCCTATTTTGGATTTTGGATAATGTGCATAAAGTATTGGGCAACTGGGGTTGGTCAATTATCGTACTTACTTTATTGGTTAAAATCGCGTTAATGCCAATTGCCAATAAAAGCTATCACTCGATGGCAAAAATGCGCGCAGTGGCACCACGATTACAAGCCTTAAAAGAAGAATATGGTGATGATCGTATGCGTATGTCACAAGAGATGATGCGCATCTACAAAGAAGAAAAAGTCAACCCAATGGCAGGTTGTTTACCGGTATTGCTGCAAATGCCGATTTTCTTGGCGTTGTATTGGGTACTGGTTGAATCGGTACAATTACGCCATGCCCCTTGGATTGGTTGGATTCGTGACTTATCATCTATGGATCCATTGTTTATCTTGCCACTGATTATGGGCGCGGCGATGTTTTTCCAGCAGATGCTAAACCCACAACCGCAAGATCCTATGCAAGCCCGTGTGATGAAGTTTATGCCGATTATTTTCACCGTGTTTATGCTATTCTTCCCAGCGGGTCTAGTGCTTTATTGGACGGTCAACAACTTGTTTAGTATGGCGCAGCAATACTTTATCAATAAAAAAGTTGAGCGTGAGCAAGCGGCAAAAGAGGCAGCACGCAACGTGGTGTAAATCCATCGAACCGTAATTTGATACTTTAACCGCCCTTTAAACCGTTGTTTAAAGGGTTTTTTATTGGCAAAAAATAATCATGTTGTAATCAGTGAGCGGATGTTAAAATATCAGTATTAAGTCAATGCTGACTACCCGAAATGTTAGATTGTAAAAAATTATGTTAAATAACTCTCAGACAGCGCTTACTTCAACCATTGCCGCCATTGCAACGCCAATGGGTCGTGGCGGGGTTGGTGTGATACGCCTATCAGGTCCAAACAGTTACCAAATTGCCTTGGCTTTGACAGGTCGTCAAGCTTTCAAACCGCGATTTGCCCATTTTTGCCGATTTTATGATAGTGATGATACGGTGATTGATGAGGGATTGGTGTTATATTTCCCTGCCCCCCATTCTTTTACCGGTGAAGATGTGATTGAGTTGCAAGGTCACGGTGGTATGATTTTGCAGCAGCAGCTTTTGACCCGTGTGTTTGAATTGGGTGCAAACCAAGCAGTAGCCGGCGAGTTTTCGGCGCGGGCTTTTGATAATGATAAGCTTGATTTGGTACAAGCAGAAGCGATTGCTGATGCCATTGATGCCACCAGTGTGGCTGCCGCAAAAAGTGCCATGCGCTCATTGACCGGTGAGTTTTCACAAAAAATTAATGCGCTGCTTGAGCAGTTAATTCAGCTACGACTGTATGTTGAAGCCGCTATTGATTTTCCGGATGAAGAAGGTGTTGATTTTTTGGCAGATGAGCATATCGCCAAGCAATTACGCCAAATTTGTGAGCAATTAAACAATGTGTTAGCCACTGCCAAACAAGGGCAATTACTGCGAGATGGTGTCTCAGTTGTGATTGCCGGGCGACCCAATGCGGGAAAATCTAGCTTGCTCAATCGCCTAGCGGGGCAAGAGCGTGCCATTGTGACCGATATTGCCGGGACAACCCGCGATATTTTGCAAGAAACCATTGTGTTAAACGGGCTAACGCTGAATTTGACCGATACCGCTGGGCTGCGCCAAACCGATGATATTGTGGAACAGGCGGGCATTGAGCGAGCACGACAAGCCATCACCCAAGCTGATTTACTGCTTATGGTGTATGATGCGCACCGTGAGCATGAGCCGTTACGATTGGCGAGCGAATTATTTGGTAGCCTACCCAGTGCCAATTCGATATTAATGATTGCCAACAAAATTGATTTATCCGACAATCACCAAAATTTGCCCAAGCAATTTTCATCACAAGAGCAGATTTACCACCCCGTCTATGTGTCTTGTAAATATGGTACAGGGCTTGAAGAATTGGTCAATCAAATCTGTGATAAAGTCGGTTTTCATCCCCCTGAAAATAGCTTGATTGCACGAACCCGCCATCTTGATGCGCTGCGCCGTACCCAAATGGCGCTGCAAGAAGCCGATGAGCAATTGCATTTGTTTCATGCCGGTGAATTGGTGGCGGAAAGCCTACGCCAAGCACAGATTAGCCTCAACGAAATCACTGGTGAATTTACCGCCGATGATTTATTGGGTAAGATTTTTGGCAGTTTTTGTATTGGTAAATAAATTAAAAGGTTTAAACTTAGCTAGGAAATCGCATGCACTGTCCATTTTGTAATGCTGAAGATACCAAAGTCATCGATTCAAGACTCGCGGCAGAAGGTGCGCAGGTGCGCCGTCGTCGTCAGTGTACCGCGTGCCAAGAGCGATTTACCACCTTTGAAATCATTGAGGCAGTAATGCCCCGTATCATCAAATCCAATGGTCGTATCGAGCCGTATGATGGACAAAAACTGCGTCGCTCAGTGCAGCTACCATTACAAAAACGTCCAATATCGAGCGACAACATTGAAGCCATGATTAGCCGGATTGAAAAACAGCTCAGGCAGCTCGGCGAGCGTGAGGTGCCAAGTAAAATTTTAGGTGAAATCGTCATGAAAGAGTTGGGCCAAATTGACGATGTCGCCTACGTTCGATTTGCTAGCGTGTATCGTGATTTTCAAGATATTGAAGCTTTTAAACACATGGTGTCAAACCTCACCACTGACGCCAATAAACAAGAAATCAATCAACGTATCGAAGATTTGACCCACCCACACAAGCTCAAACACCTACAATCCTAAGTTTATTATGACGGCAACTTTATCATCTGCTGAGCGCTATCAGCACCAATACTACATGTCACGCGCCATTGAGCTGGCTAAAAAAGGACGTTTCACCACCCGTCCCAATCCTAATGTCGGCTGCGTAATTGTCAAAGATAATCAAATCATTGGCGAAGGTTTTCACTATCAAGCAGGACAACCCCACGCCGAAGTGTTTGCCCTTCGCCAAGCGTATGAGCGTGATGCCAAGCAATTGCAAGGCGCAACAGCATATGTCACCCTTGAGCCTTGTAGCCATCATGGACGTACCCCGCCCTGTGCTGATGCATTAATCAAAGCGGGTATCAGCCGTGTTGTGATTGCTGTTGTCGATCCTAATCCTAAAGTCGATGGTGGCGGTATTGCCAAACTGCAGCAGGCGGGTATTGAGGTCATTACCGGTATTTGTGAGCAAGCGGCTTATCAATTAAATGAAGGCTTTTTTAAAGTCATGTGTGGCGGCTTGCCTTTTGTGCGCTTAAAGATAGCGACAAGTCTGGATGGACGCACCGCGATGGCAAATGGCGAGTCAAAATGGATAACCAGTGACCAATCACGCGAGGATGTACAGCGTTTACGAGCGCAGGCAGGGGCGATTATTACGGGGAGCGAAACCATCCTACAAGACCATCCTGCGCTAAATATCCGTAGTCAGCAATTAGGGGTAAATTTAGACGACATATCCCAGCCGTTATTGGTAGTGCTTGACCGTCGTCAACGCATCCAAATGACGGATGCATGGTACCAAAGTCAAATCAACAAGCGTCCTGTTTTGCTTCTCCAAGACGCAACTATGAGCTTAACCCAACTACTCACCATTTTAAAAGACAATTACCAAATCAATGATGTGTTGGTTGAAGCGGGTGCGACGGTCGCTGCTAGTTTCTTACAACAAGGTTTGGTAGATGAATTAGTCGTGTATCAAGCGCCATGCATTTTGGGTAGCAGTGCTAAGCCCATGATTAACTTTACGGCACAGCATATTCACCAACAAATGGTCGCTTCACTAGTTTCACATGAAACAATAGGTGCTGATATCAAACTAACCTATCGCTTTGATAAGTAAATCCACACAATGAACTAGGTAAAACTTGCGCAAAAAATCAGTTAAACTGTTATATTCTTTGATTTTTAAAACTTATCCACATTGTTAGATAAATCTAATAACTACGTTAAAACCAGCATTTCTTTTGTGGATAAGTGTTTCACATGAAACAATCATTAGAGTCAAATTATACTATAATACTAGACTATAAGCGGTGTTCCACATGAAACATTGCACAAAACACCCGTTACCTATCGGAATTATGACTAGTGGATAAGTAGATAAACAAGGTCATAACTAGTCTATGATGGTAAGTTATCCACCAAAAGCTACCTCTATCATTTTAATTTTTTGAACGCTTGATGCTCGATTTGAATTAAAGTTGATCGCTGATTATAATTTAATTATTCTAAATAATATTTTATGTTTGTGATAGTTGTAAAAGTACATTAAAATGCATTGATATCATAAAAAACTAGGATAAACAATGTTCACAGGTATTATTGAAGCTACTGGAAAAATCGTTGCGATTACGCCAACACAGGGTGATGTACGCTTAAAAGTTCAATCTGACTATTTGGACTTTGCTGATGTTAAATTGGGTGACTCGATTGCAAGTAACGGGATTTGTCTCACTGTTATAGAGCAAGGTAAAGACTGGTACGCCGTTGATGTTTCACGTGAAACACTCAATAAAACAGCGATGCAACAATGGCAAGTAGGAGATGTATTAAACCTTGAAAAAGCCATGTTGCCTACTACACGATTTGGCGGACACATTGTCACCGGTCATGTTGATACCACGGGTACGGTTAAACTGATAAAAAATGATTCGCGCTCGATTCACATAGAGATTGAGATTCCAAGCGAGTTTAGCAAATATGTCGCTACCAAGGGTTCTGTAACGGTCGATGGTATTAGCTTGACCAGTAATTTGGTAGAAGGTAATGTGATTAGTTTAAATATCATACCGCATACAGCGCAGGTCACCAACATAGCCAGACATTGGAAAGTAGCAACAAAAGTTAACATCGAGGTGGATGTGGTAGCCAGATATTTAGAAAAGCTTCTTGTGTCAACATCAGGCGACATGTCAAATTCTAACCATGAAGGCATTACCTTAAATTTCCTACAACAAAATGGATTTAGCAAATAACACGGATATATCCCCTGCTAAACTTTTAGCTGAACAAAAATCGTCAAATTTGCAGTTTTAGGCGGTAAACACGATGCGCTTACTTTAGTGGCTACAAAGGTCGCCGATTAAGGGATATTGGTGGCTAAATGATATTGGTAGTTAAAAACAACAAATAGCCAGTTGCTAATTGCAAAGCATAAATTTGTCAGCAATTGACGAAAAGTTTTGAGTATGGTGAAAGATTGAACTTCTTTTTTCTCGAACAAAGTGTAACAATAACTCAATCAAATCAATCTGTAATGATACATATTGAAACATGAAGTTAAGGTTATAGGGAGTTTAAATGGACACGCTGCTATCAAATAATTTTTTCAACCGTGCTATCATGTTAACACTGTTAGCGACTTTATTAACCGCTTGTGGCGGCGGGGAAAGCGGTAACAGCGATAGCTCATTAACCCCATCATCAACCACTTCCCCAACCCCTATTCCTACCTCTCCCACTAATAGCACAGTAGAATTGGCTGCGATGAAGTTATTGAATGAAAATCGTAGTCAGTGTGGCTTTGGTAGTCTAACAGCCAATCAGAATCTTAACCTTACAGCAATGAATCATGCCAACTATATGGCATCGGTAACTGAAACAAATAAACAGCCATTTGCAAGTCACGAAGAGCAAGCTGAAACGGATTTGTTAGATACAGGGATTACCAACCCCTATTATTCAGGTATTGATTTAGCCACTAGACTAAAACCCTCTACCTTGGGTAAAAATGCCGTTAGTACTCATTACGATGATCAAGGGCAAGGTGAGAATATTTCGTTATCAAACTTCTCCACTAAGGATAGTAGTTATACGGTAAATGACACTGCCACAGTCGAAGCCATGTTATATCATTTATTTGCTGCCCCTTATCACCTGCGTAGTTTAGTTTATCCGCAATTTACTGAGGTAGGATTAAGCTATCAATTAGTCAAATGGACCGCCAATAATGAAATTAATCATACGAGTCTATTGGAAATCGTATCTGCCTTACCTTCCAGCCAAAAATATATAGAAAATACCAAGCTTTTGAATTTCCCTTGTGATGGGGTTACTACTGACTATAAACTCACAGATGAAACCCCGAACCCATTTGGTACAACCCGAAATTTAAAAGACCAGCCGACTGGACAACCTGTATATGTGTTAGCACCTTTTGATAAAACTATTGCTGAGGCGACAGCCACAATAATGCAAAATGGTACGTCGATAGGCATGATACATACGCTAACAAGCCTCTCTGACCCCAATAAACTATTAAGCAAAAATGAAGTCATCTTCATCCCAGATTTACCGCTTAAACCCAATACTGTCTACCAAGTTAGTTACCAACTGGTTTATGATGATGGACAAAAAACCACCAATCAATTTACTTTTAAAACTCGACCCTAATAATGTTTTACTTCAAACAAAAAAAGACCAAGTTAACCTGGTCTTTTTTTATTGTCTCAGACCATGTAATGATTGATGGCTTCGATGAGTTTTTGCTTATTGATAGGTTTGGTCAAAAAACTGTCCATGCCCGCTTCTAAACAGATATTTCTATCATCATCAGAATCGTTGGCGGTTAAGGCAACAATAGGCACACTATCTTTATTGAGACGAATAATACGTGTCGCTTCAATACCATCTAAGATTGGCATACGACAGTCCATCAAAACAAGTCCGATTCGCTGACGATTTTCACTAAGTAACTTAACCGCTTGCTCGCCATCATCGGCTACAAGATAGCGATAACCCAAGGTTTCCAAATGTTTTTTGGCAATTTTTTGGTTAACGGGGTTGTCTTCTGCTATTAGTATCAATTTTTGACTAGAGTGATGCGCATCATTTAGGCTATCAACACTCGCTTGCCCGTCATCAACCAATTGAATTGGTGTATCCAATAAGACATTATAGTTATTAACGGGTGGTGGTGCGGATGCTACGGTAACGCTAGAATGAGAGAGATTAGGGTACTGCTGCAAAAATTGCTTAAACGCCAGTTGTACGGGGAGATGGGTGTTGGTTTTTTCTTTTCTGATTTTTAACTCATATAGATGATTCACCTCCGCAATCAAGTGGCTTAAAGACGCAGGTTTTTGCAAATACCCATCAAATTGTAATTGGCGTTCGGGTGGCAAAGTTTTGGGGGATTCCATGCTTAAAATAATTTTAATCGCATCAGCATAAAAATGAATATTATCTAATAAATGGTTATTGGGTTTGAGTGCTACATCATCAATCACAAAGACCGGCATCAAGCCTTGCAAATCAAGGTTGTTAATCGTATCGATAATGGCTTCATCAATAGCTGTGAAGATATGGTGCGATAATTCCACATAATTTAGCACTTTATTCACTCGCTCAAAGATAGAAAATGGCGAGATAATAATCAGTGTTACCCTTAAATTACCAGTTTTATATTGGTAAGCAGACTGCAGACTAAACTTTGGAATCGGTAAAAATAGTTGGAATTCACTCCCTTGACCAAATTGACTTTCTAAATGAATAAACCCGCCCAATAAATGTGAAAAACTATTTGAAATGGCTAGACCAAGCCCTGTACCGCCAAACTGCCGACTAATGGAATCATTGGCCTGTCCAAAGTAAGAAAATAACTTTTGTTGGTCTTTTTCTGTAATACCTAAGCCGGTATCTTTTACTGATATTTTTAACCAATCTTTGGTGACAGTGGTATTTTGGCTAGTTTTAGCCTTGATTAATGGGTAATGGCTATCGGTTTTATCAACCGTGATAGCCACGTAGCCCTCTCGGGTAAATTTCACCGCATTGGTCAATAAGTTTAAAATAATTTGGCGTAATTTACCTTCATCACAATCAATAAAACGTGGGGTAAGGGGATCCACAAAAATATACAGACTAATTTTTTGACGTCGGGCATTACCAAGCATCAGTTCAGTGGTTTGGCGTAGTAACTTCAAGAGATCAATAGACGTGACATTGGTTTGTAGCTTGCCTGCGTCTAATTTGGCAACATCCAGCATATCATTGAGCAGTTGAATCATGGTTTGGCTAGATTGCTGTAAGGTTGCGATGGTTTCTTGTTGCTCGCTATTAAACTGCGCTTTATCTTCAGCAAGTAAATCTATCATGCCGACTAGACCACTCAGTGGGGTACGTAATTCATGTCCCACTACCGCCCACATTTTATTAAAACTAGTTAATTTATCGGCAGTAAATTTATCTTCGACCCACGCTTTTTGCAGCTTATCGTGATAATCGGTGGTATCTTGTAAGCCACAGCTATAACCTTGTAATTGACCAAAACGGTTATAATACGGGGTAATGCGTAAATCAAAATACAGATTTCGCTGTAGATTGGTCACGGGTAAAGTCGCATAAGTCTGAATATTCTCGAGCGAACTTAGTAACTGCTGCGTGGTTTTATTGGCACCGGTGATAAAGTCACTGAGAATATACATCGACCCCGGTTGAAACGGGGTATAAAACACTTGTGAAAATTTATGATTAAAGTATACAATCCGACCATTTCTGCTCATGATAAATAGCAAAATTGGTGAAGTATCAATCAAAATATTTTGTCGATAAGTTAACTCGCGAACCTTATCATAATATTGACCCATCTTATAAGCATATCGGTTAAATAGCTGAGCCAAATAGAGCGGTTCAGGATGATTACGAAACTCATGAAGCTTGGCAGGCTGATAACCTTCACTAATTTGCAATTGCAAATTCTGGGCATAATCGAGAAGTTTATACCAAACCTCGTAGCTCTTTCGTAGCTGAATCATCACATATAAAAATAGGCAAAGCCCTAGTAGCAGCGGCAGCAAATAGATAGGGTTGGCAAAATTATTCCAAAGCGGGAAGTATTGTACTTTAACGTATAGGCGGTAACCCGCTGCCAGATTCTGCCAAACTTCAAAGCCACGATCATCATAAAATATTTTATTGCTTTGTTTGGCAGATAGCGTCCAATTCGGTAAGGCGTCAGAGAAATCGTTATGGTTGTTTTTGACAACGGTAGTATCACCCGTTGGCTCAAAGACAATCAACTGATAATTTTTGATGGCTTCATGTTGGTCTAAATTAACCTGACTCCAATCGTGCTCACCGTGGGTAATTTTATGATTGAGTTTATCAACCAGTTCAACGAGGTAGCTTTTGCCAAGCTGCTGTTGCTGCTGCAACGCATAAAGCCAAAGCAGTCCATAACCTGCCACTATTAGTATCAGCTCGATAGCCACTAAGGTTATGATGAGTCGCCGAGCTGCTGGGCGATTGTAAAGAGAAAACTGGTTTGACACAGCGTGATATACCCAATAGAGAAAACGGTCAATGAAGGTAAAAGAAAAAAACCCATCATCACAATGCTAGATTTAAGTATTGTGCCAATTCATATTATAATAGCAGAAATTTATTGTATTTAAGTCGAAATTTACCATGTCTCAAACCCCGCTTAGGGTCGTATTTGCTGGTACGCCCGAATTTGCTAAAGTCGCCTTACAAGCACTCATCAGTCACCAAAAAGCCCTTAATATTGACATTGTGGCAGTCTATACACAACCTGACCGCAAATCTGGTCGTGGGCAAAAAATTAACGCATCACCCGTTAAAGCCCTTGCCTTAGCAAATAACATTGCGGTGGAGCAACCCGAAAGTTTTAGTCTAAAATCAGTCAATGGCAATGTTTCACGTGAAATACTTAAACACTATCAACCCGATGTGATGATAGTGGCGGCTTATGGGTTGATTTTACCACTTGGCGTGCTACATATCCCAAAATTTGGCTGTATCAATATTCATGGCTCATTATTGCCACGCTGGCGCGGTGCAGCGCCCATTCAGCGTGCGATTTTAGCAGGTGATGACACTACAGGCATTACCATTATGCAAATGGCGCAGGGACTCGATACGGGCGATATGCTGTATAAAGTAGCGTGCCCAATTACTGACACAGATACCACCCAACTACTGCATGACAAATTAGCCAAATTAGGCGGTGAAGCCATTGTCACGGTGTTGTCTGATTTAGAAAACTATCAACAAAAAGCGCAAAAACAAGACGACGCCTTGACTAATTATGCTGAGAAAATCACCACGGCAGAGGGTGAGATTAACTGGCAAAATGATGCTATCAGTATTCAACGTCAAATCCGTGCGTTAAATGCCTTTACCTATCTTGATGAACATAAAGACCCCAACAGCCGTATCAAAATAATAGAAGCAGCGCCCATTAAACTCGACCAACAAACCCATGAACCTGCAGGTAAAATCGTCAGTGTGGGTCGTAATGCGATTTTGGTCGCCTGTGGTAAAAACGCGACCAACCACCAACATCAGGGTGTGCAACATCTGATTAATATCACCCAAATGCAGTGGCCAGGGGGTAAGCCGTTAACCGCTGAGCAAATTGCCAATGGAGATAAACTCAACGATGGTGATATTTTTCACTCATAACCAATTAGGCACATCATGACCCAATTACATTCTCAGCTTAACACTCGCGCCAAAGTTGTCGCCACCCTTGAGCGTATCCAACAAGGCGAGTCCTTAGCTAGCTTGCTTGACCCACTACTCAACCAAGTGAGCGAAAAAGATAAAGGCTTTGCCCATGAATTATTGCTTGGCACACTGCGTCAATGGTGGGCACTCGCTCGTATTGGTGAAAGCTTGATTGAGCATGAAGTCACTGATAAAGGCGTATGGGCAGCACTCAATATCGGACTGTACCAACTGCTGTATATGGACACGCCAGATTACGCGGCGATTGGTGAAACGGTCGAAGCAGTCAAACAACTGGATAAAGGTTACGGTGCGGGACTTATTAATGCCATACTGCGAAAGGTGCAAAAAAACCCTGCCAAATTTGCCAAAAAAATTGAGAAAAACCACAGTCTACCTAACTGGCTTGCCAAACAGCTCAAACAGGATTGGGGTGAATACTATGCCGAGCTTGGACAAGCACTTCGCCAACCTGCGCCCATATTCTTACGCGTCAATCGCAAATTTTGTAGTGTAGAGGATTATGCCGATATATTAACCCAACAAGGCATCGGTTTTGCCCTAGTGTTCATTGGCTTTGAGGAGGTGCAAACCATTCAACTCACTGACGCTATAAGAATCACCGATTTGCCTAAATTTGCCGAAGGATGGGTCAGTGTGCAAGACAGACATGCCCAGTTATCAGCGCATATTTTGGCAAGCCTCGCCTTGGATAAATCTTTGACTGTACTAGATGCTTGCACTGCGCCTGGGGGTAAACTGGCGCATTTATTGGAACTTGATGAGTCAAAAACGTTTCACGTGAAACATCAAAATATCGCGCATATAATTGCTGTGGACAACGATGAAAAACGTTTACAACGGGTGAGCCAAAACCTTGAGCGTTTGCAGTTAAACCAAGAGAATGTACACTTGGTATGTGATGATGCCACAACGTTTCAAGCCGATACCCAATTTGATGTGATAGTGCTTGATGCACCTTGTACCGCAACGGGTGTGATTCGCCGCCATCCTGATATTGCATTGCTACGTACTGAAGAAGATGTAGGGCAAACTGCCGCGTTACAAGCCCATATTTTAGCAAACTGTTGGCATAATTTAGCCGACAACGGCTATCTACTCTACATCACCTGCTCGATGTTAAAAGCAGAGAATGAAGACCAGTTACAAGCGTTTTTAGCCACACACAAAGAGGCGCAAATCGTGGATTTTAGCCTTAATTTATCCAACCAAATCAAACAGGACATCGGTTATCAATGCTTGCCGCTTCATCAAAACGATGGCGATGGCTTTTATTATGCCTTACTGCAAAAACGTGGGTAAAAAATTGGCATTCATCGCAATGCTAGGTTTATGCTAAACTGCATGAAATTGATTAAATGGATGGAAAGATGAACTATATCAGCACCCGTGGCAAAACGGCCCCTATGCAATTTAGTGATGTGTTACTGATGGGACTTGCCCCAGACGGCGGCTTAATGCTACCTGAAGAATACCCACAGATTGATGAAGCAACCCTCACCCAATGGCGCACTTTAAGCTATCCTGAGCTTGCCTTTGAAATCATGCAATTATTCGCCACCGATATCCCAAAAGACGATTTAAAAACACTGATTGATAAAACTTACACCGTACAAGCATTTGGCAATCCCGATATCACCCCTGTTCGTACACTCAAAGATGGCATCAAAATCATCGAGTTATCAAACGGCCCCACATTGGCATTTAAAGACATCGCCATGCAGTTTTTGGGCAATGCTTTTGAATATGTGTTAAAGAAAAAAAATGAGCGTCTGACCATCATCGGTGCGACATCAGGCGATACAGGCTCAGCGGCTGAATATGCGTTGCGCGGCAAAGACAATATTGAAGTGTTCATGATGTCACCCCATGGCAAAATGAGTGAATTCCAGCGCGCACAAATGTATAGCCTGGATGATAAAAATATCCATAACATCGCCATCAAAGGTATGTTCGATGACTGCCAAGACATCGTAAAAGCCTTGCAGCAAGATGCCGAGTTTAAAGCCAAATACAGCCTTGGGACTGTCAACTCCATTAACTGGGGTCGTATCCTAGCGCAAATCGTCTACTATTTTAAAGGTTACTTTGCTAGTACTACTGACAACAGCCAAAAGGTGAGTTTCTGCGTGCCATCGGGTAACTTTGGTAATATCTGCGCGGGACATATTGCCCGTGAAATGGGATTACCCATCGAGCGGTTAATCGTTGCCACCAATGAAAACGACGTTCTGCATGACTTTTTTACTACTGGCAAATATAGCCCGCGTACCGCTGACAAGACTTATGTGACATCAAGCCCATCGATGGATATTTCAAAAGCGTCAAATTTTGAGCGTTTTGTGTATCTGCTCGCTGAGAAAAATGGCGAAACAATTAATACGCTTTGGCAGGATGTCAACGCAGGTAAAGGCTTTGATATGTCGGATTTGATGGCAAATATCAATGGCAAATATGGCTTTGCATCGGGAAAATCAACGCATGCCGACCGTATCGCCACGATCAAACAAGTGTATGCCGAAGACAATCAGCTAATTGACCCGCATACCGCTGATGGGATAAAAGTGGCACGTGAAGTACGCAAAGAGGGTGAAGTCATTGTGTGCGCTGAAACCGCCTTGCCAGCCAAATTTGCCGAGACCATCACCGAAGCTGTGGGTCAACTTGACATTCCCCGCCCCAAGCATACCGATAATATCGAAAGCTTGGCGCAGTATGTGACTGTGCTTGATAATGATGCAAATTTGGTGCGTACGCAAATTGAACAGTTTGTGGTAGCCAAATGATGGCTATCTAATAAATTGGGTCAAATAAAAGCCTTTTAATTTGCCAATTAAAAGGCTTTTTTGCATTATTATTCTCTTTTGCCTTACTGTTTATGGACAAATTTGCGCAGTATCGCTTTGACTTCATCCGTCTGTAGACGGCTACTAAAGTGAATATTTTCTTGTTGGATACGCGCTAGGATTTCTGTGGCATTACGCATTAAGTCTTTGGTTTGTCGTACCGATGGCACCGATTTTTTGGCAAGTATTTCTGCTTTTTGCCGCGCCGTGCTTAATACCTCATCGCTAGTAGCAAAAGCTTGGTTGGCTAAGCCCAATTCAACTGCCTGTATGGCTGTGATTTTTTCACCCATCACAAACACCTCAAAGGCACGCTGATAACCAATTTTTTGCGTCAGCAAAAGGGTCGAACCTGCTTCTGGTACCAATGATAAATCCACAAATGGGGCTAATAATTTAGCGTTTTCTACGATATACACCAAATCACAATGAAGTAGTAGCGTCAAGCCAATGCCAACGCCTGAGCCTGTCACCGCTGCCACGATGGGTTTGGGATAATCACCCAAAAACTGCACGAAATCTAAGGCATTAAGCTCAGCATTATCATTTTCTGCTTTGGTTAAAAAATCGACAAGATCATTGCCTGCGGTAAAAAAATCCCCCGTTGACGTAAATAAAATCGCTCGAATATTATCGTCACTTTTTGCCTGTTCCATCGCAGTTTGTACTGCTTGGTACATGGCATTGGTTAGGGCATTTTTTTTATCAGCTCGATTAAATTGGATTTCTAAAACGCCATTTTGCGTGTGAAAATTGACAAGTTGTTCCATGAAAATGTTTACCTTAGTATCTCATGAGTGTCTAGTTGGGGTCTAGTAGGTATCTGGTGCTAAAAACCAAGTCAACAATATAGCATTATTCTAAGCTTAGATTCTAAACTTAGTAAGACAATGACCGCAAAAAAAATCAAACTAAAAAAATTTAAAGCCAAAATGCCAAGCGTTAGATATTATGCGTTCAGAAAATTTTAGCCAATAAAAAAGGCATTTAATTTAAATGCCTTTTTTAATTGATATTTTAAATTGATTGCATAGTTAACTCATACAGCATTAACCAATACGGCGTTTACCCGTCGCTAATTCATAGACGAATAGCACAATAATGGCACCAATGACTGAAAAGATCAAACCGGTAAAGCCACCATTGGCATTCATGCCTAGCATACCTGCTAAGAAACCGCCCACTAATGCACCAATAATACCCAGTACAATAGTAAGAATCCAACCCATTGCGTCCGCACCTGGCTTGATAGCACGTGCGATAACACCAACGATAAGACCCATGATAATCATATAAATAAAGCTCATTTTAACACTCCTAATTTTTTAACTTGTCTAATTTTTAACTTATTTTTTTACCTAATCGATTGGCAAGCGTTACAGGGCTAAATTGTTATATTTATAGTTTTAACTAATAACTGCCTCTCTGATGACTATCATTTTATAGACAAGCTACCATCAGTTAAAATGTTGGTTTGTTAATTATGTAAGTTCTCTTTGAAGTATTAAGAGGATTTTTTATTTAATGTAATGCTATGTCAGTAGACACGATTAAATGTAAGTTCCGTTATCTAGATTCGATTTCTTGATAAAGCGCAGCATATTGTTGGGTGAGTTTATGTTTGGGGTCCAAATAAATCAGCGGCAAACTTTGATGATGGGATTGTTTCATGATAATGGAAGGGCTAAGTTTGGTGTCATATACAGGATAGCCTTCATTGACCAACGTTTGTACTACTTCTTTGGGTAAATTGGCGCGTGGGTCAAACTGATTGACGATAATGCCTTCAATTAACAAGTCACTATTATGGTCTTGGCGCGTCTCTAAGATATTTTGCACCAAGGTTTGCAGCGCGCGTTTGGAGAAAATATCACAATCAAACGGGACGATGACACGATCAGCCGCGATCAATGCCGATAAAGTAAAAAAGTTAAACGCCGGTGGTGTATCAATGTACACCCGATCAAATTGCTGCGTTAAAAGGTTTAAGCCGTCTTTTAATTTATAAATTTTATGTTTGCTTTCAAGGGGCTGCAAAATATCGGCAAGCATGGGGCTGGCTGGAATCAGTGATAAATTATCAAATCGGGTGGTGTGAATACAGTGCTCCAACCCTTGATTACGACTACCCGTCATACCACCAAATGGAAATGCAAACATCATTGGCATAGGGCTAGACGTCGCTTGCAGGGTTTGCGAAAAGAAATTTTCAATATTGGGTTCTGTGATATGCGCGGGATGAATGTCTGTGGCCGCATCGCCGATGATATATTGGGTAGCGTTGCACTGTGGGTCAAGGTCGATGAGTAAAGTACGCAAACCTTGATGGGCGCTCATCGCGGCAAGATTGACAGCAATGCTGGATTTACCAACACCGCCTTTTTGATTAAAAATGACTCGGGTAAGCATTGTGTAACCTAATATTTTTACAAGTAATCATGAGTATGCTAAAAAATCACGATTTTTGCTAGCAAATTTACAAGGTTAGAACAGTTAGGGTTGCTGCAGTGCCTTCACCAGTCGACCATGAATACCTTCAAAGTCGCCATTTGACATCACAATCACCGCATCGTCATCGCCAATGTGTGCTGCAATATGCTCAATAATCGCATCGGTCGATGTCATCACTTGTTGGTTGGCAGTGTTGCCAATCGCATCGGCGACTGACCAATCTAGATTGGCAGGTTGATACCAAATGACTTGGTCGGCGATACTCGCTGATGGCGCAAGCAAACCTTGGTGGGTGCCGAGTTTCATGGTGTTTGAACGTGGTTCAATCACCGCCCAGATTTTACGCTTTGGGTTATCCGCAAAACGTTTTTTGGCGCCATCGAGCGTGGTTTCAATGGCGGTTGGGTGGTGGGCAAAGTCGTCATAAACTTCTATCTGTTTGCCGTTGTTATCGATTGTGCCGACCAGCTCCATACGGCGTTTGATACCCGCAAAATTGGATAAGGCTTCACAGGCTTGTGCAACTGATACGCCAACATTGTAGGCTGCTGCAATTGCCACTAAACCATTATTGACGCTATGTAGCCCGCTCATCTGCCAATTGACTTCTCCTTTGTGCCCCTCAAACATGACTTCATATTGGCTTCCGTCTTGTTTCACTAGCTTGGCTTGCCAATCGGCGTGGGAATTAGTGGCAGCAATCGCTGTTCGCCAAATGGGGGTCCAACAGCCTTTTTTAAGGGTTTCTTCCAAGCTTTCAGTATTTGCTGGCATGATGATTTTGCCATTTGACGGTATCATGCGTACCATGTGATGAAACTGGGTTTGGATGGCGGCAAGGTTGGGGAAGATATCAGCGTGGTCGTATTCAAGGTTGTTTAAAATTGCGGTGGTTGGGCGATAGTGAACAAACTTAGAGCGTTTATCAAAAAAAGCACTGTCATATTCATCCGCTTCGATGACAAAGTAACCTTCATGATCTGCAGTTTTATCACTACCTAAATAACTACTGTGGGCAAACGCTTGTTGTAGGCGTTCATCTTGGGTATCGACAAGTGGCACGCCACCAATCAAAAAGCCGGCATCAATACCTGCATAGTGTAAAATCCACGCCAGCATCGTGGTAGTGGTAGTTTTGCCATGCGTGCCTGCGACGGCTAATACATGACGGTATTGCAATACCTGCTCTGCCAAAAACTGCGGACCTGAGGTATAAGGAATACGCTCATTAAGCATATATTCAACTGCTTCGATGCCGCGCTTCATGGCATTGCCGACAATCACCAAATCAGGTGCAGGTTGTAAATGACTGGCGGCGTACCCTTGCATAATCTCAACACCCGCATTTTCAAGCTGGGTGGACATTGGTGGATAGACATTGGCGTCTGAGCCTGTCACGGTATGTCCAAGGTCACGCGCAAGCAGCGCCAACGAACCCATGAAGGTACCACAAATACCAAGAATATGAATGTGCATAAGTTTGCCTTAGGTCAAATACGCATTAGCGGCTAACCAAAGCCGCTAAACCTTGCTAAAAATTAACAATTTTAAAGGACAAATCAAGCTTTGTCAGCTATTAAATCCCGTTGCAGGTTAACTTGCTCACAAACACCCATGTCTAGTTTTCGACAACCCATCGTGCCAAAACCGTGCCAAAGAGGTACAGAAAAATAGTTTTACAAATTACTATGACAGTGCTAAGTTACTATAAATTCACCAAAATAGTGTTTTTGCACTATTTTTATGAAGTTAAAGAATTGAGGAGTGGTATGAAAAGCAGTGAGTTATTAAGTATTTTAAAGCAGTGTCATAGCAATGAGCCAGAGTTTATCCAAGCGGTCGAAGAATTCTGGGAAGATATCGCAGCGGTTTATGACCAATCCACTGTTTATCAACACCTTAATCTATTTGACCGCTTAACCAACCCCGACCGCGTTATTCAATTTCGTATCAACTGGGAAGATGACCAAGGCAATGTTCAAGTCAACCGCGGTTGGCGTGTGCAATTTAACAATGCATTAGGCCCTTACAAAGGCGGTATTCGTTTTCATCCCAGTGTGAATCTTTCGGTACTAAAATTTTTAGGGTTTGAACAAATCTTTAAAAACGCATTGACCGGTCTGCCCATGGGTGGGGGTAAAGGCGGTTCAGACTTTGACCCAAAAGGTAAATCAGACGCCGAAATCCGTCGATTTTGCTATGCCTTTATGCGCGAATTAGCGCCTTATATTGGTGCAGATATAGACGTACCTGCAGGTGATATCGGTGTCGGTGGCCGTGAAATTAATTATATGTTCGCCATGTATAAGACGCTTAATCGTGAGTTTACCGGGGTATTAACCGGTAAGACAGTGGGACAAGGTGGTAGCTTGATTCGTACCGAGGCAACGGGGTTTGGTCTTGTGTATTTTTTACAAAATATGCTAGAAGCCCATCATGACGGCTTGATGGCTAAGACTGTCCTAGTCTCAGGTGCGGGCAATGTATCGCTACATGCGGCACAAAAATGTATTGAGCTTGGCGCACAGGTACTGACATTATCAGACTCAAAAGGCACTTTATATCTCAAGCATGGCTTTACCTTAGAGCAAATTGAAGCGCTCAAAACTTATAAAGCGCAAGACAAACGTTTAAAAGACTTCGTCGGCACCAGTGATGACGCCGAATGGATCGACGGTAGCCGCCCATGGCATATCAAAGCCGATATTGCCCTACCTTGCGCCACCCAAAACGAAATCAACGGGCAAGATGCGCAAAATCTTGTCAATTATGGCGTTAAATATGTGGCAGAAGGTGCCAACATGCCCAGTGATGCCGATGCCATCGCCATCTTCCAAACTAATGGCGTCATCTATGCGCCGGGAAAAGCCTCGAATGCCGGTGGGGTCGCGGTATCAGGTCTTGAGATGTCACAAAACTCGGTACGTCAATACGCAACCTTTGCGGTGCTTGATGAGCAATTAAAAACCATCATGAAAAATATCCATGACGATTGTTTTAACCATGGTAAACAAGCGGATGGGAGCATTGATTATAAAAAAGGCGCAAACCTAGCAGGTTTTAACAAGATTGCTAAAGCCATGGTGAATTACGGCATTTTATAATGTTAGAAGTAATCTTAAAAAACCACTCATTAACTTTAATAAATAAAAAGCTCCGTCATTGTGATGGAGCTTTTTATTGAAGCAATAGTAATCAGTCAGCACAAGCCTGAAAAAATTTAAAGGTGGTGTTAGGCAGCCAATTCACATTGAGTTTTTTGTTTTGTAATTGCACAAAGCCCACATGTCCCCCATGCTGGCTATACAGTAAGCGCACACAAGGTGACACATCTGATTGGGTGGCAAGAATGCCCAAAAATGGGTCGTCTTTGGCAGTGATAATCAGCGTGGGTTTAGTGATGTTTTTGAGTACAGGTAGGGCGGAGGCTTGGATATAATAATTCGCTCCTGTGCCAAAACCATGGCGCGGCGCGGTATATAACTCATCAAACTCATCAATCATCTTAATATTTTTTAAGGCGTTAACTAATGCTGGCTCATCCACCTTTTTTAAAGCTTTTTGCAATAAAGGATTGAGCAAATAAGGCGTATATACCCGTTTGGCGACAAAACGATGCATGGCTTTTGCCGAAGTCGTCAAATCGACGGGCGCAGAAATTACCACCGCTGCTTCACAGGCAGCTGCATCGCCTTGCTCGCCCATATAACGAGCCAGCATATTGGCGCCGAGCGACACGCCGCTGGCTACAATTCGGCTATAACCGTACTGAGTTTTTAGCAGGTCAAACATATGTACCGCTTCGGCAGTATCACCCGCGTTATAGTCCAGTTCTGAGGTATTATCCACCCCGCCGCAGCCGCGAAAATGCACGATAACCGCATCATACCCCAATCGGTGCGCTTGGTGGGCAAAGGCAATGGCGTAATGGCTATTACTGCTGCCTTCAAGCCCATGAAACATCACCGCCAATGGCTTATCAAGGTTTGGCTGATTGTCGGTATTAGCAAACACAAAGTCATAAGCGACTTGGGTGGTGCCGGTACGGTCAGGGTGAAGGTGACGCTGATAGTTAGGTTTTGGCAGTTTGATAAACTTGGGTAAAATGGTTTGAACGTGGGGGTTGGCTAAGAAAAACGGGGTGCGAAATGGCGTTAGGGGTAGTTGGTGAATATTCATAATATGCCTAGTAATTGTTATGATTTTTGACTATTTTACGGCTTTTTGACAGTTTTTTCATGGCAACTTGTGAAGTAAGTTTGGGGTGTTTTGTAGGTTTTTTTGAGGACAATTTTGCTAGGCTAGCACTTTTACGCTGCTGCTGTGGTTATTTGCTTTTGGTTATTCGCTAGCTTTCACAGTACCGTAAAAGCCGATTTTTTCGCTGAGGGCTTGAACCGACTTTTGCGCAGCCTCTACGGTCAAAACGACATTTTTACCATAATCAACCTTCAAAATCGTGGCACTAAAGCCGTCTAATGTATGCCTAACAAAGGATTCATTGGCAAAATCGGTTTCAATCAGTACCACGCTTAACGGCACAAACGTGTGCAAATTCATGTTATCAACCACGGCTTGCGCGCTGCTGCTATAGGCACGTGTCAGCCCACCTGCACCAAGTTTGATACCGCCAAAGTAACGCACCACAATCACAACGCAGTTACCAATTCCCTTGTGTTGTAACACGTTTAAAATCGGCTTGCCTGCTGTACCACTGGGCTCACCATCGTCATCAAACCCTGCCGAGGTGGTATTGTGTGGGTCGCCAATAATATAGCCATAGCACACGTGGCGCGCATCGGGATACTGGTTGCGTAATTGTTCCACGTGAAACATTAATTGCTCGCGGCTATCAATGGAATAGCCAAAACCCAAAAATTGGCTTTTTTTAATCTCAAGTGTGGCAGTACATGGGTCGCTAAGCGTGTAATAGGTCATGGTTAATCTATGTTACAATAAACAAAACAAACACTAGGATAACAAAAAAATGCGTTTAGACAAATTTTTAAGCAAAGCCACCCAGCTATCGCGTAAAGACTGCAAAAAAATTTTGCACGCAGGCGAAGTCACTGTCAATGGCGAGGTGGTCAAAGATTCAAGCCTACATATCGATGAAGTGGATGACGATATCGAATGGGCGGGTGAGCCGTTATCGGTCGCGATGGGCAATCGCTACTTACTGTTATATAAGCCAGAAGGCTTTGAATGCACCCTAAAGCCAAAAGAGTGGCCGATTGTCACAGACTTGATTGATGTACCTCAGCTAGGTAGCTTGCGGATTGCGGGGCGACTCGATGTCGACACCACAGGTGCGCTACTACTCAGTGATGATGGTGGCTTTTTGCACCGTGTCACCAGCCCAAAACATCATGTGGCAAAGGTGTATGAGTTGACCCTTGCCGACCCAATGACTGAAGCACAACAGGCATTTGCTATCAAAGAATTAGCAAAAGGCATCATGCTTGAGGACGAGTATGATAAAACCAAACCTGCTGAGTTAAGTTTTTCTGATGCTACTCATGCCAAGCTGGTACTCACGGAAGGCAAATACCACCAAGTCAAACGCATGATGGGCTACTTTGGCAATAAAGTCATTGAGCTACACCGTGCCAGCATCGGTAACATTACCTTAGCAGGATTAGAAAAAGGCGAAAGCCGATTTTTGACTGCCGAAGAAATTGACCAGTTTTAAGCATTTAGCGGCAGTGTCACACCCACGATTTTCCAATGGATAAGCCCTTGGCGCTGCAAGCTCAACGTTAAGGGATAGCCACGCAGCTGTCCGGTGACTTCAAAACAGTTAAAACCACAATAGTGTGTGGTCGGTTGGGTCTGTGACGTTGCTGTGGTGGCATTGGGATTAGGCGATTGTAATTGTTGTTTAATTTTTTGATTAAGTTCAGCTGAATTGCGCGCCAAAATCAAGTCTTTGATATCAATCTTATCCATCGCTACGGCCACCAAGCCCCCCAGCAGTTTGACATTTGTTTTGAGCAGCTCGGTGGTCGCTTGTCCTGTCAACGCATACTGTACGCCCTCTGGCGTGACGGTATTATCCACGGCTTGATTGACCATTTTATTCACTAGGTCATCAGGGTTTAATTCGATATTGAGCATCTGCAAAATAGGGGATTTTGCCACATGATTGGCTTTTTCTATTAATACAGGGCTTAGCTGTGATTTGATACTTTGCTGCAGTTGCGTAAATTCAATCGCTGCACTGATAGTGTCTGCTTGTTGTGCATCATAGGCTTTTTTCAGTTGGTACACTGCCCAATAAGGGGAGGCAAATACCCATGCGATGATAATCAGTGCAAGGATGATTAGCAAAGATAATACTTTTTTCATAAATCACTATCAGAGTTAAAGTTTGCTAATTAGTTTAAAACAATGGGCTGGGCTGTTGCGTATTTTTCTTGCAAAAAAAGGAAAATATTTTTGCGCTGATTGCCGATTATTTGCTTGATTATTTAACAAAAATCGCCACTATATTGCATATTTTTAAATTTTAGTCTTTCAAAGGTTTGGCAGCTGTTAAACGTTGCTACTGGTCGAATCCACTCTTCCGTACTGTCAAAACTATGCTGCCAAAGGAGTTACTATGTCAAAACGCGATTTTTATGAAGTATTAGGGGTAGATAAAACCGCTAATGAACAAGAAATCAAAAAAGCCTACCGCAAACTTGCGATGAAATACCATCCAGACCGTAACCCTGATGACCCTGCCGCCGAAGAAAAATTCAAAGAAGCCTCGATGGCATACGAAGTGCTAAGTGATGATAGCAAACGTTCAGCGTATGACCGTATGGGGCATGCTGCGTTTGAGAATGGCATGGGCGGTGGCGGCTTTGGCGGTGGAAACTTCCAAGACATTTTTGGCGATATTTTTGGCGGCATGGGCGGCGGTCGTGGTGGCAGCGCGGGCGGCTTCCAAGACATTTTTGGCGACATCTTTGGGGGTCGCACAGGGGGTGGACGTAGCAGACGCGGCTCAGATTTACGCTATATGCTTGATTTGACGCTTGAAGAAGCGGTACAAGGGACAAAAAAAGAAATTACCTTTACTGCACCTGCTCCTTGTGAAACTTGTGATGGTAAGGGCGCCAAAGACAGCAGCGATATCGTGACCTGCGCAACTTGTGGTGGTGCGGGTGTGGTACGTATGCAGCAAGGATTTTTTGCTGTGCAACAAACCTGCCCCAATTGTGGCGGCTCAGGTAAACAAATCAAAAATCCTTGCAATGACTGTCATGGCTCGGGTGTTAAAGAAAAATCACGTACCCTTGAAGTCACCATTCCTGCCGGTATCGACAATGGCGATCGGGTACGTTTAACGGGCGAAGGTGAAGCGATTACAGGCGGTGAAAGCGGTGACTTGTATGTTGAAATCCGTGTGGCACAGCACCCTATTTTTACCCGTGAAGGCGCTGACTTATACATGGATGTGCCAATCAGCTTTGCAGATGCAGCCTTAGGTCGTGAGGTGGAAGTGCCAACGCTTGAAGGACGTATCAATTTACGCATTCCTGAAGGCACCCAAAGCCACAAAGTATTCCGTATCAAAGGCAAAGGCGTTACCCCCGTGCGCACGACGATGAAAGGTGACTTGTTATGCCGTGTGGTGGTTGAGACACCAACCAACCTTAACAACGAACAAAAAGAGCTACTTCGTCAGCTACAATCATCTATGGGTGATCATCAACAATCGCCCCAGAAAAAATCTTTCTTTGATAAACTCAAAGAAGATGTCAAAGATTTGTTTGACTAAGTTTTATTGGTTTATATTGTTTTATAGAAGTTTCACGTGAAACATCGAACCCTTGTAATGATTGCAAGGGTTTTTTTTGGCATAAGCCAGTATTGAGTTAAGCTAGGATTCAGCGAGACAAGCTGTTATGATTTAAACTTAGAAATTTATGCAAAAAAATCAGGCTAGAAAATCAGATTAGAAAGTTACACTAGGTAATCAGGCTAGATAAAGCTAGATAAAGGATAAGCAAATGGTAAAAATCGGGATCATAGGCGCAGGTGGGCGCATGGGACGTATGCTGATTCAAGCGGTGGCACAAAATCCACAAACTACCCTTGCAGGGGCAATAGAGCGTCAAGGCTCAAGCTTGTTGGGCGTGGATGCGGGCGAGCTAGTTAATCTTGATAAAACTAATGTCGCTTTGGTTGATGACTTGGCAGGGGTCATTCATGATATTGATGTGCTCATAGATTTTAGCTTGCCTGAGTCGACTGCCAAAAACTTACAACTTTGTGCTGCCAAAGGTGTCAATATGGTCATTGGAACAACAGGCCTAAATGATGAACAAAACGCCATCTTAAAACAGGCAAGTGAAAAAATCGCCATCGTATATGCAGGCAACTACTCAACTGGGGTAAATTTAACCCTTAAGCTACTTGAAATGGCTGCCAAAGCATTTGGTGACAGCGCCGATGTCGAAGTTATTGAAGCCCACCATAAACACAAAATTGATGCGCCATCGGGTACTGCTTATATGATGGCTGAAGCGGTTGCCAAAGGACGCGGTCAAAACCTAAAAGACGTGGCGATTTATGGTCGCGAAGGTCAAACTGGCGCACGCAAAGCAGGCGAGATTGGTATCCATGCCATTCGCGGGGGTGAGATTGTCGGCGACCATACGGTGATGTTTATCGCCGATGGCGAAATAGTTGAAATCACCCATAAAGCCCGTGAGCGCATGACTTTTGCCGCAGGGGCGGTGCGTGCTGCGGTGTGGGTCAATGAGCAGCAAACAGGACAGTTTGATATGCAAGATGTGCTTGGGCTGAAAAATTAGTGTTAACTTCTTGTGCAACAAAAAAGCCGAAACACCATCAAAGTGTTTCGGTTTTTTTATTAACCAACGCTTATTTGGTTTTGGGTTGTAGCACTTGTTTCTTAAAACCCGCTTTTTTCATTAGGGTTTCTAAGCCATTACGCACTGCTAGCGTTAAATTTTTTGATTTGGTGAGTTGTTCTGCAAATTTTTTCTTAGAGTCAGGGGTCGGTTTTGGATTGGCGATGACGATTTGAGCGGCAGCGATATCGCTACTTAGCGTTTCGATATATTGGTCACGCAAGTTTGATACGCTTGGCTCGGTCAATTTAATTGCCGCAAATTTTTGTTTTTGATAGCTTTTATAGGCAATCACCTCATTTAAAAACTGGGTCTGAATCGCAGCTTTTTGGGCATCGGTTTTGGCTTCAGCAACTTTAGGTTGGTATTTTTTTTCGATTTCAGCTTGTTTGACTTGGGTCTCAGCTTCCATCGCTTGACCAGCTTTGATTAAGGTCAATAGATTTTGCTGTAGCACGGTGGGTGCTGTTTGGTTGGCAGTCTGGGCAGCAGCACGAGTAGGCGTGGGATTGGTAGGCGCTGCATGCGCAGCCCCTGTGCCAAGCACGGCAAGGGTCAAAGCTGTTAGAATTTTAGGGTGCATAAAAACCTCTTGATTTCTTTGTATTACGCTTGTTTTTTTAATTCAATTAAATAGGACTTTAAATTTGCGAGTTAAACGACTTTGCAAATTATTAGCGCTGCTATGTTCGTGCGTTTGTTCTTAACTTTAATTAATTGGTCAATAAAAGGGCACTACCATAACAGGTAACTGATTGAAAAATCAATAAAAAATATGATAAAAATTGGTGTAAAAAAGCCGCTAGCCGGCAACAAGCATTTGACAAGTTGACTACGCTAGCGGCTATATATCATAGCGGCTTTAGATTAGCTGGGGCTTAAACTTCTTTATACAGCTGTTTACCTTCTTCAATAAATTTTTGCTTCATCTGCTCCATGCCTAGGCGGACTTCATCGGCAGACGCTTCACCCACTTGCCCGACCAACTCAGTATCCACCTGCTTGATAGCGTGGCTTGCATCCGATAACTCACCTGTATCAGGGGTAATGTCTTGCCCAAGCTGTGGTTTATTAAACTCAAGCCCTGCTGCATAATCCCGCACGTTTTGGGTGATTTTCATTGAGCAGAATTTTGGACCGCACATCGAGCAAAAATGCGCCGATTTATGCGCTTCTTTTGGCAAGGTTTCATCATGGAATTCACGAGCCGTGTCTGGGTCTAAGCTGAGATTAAACTGGTCATCCCAGCGAAACTCAAAACGCGCTTTTGACAAGGCATTATCCCGCGCTTGGGCACCTGGGTGTCCTTTTGCCAAGTCTGCCGCGTGCGCCGCGATTTTGTAAGTGATGATACCGTCTTTGACGTCCTTTTTATTGGGTAAGCCCAAATGCTCTTTTGGCGTCACATAACACAGCATGGCAGTGCCGTACCAACCAATCATCGCCGCACCAATGGCGGATGTGATATGGTCGTAGCCTGGCGCGATATCCGTCGTCAAAGGTCCAAGCGTGTAAAAAGGCGCTTCTTTACAGACCTCAAGCTGTAAGTCCATGTTTTCTTTGATACGGTTCATGGCAACGTGCCCTGGACCTTCAATCATGACCTGTACGTCATGTTGCCATGCCACTTGGGTCAGCTCGCCCAAGGTTTTGAGCTCACCAAACTGCGCATCATCGTTGGCGTCTTGTAGGCAACCGGGGCGCAAACCATCACCCAGACTAAACGACACATCGTAGGCTTTCATAATCTCGCAAATTTCTTCAAAGTGGGTATAAAGAAAATTCTCTTTATGATGGGCAAGACACCACTGTGCCATAATAGAGCCGCCACGGCTGACGATGCCTGTCAAACGATTGGCGGTCACCGGTACGTAGCGCAGCAGTACGCCCGCGTGAATGGTAAAATAATCGACGCCTTGCTCGGCTTGTTCAATCAACGTGTCTTTAAAGATGTCCCATGTCAAATCTTCGGCAACGCCATCCACTTTTTCTAGGGCTTGATAAATCGGTACGGTACCGATGGGGACGGGGGAGTTACGGATAATCCATTCACGGGTTTCATGGATATGCTTGCCCGTTGATAAATCCATGATGGTGTCCGCGCCCCAACGGGTAGCCCAGGTCATTTTGGCAACTTCTTCATCAATGCTAGAGCCCAGCGCTGAATTACCGATATTGGCATTGATTTTAACCAAAAAATTGCGCCCAATAATCATCGGTTCTGATTCGGGGTGATTGATGTTATTGGGAATAATCGCCCGTCCTGCAGCGACTTCGGCACGCACAAATTCTGGGGTGATGAGTTTGGGGGTATTGGCACCAAAGTTGTTACCAGCGTGCTGACGCAAATCTGTCAGTTCATGCTGCTTTTGGGTTTCACGGATGGCGATGTATTCCATCTCTGGGGTGATGATGCCTTGTTTGGCGTAGTGCATTTGGGTGACGTTTTTGCCATTGATCGCCCGTCTCGGCTTGTCGATATGCCCAAAGCGCAGGTTAGCAGTGGCGATGTCATTGGCACGTTCATTGCCGTATTGGCTTGAGAGTTTGGCAAGCTGCTCGCTGTCGCCGCGCGCTTCTATCCAAGCTTGACGCAGTTTTGGTAAGCCTTTGGTTAAGTCAATCTCGACATTGGGGTCGGTATACACCCCTGAGGTGTCATACACATAAAACGGTGGGTTTTTTTCGCCTTCTGCCTTACCAAAACCGCCCACCGGGGTATCGGTCAAAGTGATTTCCCGCATCGGTACTTGGATGTCGGGGCGTGAGCCTTGGATATAGACTTTGCGAGATGCCGGTAAAGCGCGCGTCAAATCACGCGCTTCTTCTTCAAAGCGGTCATCGGTAGGGTCACGGTGGGCAGGGGTCTTGTGAGTAACGTTGGTAAGTTGGTTCATAGCGAGTCCATGTTATGTTATGAAGTTATGGTTTGCTGGACTCGGGCGAAGATAGGTGAGTGTGACTGTTTCTCGTAAAAGACTGATTCTAGAAAAAACTGGTTCTAGAAAAATATCGGTCTAACTAACCTAATAGACGACTTCCCTACGACGGTATTAACCGTGTCAGGTTCGACGGGTATGTCTCAGCCGTTGGTATGTCATCCAACTGCACCCCGAGTCAATACCTCCATATTAACAAAAACTCACAGGTTTACCTAATAGATTTTTAGCCATTTTGTACCGATGATTTACTGCACTAAATTACTGATTTTTTTGACAACTATCGGTATGATAGAGGCTCCTTGGTTGTTGAAAATGTTGTAATTATTGATATGGAATGCATCTGTTTGTGGAATCGTAAAGCGACTAGCGCCCGATGGCGGTTAGGGGCGATAGCAGTGTCATTGATAGGGTCGATGTCCCTCAGCCCAGCCGTGATGGCAAAGGATTTGTGGGAATTGTATAGTGCAGCCCAGCGCACCAATGGTAATTGGGCAGGGCAGCAATATGACTATTTGGCAACGCAAAAAAATGTGCAGCTAGCGTTTGGCGATATGCTGCCGCAAGTGGGACTACAAGGCAGTGTCAAACATAATCAGTTTTATCCCAAAGACGATAACATCCCGGACACGGGTAATACCGCAAGCCAAGTTGGTATCGGACTGCGCCAAGCCTTGTTTCGTGCTGATAAATGGGCAAACTATGAAAAAGCCGTGCTCGCCAGTCAAGCCAATGACATCCAGCTATTACAGCAGCACCAACAACTAATCGAGCAAATCAGCAAAGCCTATCTCAATGTATTGCGCGCTGAAGCGATGACAGATAGCCTTAATGCCGAGTTCACCGCACTCAAAGCACAAAATGACATGATGCAAGCGAGACTCGCGCAAGGGGTAGTGGCGCGCGTAGATACCGAAGAAAGCCGTGCAAGGCTTGAAAGCGTCAGCGCCTCTATTGCCAACAATGACGTGGCAATCGTAAATGCCAAACAGCAGTTATCACTGCTCACCGGTCAACCAATCAATCAGCTAGATGCTATCAAATTACCGCCTGATTTGAATCTGGTGGCAAGTCAAAGTATCGAAAACTGGATGCAGCAGTCACAAAATAATAATCTCGATATTCAGCTAGCACAAACCCAAGTGGCGATTGCCAACAAACAAGTCGATTATCTCAAAGCCAATATCTATCCCCGTGTCGATTTGGTAGGTAATGTGGGGTGGCAAGATTATACCCATAATAATGTTAGCGCTATTGATGGCACCAATTATAGCTTTGGGGTGGAAGTGGATTTCCCGTTTTATACCGGTGGGCGGACACGCGCAGGCGTTGAGCAAGGCACTTTGCAAGCGCAAGCGGCAAAAAGTCGCCTCGCTTATGTGTACCAAGCCGCCATGACTCAGACTAGCCAAGCGTATCTAAATTTGGTCGCACAGCGTGCCACGATTAAAGCCCAGCAAGTTGCAGTGGAGGCCAATCGCCGCGTCGCCCAAGCGTCAAAAACAGGCTATGATTTGGGGGTGCGCTCGATGGTGGATACACTACTGGCAGAGCGCCAATATCACGCTGCCAAACGCGATTTGATTAATGCGTATTTTGATTATTTAAATGCCTATATTGACCTACAAAAAGCTGCGGGCAATCTGACCGATGAGACGGTCAAAGTGCTAGATAATCAGCTGATATGATGCTTTTTTTGGCAAAATTTTAAGCTAAAAAACCCCGCCAATTGGCAGGGTTAATTTGCGTAGTAAGCTGACGCAAATAACTATTTAACTTTCGTCCATTCTTTACGAACCGCAGCTTTAGTACCGGCAGGTAGAGGAACGTAGTCGAGTGCAGTTGCTTGTGCATTGCCGTTAGTAAATGCCCAGTCAAAGAATTTAAGCGCTTCTTTGGCTTTTGCACCGCCCGTACGGGGTACAAGGATGAACGTCGCTGCAGAGATTGGCCATGCGTTTGCTGCTGGCATGTTAGTGATAGTCACTGCAAAACCAGGATATTGTGCCCAGTTAATGTTTGATGCTGCTGCAAACGTTGAATCATCTGGTAGTACAAATTTACCGGCGCGGTTTTGAAGTTGGGTATAAGCTAAACGGTTTTGTTTTGCGTAAGCGTATTCAACATAACCGATGGAGTTTGCAACACGTTGTACGTTGCTTGATACGCCTTCGTTACCTTTACCACCCACGCTTGCTGAAGCATTGGGCCATTTAACGGTTTTGTCCGCGCCTACTTTTGATTTCCAATCGCTTGATACTTGGCTTAGGTAGTTAGTAAATACGAAAGTGGTACCTGAACCGTCTGAGCGGTTAACGGTGGTAATCTTAGCGGCAGGTAGGGCAACGCCTGGGTTTAATGCTTGGATACGTGCATCGTTCCAAGTAGTGATTTTGCCCATATAGATGTCAGCAAGGACGGCGCCCGATAGTTTTAATTGACCGGGTTTGACGCCAGCGATGTTGACTACAGGTACGATACCGCCAATGACTGCGGGGAATTGGATTAAGCCGCTGGCATTTAGCTCTGCTGGGCTCATGGGCGCATCAGTGGCACCAAAATCAACCGTTTTTGCTTGGATTTGTTTGATACCCCCTGAAGAGCCGATACCTTGATAGTTTACTTGGTTGCCTGTTGCTTTTTGATAATCGCTTGCCCATTTTGAGTAAACAGGCTGTGGGAAGGTTGCACCCGCACCTGTGATGTTGACAGCATTGGCTTGTACGCCTACAGCAGCGAATGCCACACTGACGATTAAATGTGATAGTTTCATAATAATTCCTTGATGGACAAATAAGATGATTGTCAGGGAAGATGGGAAATTAGCTTAGGGTGTCGCCAACCAATATGTCGCGTTTTAAATCATCCAAAGCTGAAAAATTGTTGCCATATTAATGTAACAAAATGTCAAATCTGTTACGGTTATGTTAAAGTTTGATGACATTGAAATCTTTGTTAGGTCTTTTGTTCGGTTTATATGATGCAATATCAGCAGATAGGCTCGGTATTTTTCATCATTTTGTCGTAATTTTTAGTTATAGTTAGCTTTTCTTTAACGGCTTTTTTAATAAAAATTTTGCACAGTCCATGAGTCACAATCCATGAGTTAGGAAGGGAAATATGAATTTAATTGGTGAGCATTTATCAAAAAGTTATGACCAAGATTTACAAAACTTGGTCAATTTGTTTTTAAAAATGGGTGGCATGGCAGAAGCTAATCTCACCAAAGCAATTGAATCTTTGGTAAAAAGTGATGTGGCGCTTGCCGAAGATGTCATTGATGGTGACAAAGAAATCAACTTTACTGAGCAGCAGCTTGATGATTTGGTGGTCAAAGTATTGGCACGTCGTCAACCTGCTGCTACCGACTTACGCCTAATCATGGCAGTGAGCAAATGTGGCGCTGACATTGAGCGTATTGGTGATGAAGCCAAAAAAATCGCCAAGATGGCGCGCCGTGCCACCCGTGAAGGTCAATCACCGATTGGGTATCATGAAGCGCATCAAATGGGTAATTTTGTGCAGATGATGCTAAAAAATGCGCTAGAAGCTTTTGCTAAGTTTGATGCAACAGGCGCTTACCAAGTAATAGAGCAGGATAATGAAATTGATGCGATGTATAAATCCGCGTCACGTGCGATGATGACCTACATCATGGAAGATGGTCGCTATGTAGCAAAAGTCATTGATATTTTATGGGTGCTGCGTTCGATAGAGCGTATTGGTGCGCATGCGCGTAATATCGCTGAGCAATTGATTTTTTGTATTACTGGTGAAGATGTGCGTTATCAAAAACTGGGCGTCAAAAAGGACAGCGCGCTGAATCCCTCGGCTAGCCATGAAATCGCCGATGCCTCACTAGATTATCAACCGAGCAATGGCGAAAACTAACATTTTTTAGTCAAACCTGCTATTAGCCGGAATTGGTTGTCAGGGTTAGGTTATTTTAATGGACGGTTGCATGGTATTTTTAGGTGATTCTGCTACACTGTAGCCTATCAACTTTGGTGAAAAAACGATAGGAAACACCATGTCTAGGGAATCACTTAACACCCCAATCGCCACACCCCGTGGGGAAAATATCACTCAAAAATCATTACTTATTTTTGACTTGGACGGTACGTTGATTGATAGCGTGCCAGATTTGGCGGATGCCGTCAATGCGATGCTAACCACGCTTGGCAAAGCCAACTTTAACGAAGATGTCATCCGCAACTGGGTCGGCAATGGTGGCAAAGTACTGGTGCAACGTGCCTTATCAGGCTCACAAACCATTGACCCCAATCTCACTGAAAACGATACCAATCAGGCGCTTGCCCTCTTTTTTGACTACTACCATCAAAACACCTGTGTCAGAACCCAGCCCTACGCAGGGGTGAGCGAAGGGTTGCGTGAGCTTAAAGAGCAAGGCTATACCCTCGCAATTGCCACCAATAAACCCATTGATTTTGTTCCGGCGATTGTCGAAAAATTGGGTTGGCAAGCTCTTTTTGCTTATATTTTGGGTGGCGATAGCTTGCCTGCCAAAAAACCTGACCCGATGCCACTATTTCACGTCTGTGACAAACTGGGCTTTAGCATCGCTCAAAGCTATATGATTGGTGATTCCAAAAATGATATTTTGGCAGGGCAAAATGCGGGCATGGATACGCTTGGGTTATCGTATGGCTATAACTATGGGCAGGATATTCGTGACTATCATCCGACCCAAACCTTTGATGACTTTGCCACGCTGACTGAGTTTTTGAGTCATGCACGAATTTAACTATCATCTCAACTTTGACACGCTGAATTTTCGCGAGCATCCAGCGTTGTATCGGGTGGGGCGCGGTGAGCAAGGGGTATTATTGGTAGAGCCGTATAAATCCGAGATTTTGCCGCATTGGCGATTTGCTACGCCGGAACTTGCGCGTGAGAGCAGTGATACTATCTATGCGATGTTTTTGGACTACCTTGCTCAAGGGGATTTTGTCGGTGCTGATATGGCGCGTAAATTTATCCAAATGGGTTATACGCGCTCGCGTCGTTATGCCAATCACAAAGGGGGCAAAAAATATGACGGCGCTGTCCCTGACGCTAAAAAAGGACAAAGTGGCGCGCATGGGCGTGAGCAATTGCCACAGCAATCACAGCAGCTTGAATCCGCACAAATCAAAGCGCAATCTGCACAAATTTTTAAGCAAAAATGGGATGAGTGCCGCGCCAATGCGGATTATAAAGCGCTAAAAAAACAGTTTGAAGCCAAATACGTCAACGACACCCAATACGATAACCTGCCGCCCACATTTTTTCGCGAGCATCCGTTTTTATAGCCTTGCTATATCTTGCGCTATGATGAGTTGGCACGAAAACTAGGCATTCGTTAATTGACTACGATAACTTAATGCCTCTGTCAGATGCGGTGTCTGAATATTGTCACTGCCTGCCAAGTCCGCAATCGTGCGGGCGACGCGAAGGACGCGATGATAGCCACGCGCGGACAGATTCAGCCGACTTTGTGCCATTGCCAAAATACGACTTTCTGCATCGCCAAGCGGCGCAAATTGGTCAAGTTCACTGGGGGAGAGTTCATTATTGGCTTTGCCCTGTCTGGCTTGCTGACGCTGATAGGCTTGTATCACCCGCTCACGTACTGCCGCAGAAGACTCACCCCTTTGTGCTGACTGCAAATCACTGGCAGGTAGGGCAGGCACGGTAATATGCAAATCAATACGGTCAAGCAAAGGTCCTGATAGCTTTTCTTGATAGCGTTTGATTTGCTCGGGTCGGCACTGGCAGCGACCTGATTTATCCCCATAGTAGCCACAGGGGCAGGGATTCATCGCTGCTACTAGCTGAAAATTGGCGGGAAAGCGCACTTGAGAGTTGGCACGGCTGATGACAATTTCTTTGTTCTCGATGGGCTGTCTGAGTACCTCAAGCACCTTGCGATCAAACTCTGGAATCTCATCCAAAAATAACACCCCCCGATTGGCGAGCGTGATTTCACCAGGTTTGGGCGATGAGCCGCCGCCCACTAGCGCCACTGCTGAAGTAGTATGATGGACTTGGCGAAAAGGGCGTGTGCCGTAGTCATAATCACTGTTGGCAATCGAATAGATACTGGCAACTTCGAGTGCTTCATGGTCGTTGAGCGGTGGCAAAATGGTAGGTAGGCGAGATGCCATCAAGGTTTTGCCTGTCCCAGGTGAGCCACAAAATAGTAGCGAATGTCCGCCTGCTGCCGCAATCTCTAGCGCACGTCTAGCTTGGTGTTGTCCTTTGACATCGGCTAAATCTAGCTGATAATTGGCTGATTGGTAAGATGTCTTATGCTCGGCTTGGCTGAGTTGCTGCTCGTTCATCAAGTGTTGGCACACGGCTTTCAAGGTATCGGCTTGCAACACCTTCACGCCATCGACTTTGACCGCTTCATCGGCATTGTCTTTGGGAACAATCAAGGTGCGCTGGTCTGCCTTGAGTGCACGTGATACTGCCAACGCCCCAGCAATGCCTCGTAAATCGCCATTGAGCGCCAATTCGCCAATAAACTCGTACTGCGCAAGCACGGTTTCATCAATTTGACCACTCGCTGCCAAGATACCTATAGCAATGGGTAAATCAAGCCGTGCGCCATCTTTGGGTAAATCCGCGGGCGCAAGGTTGATAGTTAATCTGCGATTGGGAAATTGAAAACCCGAGTTGATAATGGCAGAGCGCACCCTATCTTTACTCTCGCGTACCGCTGCTTCGGGTAAGCCGACCATGGTGACTGCGGGCAATCCTTGAGATAAATGTACTTCAACCATCACGCTTGGCGCGTTTAAACCTACCACCGAGCGCGTATATACTTGAGCAAACGACATTTTTAAAATCCTTTTCCAACCACTTGGCGGCTACCTTGACACAAGACAGGCAGTTTTTTATGGCAGTAACTAGACAATTTTTGATAAAAAACGGCTAAATCATAGCATAATTCATCTGCTTTCTCATAATCGGCGATCTATGATGACTATGTTATAATCACAACCAATATTCCGAGAATTTTACGCTATACGCTATACGAGACTATTATGACAGACCAAACTCGCCCTTTATCTGACAGCGAACTGCCCACCTTTGATCGTCCTGTCGAAATCATCGAAAATCCGTATGCCAATCCCAATCGTAGCTACACGACCCAAACCCATTTGTTTAATGAAGCTATCATCAATAAATACAACCGCTCAGGTCCTCGTTATACCTCGTACCCAACCGCGCTAGAATTTTCCCCGATTGCTGACGGCATGGAAGCCCGCGTTTTGGCAGAAAAAGACCCACGGGTGCCAGTGTCTTTGTATTTTCACATCCCGTTTTGTCGCCACCTGTGCTATTACTGCGGCTGCAATAAAATTATCACCAAGAAAAACAGTGATTCAGGCGACTATTTAGCGTATCTTTTTGCCGAAATTCGGCATAAACGCAGCTTGATGCAAGGGGACCCTATCGTCGAACAAGTGCATTTTGGCGGCGGTACACCGACCTTTTTGACCGATGATGAGCTGGTCGAATTGTGGAACTTTTTGCAAACCCAATTTACTTTTAGCAATAAACCTACTGCTGATTATTCGATTGAAATTGACCCGCGAGAATTGCGCCCGACCACGCTTGAGATATTGCGTGGACTTGGGTTTAATCGGGTGAGTTTTGGTGTGCAGGATTTGCAAGAAAAAGTACAAATTGCCGTCAATCGCGTGCAGTCAGAAGAAATGATTCAAGGGGTGATGACGGAAGCTCGCCGCCTTGGGTTTCATTCTATCAATATTGATTTGATTTATGGGTTACCGCACCAAACGGTGGATAGCATGCGCAATACGGTTGAGCGCATAATCGCTATCTCGCCAGACCGTCTGTCTGTTTTTAACTATGCCCATTTGCCAGAGCGATTTAAAGGTCAGCGTCAGATTAATGAAGCGGATTTGCCAAACCCTGCCGACAAACTGACCATGCTCGGTAATACCATCCATGCGCTGACTGACGCAGGCTATCAATATATCGGCATTGACCACTTTGCCAAGCCTGATGATGAGCTGGCGATTGCGCAACGTGAAGGCAAATTGCACCGCAATTTTCAAGGGTATACCACGCATGGCAATTGTGATTTGCTGGGGTTTGGGGTGTCGTCGATTAGCCAAATCGGTCTTCATATTTTGCAAAATCCAACGGATTTAAGCGATTATCAAAATCTCATCAATGCGGGAAAATTGCCTGCGGTGAAGGTGATTTCTACGCGCTTGCCTGATTTGCTGCGCCGTTATGTGATTATGAATCTGCTATGCCATGATTATATTGATTTTAAAGATGTGAATGCGCGCTTTAGTATTGACCCGATGACCTATTTTATTGATGAAATCCGCCAACTGGGCGAGATGCAAGCGGATAAACTCGTTGATATGGATGCCAAAGGGATTCGGGTGTTGCCAAAAGGGCGACTGCTCGGGCGCAATGTGGCGATGGTGTTTGATACTTATTTGGCGAGTAAAGAAGGCAATCGCTTTAGTAAGGTGATTTGATTTTATAAGGAAATGGTTATGAAAAAATTTTTGTTCGTTACCTTATTATTGCTCAGTAATGTTGCAACGGCTGAAAATATTCCAAAAGCCTTTCAAGGAAAGTGGGTTGGCACTTGGCAAAGCCACATCAAGTCCAATGAAGTTAAAGCCTATTGTCAATTAAATGACTTTGACCACGTTTTAACGTTATCAATCAATAAGAACACTATGCAAATGAATTACTGGGAAGCAAGCGAAACAGTCAGTAATTTTAAATTTAGCCAAGTGAAACCTAACTATTTTTTAGGAACAGCAAAATTTGTACAGAGTGGATTTCTAACCGATGATGACGGTAACTTAACCGATAAAGATATTGTACTCAACCGTAAAGTTGAATTTATGCTAAAAAAGGGTGAGTTGATTGAGCTATATCGAGATGACCAAAACGATACAGGCAAGTCCATTTGGTATAAACGCTATTGGAAAAAATGTAATTAGTGTTAATTTTAGGAAATGAAATGACCCATAAAATCCCCACCGACTTACTCAAAAAATCTGCCTACTGGCGCGAAGACATCCAGTTCAGCCAGGATGTGCTTGGCAAGCCGTTTCACTTTACCAGCACTTGGGGTATTTTCTCGCCCGAAAAACTCGACGAGGGTAGCCTTATGCTGCTTGACTATATCGAGTTCAAAGACGATGACCACTCAATCGACCTAGGCTGTGGCTATGGCGTACTGGGTATGACTGCCGCCCGTGAATGCCCAAACGGACAGCATTTGCTCATCGACAAAGACTTTGTGGCGGTGGAATATGCCAAACTTAACTGCCAAAAAAATCATTTAAATAATGCCCAAGTTCAGCTATCGAATGGCTTTCGTGATGTTGAAAAAGATAAAAAATTTAGCCTAGTGATGAGTAACTTACCTGCCAAAGCCAGTAAAGAACAGCATTATCTGTATTTACTCGATGCCTACAATGCGATGGAGACTGGGGCACGCTTTTATGTGGTGACCATCAATGGCTTACGTGATTTTATGAAGCGCTCATTTACCGAAGTGTTTGGTAACTCAGATAAAATCAAGCAAGGCAAAACTTATACCATTACCTTAGCAGTCAAAGACTAATTTTAAGATTCAAAAAAAGGGCGTTTAAAATACGTCCTTTTTATCAGTGAATTTAACGCACCATAATTTGAATTGGCGTTTGCATATTTTGGTTATAATTGCCATATGTGCTACTGGTTCGACCAGCGTTATTGACATAACCTATGGTCGTCCATTGATTGGGATTGACCGTAATCGTACTTGAAAAGTTTTGTCCATTTACCACCGTTTGGCTATTCCCATTACCAAAAGCAAGCGAGCCGAATTTATCATTGGCTTGAGCGATTTGCACTTGAATTTGCCCATTGGACAAAGCCGTTGGTATAACGATAATACCTTGATTAGCTGATAGTAACGTATTTGCAATAAATACGTGGGGATAGTAACCCTGACGACGACCATTCACAATCACCGCCTGTGTTGGCAAGAGTTGCTCAAGCCCTATACTCGCAGGTTTACTCGATAGCGTTTGCACTTGATACAGCTGATTGCCAATGGTTTGGCTTTGGTTATTCTGCCATCGCCCATTCATATACACTTGACTATTGATTACGCTGATATTACCGTAGCCTGTGTTCTCATAATTTGAGCTATTTTCACCCACCCGCACCGACACAGTGAGCATCTGTGGCATACGGTCAATTTGACGGATAAGCTCACGGACTTTGGCATAGTTTTGTGGGGTGGTATTGATAACCAAACGCTCTTGATACACCATCACGTTACCGCCATTGGGTAGCTGATTGAGCTGATTTTGCACAATCGGTTGCAACGCAGCACCGCCTAAAGTATCGACTACATACGTATTGGCATGGCTCATTATCGATAAACTTGCCAGCATCAACCCACCCAGTTTTTGCCAATTTGTCATTCTTTTCTGCCTGTTGAATTTAGCCTAAATTCTCACCGTTTGGGTTTTTGATTTACTGTAGGCTCGTAACCGGATGTACAGGGTCTTAGTGACAGTGGCGACCACCTCATTTTGGTCGTCAACCACCTGTACGTCATAGTTGCGGAACACCGCTTTACCATCCTTTGCTAAGGCTTTTATGGTATCGATTTCGGTGTCATCAAGGTGAAAATCGGCAAACACATCGCTTTTGCCCGCTTTAACAAAATCAATGCTCGCCGACTTATCCCATACTACGTACTCATTGCCCAATGCTTGCATCAACAAAATCATCAAAAATGGGTCAGTCATCGAATACAAACTACCCCCAAACTGGGTGCCGACGATGTTTTGATTGAGCTTGTTTAAGGGTAAACGCACCCGAATATGATGGTTGGCGAAATCAAGGCTTTCAACACGAATACCCGCCCCAAAATATGGCGGATAAAAGTTAAAAAACTGCTTTAACAGCTTGGGGTTATGAAACGGATTAAGGTAGTCTTTGGCTTGAGATTGAAAGGTTTGGCTTAGCTTAGATAAATGGGATAACATGGCAGACTCGTTTTTAACATGAAAAAAGCATTGCACAACACGCCATTGGCAAAGCAACAATGCTATTGTATGATGGATACCACTGATAGCAAAGCGTGACAAATTAATGGCAAAAGGTAAAGCAAAAAATAACGAAGATGCAGCATTCTGGGAGGCGATTTTGGCTGAAAAAGCGCCGTCGCCACCGTGTGAATTGTGTGGACGTGATGAAGTTGAATTAACCCAACATCATCTGATTCCCAAATCCCGCCACGACAAAGCCCGTACCAAACGCGAATTTAGCCGTGATGAAATGAAAAACGACATCGCCATGCTGTGTCCTGCTTGTCATGCGCAGGTGCATGAAGTGTTTAGCAACCAAGAATTATCCAGCTACTACCATACGGTTGAGCGGCTAAAAGAACATACCGAGATGCAAAAATTTATCAATTGGGTAAAAAAACGCCCGGCTGGACAAACTATTCGTGTCAAAAGTGGCGGTTCGGATTAAGATAATAACCACTTTTTAACCAGCTTAGTATAGCGCGGCATCACCACATACACCATCATAAACACCACCAGTCCGGTGATAATCAGTTTGGCAAGTAACGGTGTAAGGTGAACATTTAAAGCGTTAACAACTTGTTCGTACAGCCAAAAAATTACCGTGACCAGTGGAAAAATCGCTGACCAAGTCAGTAAAAACTGTTTCCAAGGTTTTGGCGTGGGTGGGGGCGAAACGTTGACCAAGTGTGGGTCTTGTGTCGGCAGTGGCTGAAATAAAAATTCTAACCCGCTTTGCACGTGATAGTTGTCATCATCTAGCAAATAAGGTTTGACCTCATCAATCAACTGGCGGCGTTCAGATGAAGTCAGCCATGTGTGCAAATGCTCAGCCGTATCAAATCGCAAAATCACGGTAAAGGTTTGGGTCTTGCCCGCTATCGGGGTGATGACATGGCGATCAATAAACCCTGCAAACGGCTTTGAAAGAGTATCAACCTTTTCGAGCCACATTTGATAATGCACATGGTGCTCAGGCTTGACCCGATGACTAATGATTGCCGTCGCGCCTTGGTGGACAGAATGTAATGCGTTCGCGGTCGACGACATAAATTTTGCCTTGATAAATTGAGTTAATTGTAAAATTGCGATTCAGAAATTCTAACTAGTTTATGTTTATAATTTCTCTGACAGTATATCTATTTCATCAAATATTGGCAGTAAATTTACAGTCATCATATAGCTACCCTAGTCAATAAAGGTAAGTTTATTGACGTTATCTTTTTCAAACCATAAAGCTTCGCATTCATCACATAAAAAAGCTTCTTTCGACAATTTTTTTATCCAGACTTTAAGTATTTTACTTTGCTCACAGCGCGGGCATAACATCCTTTAAATTTCCATGAGTCATAAAGTCGATAAAGTTTAATGTTCAATGCAAAAGTATAGTTACTTTAAAGATTGAAAAGTGATTGAATTAACTTAATATAGTATAAAAACCGTGAAATAGTAAACAAGCAATGCCCAAAAACAAAACGCCCAGTATTGACCCTGCAACCATTGAAATTGCTGCAGCGACTGCCGACCGCAAAGCGCGATTGGATCACTTGATTAAGCGCCTGCCCAACTTGCCAGGCGTGTACAAAATGCTCGGCAAAAATGGCGACATCATCTATGTGGGCAAAGCCAAATCGCTCAAAAGTCGCGTCAATAGCTACTTTGCCAAAACCATCGACCACCCCAAAACGCGGGCGCTGGTGCAACGCATCGACAACATCGAAACAATCATAACTCGCTCTGAGACCGAAGCGCTGCTGCTTGAGCAAAACCTCATTAAGCTGCATCGCCCGCCCTACAACGTGCTACTGCGTGATGATAAATCCTATCTATACGTGTTTATCTCGGCCGATAAACCTTATCCAAGACTTGCCTATGGACGCGGTAAAGGACAGCACCAAAAAGGCAGATTTTTTGGACCTTTTCCTTCGGCGCATGCCGCCAAACAAACTTTGCTAATGATGCAAAAAATGTTTATGGTGCGCCAATGTACCAATGCATTTTTTGCCCAGCGTCAACGCCCTTGCCTAGAGTACCAAATCAAACGCTGTAAAGCGCCGTGTGTCGGACTGGTATCACCCGAAGAGTATGCCGATGACGTCAATAACACCATTCGATTTTTAAAAGGTGAAGGCACGGATTTGCAAGTCAAATTGGTGGGTAAAATGGAGCAAGCGGCTGAAGACATGAACTTTGAGCAAGCCGCCTTGTATCGCGACCAACTCTCGATGCTACGCGAAGTACAAGCCAAACAAGCGGTATATACGGTCAAAGGTGAAGCCGATATCATCGCCATCGCCAGTCAAGCAGGCATTACCTGTGTGCATGTCATGAATGTGCGTAATGGGCAGGTTTTGGGTGGTAACAATTATTTTCCTGATGTGGATAGTGAAAACGACATAGCGGATAATTTGTCTGAGTTTGTCAGCTCGTTTTATTTTCAAGTCAGTGATGATTTGCCAGAAGAGTTGATTATAAGTCATGAGTTGCCCGACCAAACCGCGATGACAGAAGCCTTAACAGAAACCTTTGGCAAAAAGGTGACGATAAAAACTAAAGTCCGTGAGCAGCGGAGCGAATGGCTCACCCTTGCCCAAATGAATGCCAACAACGCCCTGCAAACCAAATTGGGCGATTATTTGGAAGTTAAATCTCGCTTCAACGCACTCAATGCAGTATTAAAAGAGGCGCTGCAAGGCAAATCGCTCGACCGTATCGAATGTTTTGATATTTCGCACACCATGGGTGAAGCCACCATCGCCAGCTGTGTGGTCGCTGACCAAGGCGGGCTGCGCAAACGCGACTATCGCCAATATGCCATTCATGGCATCACGGGCGGTGACGACTATGCCGCCATGAAGCAAGTATTAAACCGCCGCTATAGCAAACAGCCGCTGCCAGATTTATTACTGATTGATGGCGGTAAGGGGCAGCTTAATATGGCAAAAGACGTACTGAGCGAGCTGGGGATTTTAACCCAGACCTTGCTCGTCGGAGTGGCAAAGGGCGAAGGTCGCAAGGCTGGGCTTGAAGTACTGCATTTTATTGACCGTGAGCCACTCGATTTGCCAGCTGATAGCAAGGCACTGCATTTGATTATGCATATCCGTGATGAAGCGCACCGCTTTGCCATTACCGCACACCGCAAAAAACGTGATAAACGCCGCTCAAGCTCGGTGCTAGAAGCCATCCCTGGGTTGGGGGAAAAACGCCGCCGAGAGTTACTCAATCATTTTGGCGGCTTGCAGCAGCTGCTTGGTGCGTCACAAGATGAAATTGGGCAAGTAAATGGCATTGGTAAGGTGATGGCCAATACCATTTATAAAGTGTTGCATGGCTAGTATTAAATTTTTAGCCGTTTTGGATGAAACGGGTAGTTAACAATGGTAATGACATGGCATTGTAAAAATGGCAGAAATTTTTTTTAAATCAATCGCAGCTGCGGAGAGCGATATCTGCATGCACTGTGGCGCATGTTGCGCTAACTATCGGGTGTCTTTTTATTGGGCAGAAGGCGAGACACTCGGCATCCCCGAGGATATGACGGTCAAAGTCAATGATTTTTATACCTGTATGAAAGGTACCGAAACAAAGCCGGTCAGATGCGTGGCACTCGCTGGCGAAGTTGGTAACTCGGTTGCCTGCCAAATCTATGATAAACGCTCAAGCACCTGCCAATCGGTACAAGTCGGTGACGAGCAATGTATTAAAGCCCGTCATCACTATGGGTTATCTAACGATATCTTTAGTCAAGTGCCTGTTTAATGGCTTTGTGATAAACGAACAGTCAGCTGTTTTTCCACTTCGGTTTTGAGCCATTGATTCAAATCCTCATTCATCAGCGTCATTGATTCGAGCAAATAGTTGTCGATATAGCCTTGCAGCTGTTTGACGATATCTTGTTTGATTTGTTCAATAGCGGGCGTGGTGGCGGTAGATGGATTGTCAATATCAGCAAGTGGGTGAGTAACGCTCGTTTCATGGGTCATCACGGCCGCTGTTGGGTCATCAGCTAACGGCTCAGCAATGTTATCAGTGTTATCAGCGGTATCAGTGTGATCAATGGCATAGACCATCTCACTGCGATGGCGCTCAATCGTGACATCGCTGTTTGCGGTATCCGTGGATTGAGCTTGTTCATCTAGCTCGTGGGTCGCGACCTCGATTGAGCCAGTTGATACTTGCGTCGCTGGTTGTGTAGAGTTTGCCTGTTTTGCTAGATGCGCTTGTTTGGCAATGGCGCGTTCTTGCTCGAGTAGCGCAATGGCTGCGTCATCTTGTGCTTGGCGTTCGCGCTGTAGATGTTCTTCTTGCGCTTGGCGTTCTTTTTCGTTTTCTTGTGTTAACTGTATTTGTTCAAGGCGCTGTTGTTCAAGTCGTTGTTGCTCAAGGCGCTCTTTTTCCAAGCGTTCAGTTTCTAAGCGCTCCAGTTCCAGCCTGTGTTGTTCCAATCTTTCTTGTTCTAGGCGCTGTTCTTCAAGCTCGCGCTCATGTGCTTGCGCTTGTAATTTTTCTTGGTGGTCACGCTCGATAGCCAGTAATTCCTCGACTTTATCATGCAGATTAGGCACGCTAAACTGATACCCATCAAGGTTGGTATCGGGGTAAAGCAAGGTAACGATATCATCGAGTTCTTGAATAATGGCGTGTTTGACAGGGGTAGGGGTGGCAAGCCAGCGCTTTGAAAATTGGTGGGAGAAGGCAAATCCTGACATGAATGGTGTCCAGCGTTAAGGATGAAATAAGATAGCTTCATTTAACGAAAAAACGGCTACAATTTCAATAGCCGTTTTCAAAATTCACACCGTTAAAGGATTAAGGATTAATGCTATTATCGCAGTGATTACCATTTATCGTGACTGCCATTTGGCAAACAGCAGTGAGCCGTTGGTACCCCCAAACCCAAAGCTGTTAGAAATCGCATGGGTTAAGTGGTCAACTTTACGGGCAGTATGTGGTACATAGTCAAGCTTGCACTCAGGGTCTTGATGATCCAAATTGATGGTCGGTGGCAATATTTGTTGTTGCAGCGCCTTAACGGTGAAAATCGCTTCGATACCGCCTGCAGCACCCAATAGATGACCGGTCATCGATTTGGTGGAACTTACCACCATGTTCTCACCAAAGATACCCGCAATCGCACGGCTTTCTGCCACATCACCCGCTGGGGTACTGGTGCCATGGGTATTGATGTAGCCAACGTCACTGGGGGCAATGCCAGCATCACTCAAGGCGTGAAGCATCGCCATAGCCGCACCTTCACCATTTTCCGGTGGCGCGGTGATATGACTGGCATCATCACTCATGCCAAAGCCGACAAACTCTGCCAGAATCGTCGCACCGCGCGCTTTGGCGTGGGCAAGGCTTTCCATTACTAGCACGCCTGCCCCATCACCCAGCACAAAACCATCACGGTCTTTGTCAAATGGACGACTGGCCTTGGTCGGTGCATCGTTGCGGGTTGATAATGCTTGCATTGCTGAGAAGCCACCGATACCGAGTTGGCTTGAGGCTTTTTCACAGCCCCCCGCTACAATCACATCGGCATCGCCATACGCAATCAACCGTGCCGCCAAGCCAATCGCATGAGTGGCTGTAGTACAAGCGGTAGAAGTGGCAAGATTTAACCCTTTAATCCCATGGCGAATCGCCACTTGCCCAGCTGCCATATTCACAATGGCTGAGGGCACAAAGAACGGCGAGATTTTACGCGGACCTTCGCTATTAAGTTTTACCGCTGTATCTTCAATGGTGGTGATACCGCCAATCCCTGAGCCGATAATCACCCCGATACGGTCAGGATCAACCTGCTGTACAGGCGCGGCTTGCAACTCACTGATAAAGCCTGCTTGCTTCAAGGCTTGTGCTGCTGCGGCAACGCCATATTGTACAAAGGTGTCATACCGACGCGCGTCTTTGGCGTTCATGTACAAGCCGATATCAAACCCATCCACTGTGCCGGCGATTTGTGCGCGGTAGTCAGTGGCGTCAAAATGGCTAATCGCTTTGATACCGCTTTCGCCATTAATGAGCCGTTGCCAAGTGCTCTCTACATCGAGTCCTAGCGGGGTAATGGCTCCCATGCCTGTGATGACAATACGCTCATGGTCAGGGCGTTCGTCGTAGCGGGGCTTTTTTGGGCTAATTTTTGTAGTCATTTGATGCTCGAATTTTTGAATAATATTTTTTGAATAACATTTTATGAAAGTTTAGCAAAAATAGTGTACGAGTGTAAACACAATAACTTTAACGTCTTTAGGTTGATTGTATATATCTCTAGCCAGTTGAACAACATTAGCCCTTACCCAAAGATGACTGAAGCCCAGTATAAAGGTTATAAGTTAAGCGCTATATACCAGTGCTATCAATATCATTGTCGACGTAAAAAATACACGCCGTGTTAAAAACACACCTGCCCTAATACTACTTTTTTACTTGCCCCAGTGACACTGGGTAAGTTACTCGGTACGTTCAAAATCGTCTGCTGAGCCAGCCATGCAAACGCTACGGCTTCGACCCACAACGGCGACAACCCAATTTTGTCGGTAGTTTGTATGCTCCAAGTGGCTAAATTATCTTGTAAGCGGCTCATTAAATAGGCATTTAATGCCCCACCGCCACAGACAAACAACTCGCCTTGTGCCCCATCAGTGACGGATACAATGGCATCGCTGACGGATTTAGCGGTAAGCTCCACCAATGTCGCTTGTACATCGGCAGGTGAATACACCAAATTGGGGAATTGATGACCCAATTGTTCTAGCATAGCGTCAAGCCAAGCCAAATTAAACTCCTCTCGCCCAGTGCTTTTTGGGAACGGCTTGGCAAAAAATGGGTGGGTCAAAAGCAAATTTAATAACGGCTCAAGCACTTGCCCCGATTTCCCCCAATCGCCATTGTGATCATAGGCTTGTTGGGTATGACGCTGACACCAACCATCAATGAGCAAATTTGCCACCCCTGTATCAAATCCAATCACATTATCGCTGCCATCAAGTACCGTGATATTGGCGATGCCGCCTAAATTTAAAATCACTTTTGGCATAACTTTATCGGCATGATAAGGCGGTGTAGCAAACATGGCTTGGTGAAACGCAGGCACGAGTGGTGCGCCTTGTCCACCCACTGCCATATCGCGGCGCCGAAAATCGCTCACCACCGCAATAGCAGTGCGCTCAGCGAGTACATTCGGGTCAAGCAGTTGCAAACTAAATGACCACTGCGGGCGATGACGTACGGTTTGCCCATGACAACCAATCGCGGTTACTTCATCAGGGGTCACCTGCGCTTTCTCGAGCAATTGATTGACCAAATTTGCGGCAAACTCAGCATAAAATACACTCGCCCAACCAAATACATCAAGTTCGCTCTCGAACGCCAAATTATCATCAGCGATGAGTTGTGCCACTCCGTTTGGTTGGGTAAGCGCTAACAACACGGCGCGTAAATCATCGGGAAACGGCTCGCTCACCGTCGCCAAAATCTCAACAGGCTCATCATTGTCTTCATCAATCTCATAAAACTGGCACAGCACCGCATCGAGTCCGTCAAGGCTGGTGCCACCCATCATGCCAATCACATACGGCGAGTCTGCAAGCGGGTCTTCTTTGGTCGTCATCATATCGTCCATGATGTCGGTAAAATGGCTAAAAAATTCTTCATCAAAAGGCAGGTTGGCAGGTAGTCCAGTCGGCAACGTTTGGCTCATAATTATTCTCGTTCGGGCTGTCAAAGTAGAGAGTGCCTTGATTATAGCATACTAAAAGCCTGCCTTATTTTATCTGCAAATTTGCTATAATGGCTAAACTTCACTTTTTTTTCAGCCATTTTAACCCGCGCTTTTTTCGAGGTAAGCATGACCGATTCTACTCATAGATTTTTAGCAGCAGAAGAACAACTAAAACTCATCCAACGTGGTACGCACGAAATTATTTCGCAAGACGATTTAATTAAAAAACTCAAAGAAAATCGCCCACTGCGAGTCAAAGCAGGGTTTGACCCGACCGCACCCGATTTGCACTTGGGTCATACAGTTTTAATCAATAAACTCAAGCATTTTCAGGATTTGGGACACCAAGTGTTGTTTTTGATTGGTGATTACACCGCGCGCATTGGCGACCCAACGGGTAAAAATACCACTCGTCCGCCATTGTCTGAAGAAAAAATCTTGGAGAATGCCCAAACTTATAAAGAGCAAGTATTTAAAATCCTTGACCCCGCTAAAACCCAAGTGATGTTTAACTCCGACTGGTTTAGCAAAATGTCGGCAGGTGACATGATTGGTTTGGCAAGCCAGCAAACCGTGTCGCGTATGCTCGAGCGCGATGACTTCTCAAAACGCTACCATAGCCAAACGCCGATTTCGATTCATGAATTTTTGTACCCACTGGTGCAAGGTTATGACTCAGTCGCCATGCAAGCCGATGTTGAGCTAGGTGGTACTGACCAAACCTTTAACCTACTCATGGGTCGTACCTTGCAATCTCGCTACGGTCAAGTGCCACAAGTCTGTATCACCGTGCCGATTTTGGAAGGCTTAGATGGCGTACAAAAAATGAGCAAATCGCTTGGCAATTACATCGGCATTTATGACAGCGCAGGCTCAATGTACCAAAAAATCTTGTCCATGCCAGATACTTTGATTGCGCGTTATTTTGAGCTACTTAGTTTCAAACCCATGGATGAAGTCGAAGCCTTGCTAAAGGACATTGAAAACGGGCGCAATCCGCAAGAAGTCAAACGTATTTTGGCACTAGAGCTGATTGAGCGTTTCCATGACAAAGAAGCCGCCGAAAACGCTCACAAATCAGCGGGCAATCGCTTGGTAGAAGGTGAGTTGCCAGTGGATTTGCCAGAGGTGACGATTAGCCTTGATGGGCAAGCGCAGTTATTTATCACCCAAGTGTTAAACCAAGCCAATTTGGTAAAAAACTCAGCGCAAGCCAAAGACTTTTTGAAAAACCAATCGGTGAAAGTGGATGGGCAAGTGGTGGATGCAGGATTTGCCCTCACTGCAGGACAAACGGTGGTCATTCAAGCAGGCAAAAAAGCGTATGCCAAAGTGACAGTGGCGTAACTAAATTTTAGGCTAAGTTTTCCACTTAGCCTTGTTTGTTGGTAGGGAGATTGAAATGAAATCGATAAACTACGTATTGGTTGGGCTCACTAGTCTATTAGCGCTCCAAGCCCATGCCAAAGAAGTTACCTTTAAAGATTACACTGTTAAGCTTTATAACGGTAAAAAATCTCCCATCAACTATAACAGTCATCAATATGCAAAAGCGTTTAAAACGTTAATTCAACAGAGCTATCAAAGCTCAAATCCAGATTTTGCAGGTAGTTATAACACTGTTTCATGGGGTTGTGGCACAGCTTGCGTGAACTATGCAATGATAGATAGAAGGACAGGCAATGTCTATGCGTTAGCAGATTTAGCTTACCGCGCTAGAAAAAATGCAAAATTAACCTGTACAGACTTAGCATTGGGCTCAAATATCACCACAAGTGACTTTTTATCAAAAAAAGATAGTCGCTTAATGATTGAACATGAATATTGCGGAACAGATGATACAGACGTTTATCTTGACCATTACTTGCTATGGAATGATAAAACTAAGTCCTTTAAATTGTTAGACCAAAAATTTAATAAAGCCACTAAGAAATAAAAATTATGAAAGCCATCTTCCTCGACCGAGCCACCTTTTCCGCTGATTTGGCATTAACAACCCCACATGGACTTAGCGACTATCAAGTCTATGCGCAAACGCCCAATGATCCCAAAATCATCATTGAGCGTTGCCAAGACGCGGATATTGTTATCACCAATAAAGTTGAGCTTACCGCCGAAATTATCGCGCAGCTCCCAAAACTTAAACTCATCCAACTGACCGCCACAGGCATGAACAACGTCGATAAAGACGCTTGTGACAAACACGGCATTACTGTTAAAAACGTCGCAGGCTATGCAGTCAAAAGCGTCCCCGAACATACCTTTATGCTGATACTCTCAGCCATGCGAGCGGCTCGCCATTATCATCATGAAGTGGTCAAGGGTGACTGGCAAAAAGATGGCCGCTTTTGTCTGCTCGACACGCCACTCATTGACCTTGAAGGCAAAACGCTGGGCATTATTGGCTATGGCACAATTGGCAAACGGGTTGGGGAAATTGCCAAAGTCTTTGGTATGACGGTATTGATAGCGGAACACCAAAACAAACCGCCAAGAAATAGCGACTATAGCGCGTTTGATGATGTCCTTGCTCAGTCCGATGTCATTACCTTGCATTGTCCATTGACGGAGCAAACGCAGCATTTAGTGAATGCCGATACCATTGCCAAGATGACAAAAAAACCGTTGATTATCAATGTCGCGCGCGGTGGCGTGGTCGATAGTCAGGCGGTGGCTGATGCTGTTACACAAGGTAAATTATTAGGCTATGGGGCAGATGTGTTTGAACATGAACCGATTAAAGACAACGACCCATTACTCACACTTAAAGACCACCCAAGAGTGATTTTTACCCCCCATAATGCGTGGGGCAGCGTCAACGCCCAGCTTAACCTATGGGACATATTGTGTCAGCAAGTACAAGAGTTTACCCAACTATCCCATAAGGGAAATAACGAAAATAACGGAAAATAAATATGACAAGTAAACTGCAATTTCAGGACCTAATTATCGGCACAGGTAAAACTGCCGAGCGTGGGGCACTGATTACCGCGCATTACACGGGCTATCTGCCAGATGGCACGGTGTTTGACTCATCGCATCACCGCGGGCAACCCTTTGAAGCCGTGATTGGCACAGGGCGGGTGATTAAAGGTTGGGACGTGGGCGTTTTGGGTGGCGAATACGCCCAAAAAATCGGCTATCAAGCCCAAGTTGAAGACCCTGCCAATCTCATAGCCATGCAAGTCGGTGGTAAGCGTAAACTCATCGTGCCAAGTCACTTGGCGTATGGTGAACGCCAAATCGGTAAAATCCCACCAAATTCAGACTTAACTTTTGAAATTGAATTGTTGGGTGTCAAAACTCGTGATTGAGATTAAATTGGGTATTTATGAGCACTACAAAGGCAATCTGTATCAAGTGCTGCACATCGCTAAACATAGCGAGACTGAAGAGGAATTGGTCGTCTACCGTGCACTCTATCAAACGTATGGGGTTTGGGTGCGACCGCTTGCGATGTTTGCCGAAACGGTAGAAGTCAATGGCGAAGCTGTGCCAAGATTTAAGCTAATAAAGGCTATATGATAAAGGCATTGTGATGAGAAGATGGCGAGCCGAAATACAAGCGTGGCTAATAACCCAAGAACAAAAGAATTTAAAAAATTTAGAGAAGGTAAGACAACAACATTTACGAGCGTTGCAAGTCCTAGAAGAAGCCAATGATTACTCAGCAATTTTTAGTCAATTAAAGAATTGGAGTGAGCTTGATTCTGGTAGAGCGGTATTTAATGACCCAAGATTTTATACTTATTTGGATAAAGCAGGCAAGCTAACTCAACAACCGCCCTTACATATTGAGTTTATTCGCGCGAGTTTTATGCAGAGCCATTTAAGCCAAGAAGAGCTGCTCGCTACCTTTTTCGGCAACTTTAGTTAAGCAGTCTTTCACGCATCTTGTGAAATTTTGAATAACAAAAAACCCCAAACTAATAAGCTTGGGGTTAATCGATTTATACCTAAGACAAATGATGGTGGCGTGGGGCAGGATCGAACTGCCGACACACGGATTTTCAATCCGTTGCTCTACCGACTGAGCTACCGCGCCATGTTTGTCAGCATCAGTATTTGAGCGGCTATTAAACTAAAAATCGCCAAAGGTGTCAAGCACTATTTCAAAATTTTTGCAAAAAGTTGCTACTAACTGGCAAAATCTGCATTTATATCAACTCGTACATGGCTAAAATACGATGAATTGCGCCGCAGCCCGGTACAAACTTGGTATTGCCTTTTTTGCGCTCAATATCGGTGACTTGTTTGACAAATTTGGGGGCAAGACCGCGCCCGCGATTGGCAGGATGTAGTACGATGTACTGTAGCAAGCGGCTAGACTCGATGCCTTCATTGAAGCAGCCAATCGCGGCAATCGGTTTTTCATTAAACATCCCCAAATACAGGATATCACCTTTGGCAAAGGCCTTTTCAAAAAACGACACAGCATCACGACCTGTGGCAAACTCAGGTGAGCTGTCGTACAATTTCTCCACCCGCAATTTGAGTTCAGGATCGTCAATGCTGTTGTTTTCAAAGTTATTGATGGCAACGGATTCTAATGGCATAAAGCCCTCCTTTTTAATTAGCTCACGTTTTGGTTAGGTCATGTTGATTTAGTATAAAATAGTAACTAGGATATCGACAAACTTGTAATTGTTATTCCGTGTTTTTTGCTAAAAATAAAAGCTTGCAAGGCGTTGGCCAGGCCTTGGCAAGCCGTGATGGGTTTTTTGGTTAACCAAATCTTGGATAAACTCTGTGAAATGATAATGTGTTTTTCAAAACAACCTGCTCGATGCCGTCCACTAACCGAGGGCGAAAAAGCCATCTCGGTTAGCGTATTTGGTGATACGTTACAGCTTGATAGTATACGCCTAAAAACCGCATGGTGGGTGCTCAAAGGCTATGCGGTCAGTCCCAATGGTCATGTGTATTTTCATCCAGCAGATTTTTGTGATGATTTTAGCAAGCAAAATGTCTATCTACGCGCGTGGCTGGTGCATGAATTGACCCATGTTTGGCAAATCCAACAAGGCGTTAAGGTGTTTCGCCGCGCCCTGCTCAATCGGCGCTATAGCTACGAGCTGCAAGCGAATAAGCCATTTGGTCGTTATGGTATAGAGCAGCAAGCGCGTATGGTGGAAGATTATTATCGAAAACGTGAGCTCAAACAGGATTATGAGCCATTACTCGCCTTTATTCCGTTTGCCAGTTTACAGCCTGCCACCGCTTAGCGATATCAACTCTCTGTGTCGCTGTCACCACCCAATGTTTGTAGCGATTGCGGTGGTTTTTTTAGCATAATTGCGTGATAGATGGGTGTCTTAAGTTTCAGTTAAGCTAAATCTGTATGATAGCCTCATCCTAAATTTGGTTATTATATAATGGCTATTTTTTGGTGCATTTGGATAAGGTGAGTAATCGTATGTCAGTGAATAACTCTCGATGGGTAGCATGGCGTCAGCAAGGTATTAATACTAAAAGTGTCAATGCTCAAGGTATCAGTACTCAAGGTATCAATGCTTACGTGATGATGGGTATGGTCGCGCTATTTTTGACCCTGACCGCAAACGTTACTTTCTTTGATAAAGCCACTGAAGTCTATCCGTTTGCCCAGCATATTGGGTTTATAGGCTCATTGCCGTTGGTGTTATACGGTGTGATGCTACTGGTTATTGTGCTGCTTAGCTATCGTTACACCCTTAAAGCGGTATTGATTTTTTTGCTATTGACCGCGGCAGTCACGGCGTATTTTACTGATACCTATGGCACTGTCTATGATGTCAATATGCTACAAAATGCGCTACAAACCGATAAAGCAGAAAGCGCCGATTTGTTTAATGTCAATTTTATCTTACGCATTTTATTGCTTGGGGTATTGCCTAGTGTATGGGTGGCGTGGCAAAAGGTCACATTTCCCTCACTTAAGCGCAGTCTATTGCAGCGCGGCTTGACGTATTTGGTCAGTCTCGGCTTGGTGGTGTTACCGATTTTGGCGATGAGTAAAAATTACGCCAGTTTTTTCCGTGAACATAAACAGCTACGTAGCTATACCAATCCTGCAACCCCTGTATATGCACTGGGTAAACTTGCCAGTATACAGCTCAAACAAGCACAGGCACCCAAAACCCAAATCATGCATGCAACCGATGCGGTACAGGTGAGCAATCCGACCACCCGTAAGCCAAAACTGGTGGTATTGGTGGTCGGAGAAACCGCGCGCGCCGACCATGTGCAGCTAAATGGGTATAACCGAACCACCTTCCCGCAGATGGCAGCGACGGCTGGGGTAACTAATTTTAACCAAGTCATCGCCTGCGGTACCTCAACTGCTTATTCGGTGCCCTGTATGTTTAGTTATGTCGGTATGAAAGACTACGATGTGGATACCGCCAACTACCAAGAAAACGTACTTGATACTTTAAATCGCCTAAAGGTTAATATCTTGTGGCGTGATAACAACTCAAGCTCAAAAGGCGTCACTAATCGTTTACCCGCGGCAGATTTTGTCGATTATAAAACCGCGCGCAACAATACGATGTGTAATACCAACCCCTATGGCGAGTGCCGCGATGTGGGTATGCTAGTAGGCTTAGATGACTACGTCAAACAGCAAGCTAACCAGAATACGCTTAACCAGGATACCCTAATTGTGCTGCACCAAATGGGTAATCACGGACCTGCGTATTTTAAACGATATGATAAGCAATTTGAAAAATTCACCCCAGTCTGCCAAAGCAATGAACTTGCCAAATGCGACCCACAAAGCATGATTAATGCCTTTGACAATGCGCTACTTGCCACCGATGACTTTTTGGCAAAAACGGTGAACTGGTTAGACAAATACGACAGCACCCACCAAGTGGCAATGCTGTATGTCAGTGACCACGGTGAAAGTTTGGGCGAAAACGGCATTTATCTACATGGTATGCCTTATAAAATCGCGCCTAAAGCGCAAAAACACGTCGCATCCATGTTTTGGGCAGGTAAGCACTCAGGCATTCAAGCAGTGCCATCTAATACTGAGCTCACCCATGATGCCATTACCCCAACCTTGTTAAAACTGTTTGATGTGCGTACGCAAACCGTACAAGGCAAACCATTATTTATCAAGTAAAGCTATTTGGGTAATTAGAGCCATTTAAGTAATGTTAGCGACATAACAAGTGCGTCCAACTCCAGCGACGGCAAGATAGATGGTTCAAAATAGATGAGTATACAGATCGCTAAATTAAAAAATTTTGCCAGTAGGCAGACCGTGCTCGGACTGGTGCTGGCGATTATCTTTACGCTAACGCTTGAGCACAGCGCCATTGATATAGCCATCAGTCAGTATTTTTATTCCCCCACAGATGGCTGGCTGCTTGCCAAAGAATCACTACTCCCTAACTTAATTTTTTATACCCTTCCTAAAAGACTATTAATTGCGTTTGAAGTCTATATGGCCATCGCATGGCTACAACGCTACTTATTACAACGCCGTTCATCAAGTCACTGGCTTGCCAAGCAACAGGCATGGTTTAAGCCTTTTAAGCGACTATCACTGACTGAAATGGGCTATCTATTCGTTGTGATGGTGTTGGTACCTTTGATTATCGCATCGCTTAAAGGGGTGACGCATGTGGTGTGTCCCAATCACTTGCAAATTTTTGGCGGTGAGTATCCCTATCTAACGATACTAGAAGACATCCAAGCCGGCACCCGCTCAAAATGCTTCCCTGCAGCGCATGCCAGTGCTGGGTTTGCCCTATATGCTTGGGCATTTATCCCAAGTCTTTGGCACAAGCGCTGGCAAATCGCAGCGATGGTGACGGTGATAGCTTGGCTGATGGGTGGGTATAAAATGTTAATAGGTGACCATTTTTTCAGTCATACGCTGGTATCTATGAGCTTGGCATGGGGGATTTGCGCGGCAGTGGCATGGGCGTGGTGTCGGTTGTATGCTAAAAATACGTCCGCAAAAAATTCAAAGCGCTAACAGTTCACGGTATAAAAAAGCGTTGAGGAACACCCCACGCTTTTTTTGGGCTTCATGGCTAGCTTAACCGATTGATGGTCATCACCACTTTATAGCCATCGGGATGACTGGCAGTTAAGCGAGAAGGCAGTTTATTGTTACTGTTGCTATAGCTAAAGGTGGCTGTCCAATCGCCATTTTGGGCACTCACTAGGCGATTAGTGCTGTCTTTTTTATCATTGGCATCACTGGGTGCTGGCTGACCTTGAATCCAGTAAGGCAGCTGTGAGATGGGCGCTTGCCAACCGGTTGCACGTAATAGCAATTCTTCAGGGGTGGCGGCATTGATGGTGCCTTTTTCATTAGTTAACGTCGCAGATTGACCATTGTAGCTGATTTTGGTTTGACCCGCATTCATCGCACCGGCAATCTCAATGGCAAAGTTTTGACCTTGCTGTGTCCAAATATAAAACGCGCTGCCTGCCTGCTGCGGCGTGGTCATGCCAATTTTACCATTGATGGTAAATTGCGCGCTTGGTAGCGTACTTGCAGCCGCTTGCTCAGGAGATGTGGTCGATGACGCTGTGGCAGTTTGGGTATTGACCATAGGGTTTGTCATGCCTGTGGCGACAGGCTTGGCTGTGATAGGCTTAGTTGTTGCCTGTACTGACTGACAGCCTGTTAGCAGCATACTACTGATGCCCAAACAGGCAACACTTAATCCCGTGACTTTGCTAGTGACTGCTGGTAATAAATGCATAATATCCTCAAATGTTAATCAAATTTGTTAATCAAGTTTTCATTAAATGTTAACTGGTTGCGCTCAAGCATGATGGTTTAAAAAACCGATGGGTAAACTATAAATAGCCATTGTTAAGCCTGTTTTGCTTAACTGCTCAAATTGGTGAAAAAGCGGTTATTATTTATCTATTGTTTATCTGCCATTTACCTGTCATCTATCTGCTTTACAACCTTCATTGCTCGCTAGTCGTCATGCTTAGAGACGATTTTAGGCAGCGCTATTGCAGGTTTTCGGGTTGATAACCGAGTTCATGGACCAAAATTTGGTTGATGCGCTCCGCTTCTTTTTGGTTGCCCAAATTTAAATAGGCTTGTTGCAGTAGCAGGCCGCTAATCACATCGGGTACGATATCAAAATTATCTGATAACAGACTAATGACGGTAGCATTATCAGACTGATGCAGCGCTTGTTGCGACAATATTTGCCGCGCCTTTAAACCGACTTCTTTGTCATTGATTAATGCTGTCAGTAGGGCGGTCACTTCTTCATTATTTTGTTTCAAATTGACCAAGGTTTGCGCATATTCGAGTTGATAATCCACATTTGCCGGTGCAAGGCGAATCAACTCTTTTAACAATCGCAGTTTACTGGTGTAATCATCATCAGGCAGTAGCAATACCTTGGCAAATAAGATATCGGTATTATTGGGTAAACTGGTTTGCGCGCTATTAAGCAAGGCTAACGCTTGCGCGGTTTGGTTATTTTTTTGCAAAATATTGGCTTGCATGATGTAGCTTTGCGGTGCAAAACTGTCAAATTGCTCCCGTAATTTGATGCTACTGGCAATCGCTTCATCAAAACGACTTTGTGAGATTAATAAATCAATCTGTTGCTGTCTGGCTTTGAGCACTAAGTCAGGTTGCATCACTTTGCCATAGTAGCCAATCGCATCATTGAGTAGGTTCTGGCGTTCGGCACTGACAGCCAAATAATAATTGGCTTGGTCCTTAAAGTTGGGGCTGGCAATCAATGCTTTGAGTAAGCGATCTGCTGCGGCGTATTTTTTTAAATCAATACCCACCAAAGCGGCCAGTAGTTTGATTTCTTCATCTGCTAAAAACTGCTGATTAGCACGAGCATTGAGCTGTTGCCAGACCTGCGCGCTTTTGCCTTGCTTTAGCATGTAGCGAATTTGATAGACAAATAGCGCTTTATTGTCAGGGACGGTTTTACGCGCCTGCGCAATAAACGCAATCACTTGATGACTGGGCGATAAGGCTTGCAGTATATCTGCTTTTAACGTCAAAAAAGCCGGGCTTTTTGGGTTGGTTTTAAGCGCCCGATTAATCGCCACTAACGCGGCTTTGGGCTGTTGAAACTGTAGCAGCAGGCCTGCTTTCATCACCAGTAGTGAAGGGTTGTTTTTGATGTCTAATCGATTGAGCGTAGCAAGCAGTTCAGCTTGGTCACGGGTTTCGGTGGGATAAATCCCAATCAAAATCTGACTCAAATCAGCGTCAGGATCGTACTGCAAAATTTGATTAAGCTTTTCGCCGGCTAATTCATACTCGTGCGCTTTGAGTGCCAAATGGGTCACATAAAAAATCGCCGGAACATGGTCAGGGTTTTGTTGCTGCCACGCATTGGCAAAAGCGAGCGACAACTGCGCCGGTTCATTTTGTAAAGACAAACCCAGTGCGCGTTCAAATACGGGGGCAGCATCCGCCAAAAAAGACTGCTGCTTATAGGTCGCTAACGCCTGATCGATACGACCGCGATCTGCGGCAAACTCTGCCATCAAAATCGCATACAGGCTGGGCTGGGTGACGGCATTGGCAACATCTTTCTCTAGGCTTGCGGGCTGCAATATCAGCGGTGCAGGACGCCCCGTAGGTTTGGCAGCAGCTTTGTGGCTGCTCACCACAGCGCTCGTCTGATTAACAGACTGACTAGCGGATGCAAAATTTGCCCCGGCACTAAAAACCGCTGGGCTAAACAATAAGCTTGCCAACGTGAGTGTAGTCGCGACTACATTTTTGCCTAAAGCGGTAAAAGGTTTAAATACATCAAGCGGTTTTAGGTTGGGCTTCAGATTCGGCTTTAGATTGACAAAAAGTTGCTGCGGTATTGATAAATGCATCGGTAAATAAATCGATAAACAATAAGGCTTGACATATTTCGACGCAAAAAAGCGTGGATTGAGGGGACAACCACGCACAGCGCAACAAGCCGATGAAATAACCGCTGGAAACAACTTTAGCATTTAGCCTGCTTGGACAGTAACGTACCTAAAAATTATCATCAGTGACAGGTAAGATGTAACAAAATGTTCATGATGAAATTGAATTATACGGCTTCAACTGGTCGAACTATGTAGAATTATGGTTAAATCGTATGGGTAAATAGCAACCAAACAAGCGGATGTGGCAGAGTTAAGTAAAAAAATACTATGATAGCTCGAATGACTGTTTAAAATGCTAGGTATGCTAGACATGTTAATGCTTTAAATTGTAATGCTTTAAAGCGTGGCTAAAGAATTTTCCTGAATCAAAAAAGCAGGATGTTTTTCATTTGTTATTAGCAATGGTATAATAATCCACTTTTCTAATTTACTTTTATTAAGTGGTTATTATTAAGTTGCTTTAGGTTTCTTTATATTGCCACTTTTCCCCCTGTGTTATCAAGCATGACAAATGTCGATAGGCTGATATGGGCTGCATGTCGCTTAGCTAGCACGCCTAGCTTCACAAAAATCGGCTTTGATAAACGCGGTCATTTTTAAGGTCAGTACGTTATATGCAGCTTCTGGTTATTGGGTTAAATCATAAAACAGCACCAGTTGCCATGCGTGAGCAATTGGCGTTTGCTGCTGAAGATTTGCCGATTGCCTTAGATTCGCTCAAAGCGATCACCCAAGGCGCGGTGATTTTATCGACCTGCAACCGCACTGAAATCTATGCCCTAGCCCCCGAAGGACAAACCCTTACTAGCACGATGTCACAAGTGATTGAATGGCTAGCGGCTTTTAAAAACACGCCCATGGAAAAAATCGCGCCACACCTGTATCAATATCAAAATAACCATGCACTGCTACATTGGGTGCGGGTAGCGTCTGGGCTAGACTCGATGATTTTGGGCGAGCCGCAGATTTTGGGACAAATCAAACAGGCGGTGCGCCAATCCCGTGCCAAAGAAGGTATTTCTAGTAAACTTAGCTGGGTGATTCAGCAAGTATTTGCCGCCGCCAAACAGGTGCGTAACGAAACGCGGGTAGGCTCACAAGCGGTGTCGTTAGGCTTTGCCGCGGCCAAATTGGTGACCCAAATTTTTCAAAAACCTAGCAACAACACTTTGCTGGTTGTCGCGGCAGGTGAGATGAATCGGCTGGTTGCGACCAATATCGCAGGTTTAGGTGTCGGCAAAGTCATCATCTGTAATCGTAGTCCTGAGCGTGCCGCGCTGCTTGCCTCTGAGCTTGAAACGATTGTGCCGCACATTGAGATTACCCCGTTTGATCAATTACCCAGCGTGTTGCCGCAAGCGGATATTGTAACCAGCTGTAGCGGTAGCTTATATACCTTGATTGATAAAACCATGGTGAAACAGGCGTTAAAACAGCGCCGTCATCAGCCCATGTTAATGATTGATTTGGCTGTGCCTCGCGATATTGACCCTACCGTCAGTGAGCTAGATGACGTGTATTTATACTCAATTGATGACTTACAACATGTGATTGCAGGCAACCTTGAACAGCGTCGCCAAGCTGCCGTAGAAGCAGAATTATTGGTGAGCCAAATCGTGGTGGCGATTGAGCGCAAATACTTGGTGCGCCAAGTGGGTCAGGATATTCAGCAGTACCGTGAGCAAGCCAAACACCATGCGGATATGATTTTAAGCCAATCCTTACAGCAGCTTGCCGATGGTCATGCAGCCGAAGCCGTGTTGACCGAACTGACCCGTAAACTCACCCAAACATTGACCCATGCACCGTCCAAACTATTGCGAGAAACGGCTAGCGAACAGCCCGTAGAAACTGTCAATTTTGTGGCACAACATCTGACCCATGCCTTTCGCAAAGACAAATGCCCCTATCTCACCCATAACAACACCCTGATTGATGACGAGCCAGCGTCACCGTCTTTTGACAATCAATAATTTTCTTATCGCTGAGCTTTTAAGCTCAATTTTTCGCTAGAAGCGGCGGCTAGCTTTTTTGCATCAAATTTGTAATACTGAAAATTGATCTGCTAACTCTGATAACAATGGCGTCGATTAGGATTTGCTATGTTTACTTGCCCACCGATACTACCGTATTTTACCCCACTGCCTGCGCTTAGCCTGCAAGGCGAAGCCAATCTTGGCATACCCGCTTGGTTAGCAGCAGTGGAAGCGGACTTGGATAAGGCGCTGGCATCTGGCACACCGATTCGCCAAGTCGTCATGGGGCGCTGCTGTGCGATTGATAGCATGATGGAAGCCTTATTTGAGTTGTATGAACTCGATCAAACCGATTTGACGCTGTTTGCCACAGGAGGGTATGGGCGTGGGGAGTTGCACCCGTTTTCAGATGTGGATTTATTGCTGTTAAGTCCAAACCCGATTGATGAGACCTTGAACCAAAAAATTTCGCCATTCGTCGCGAAGCTCTGGGATATTGGGATTGATCCTGCTTTGGTGGTGCGCTCTGTTGAAGAGTGCGATGAGGCTTGTCACGATGATATCACGGTAGCAACAAGTCTGTTAGAAGCACGAATTTTGGCGGGCAACGTTGCCCAAGCTGGGTTGCCGATGCAGCTACTCAATAAAAACTGGTCACAAACCAAGTTTTATGAGGCCAAAATGGCAGAAGCCAAAGAGCGCTATCTCAAACATAATTCGACGGAGTATAACCTAGAGCCTGACCTTAAAAACGCGCCTGGGGGCTTGCGAGATATTCATACTGTCGGCTGGATCAGTAAGCGCTATTTTCGTGTGACAAACTTGTTTGGACTGGTGCAGCAAGAGTTTATTACCGAAAAAGAATTTGATGAGCTGCAAGAAGCGGAAGATTTTTTGTGGTTGATTCGCCATCATCTGCACAAAATTACCAAACGCAATGAAAACCGTCTTTTATTTGACTATCAGCGCCTGATTGCTGAGCGCATCGGTTACCGTGACAATTCGCATCCCAATGCCGCAGTCGAGCAGTTTATGCGCGATTATTACCGCTATGCCATGTCAAACTCAACATTGTCTGAAATGCTCACCCAGCACTACTATGAAACGTTGATTGAGGCGCGTCTACCCGATGAACAGCGCCCGGTGAGAAAGGTGATTAATGAGCGCTTCAAACTGGTCGGTGATCGCATTGCGGTGACGCATACCCGAGTGTTTGCCCAACATCCGACCGCGATTTTAGAATTGTTTTTGTTGATGGGTCAGCGAAATATTCGCCATATTCGTACTCGCACGCTACGGATTTTGAAAATTGCCGCGCGGGGCATTGATGAGCATTTTCGCAATGACCCTGTCAACAAAGCCATGTTTATGGACAATCTCAAAGAGCAAAATCTGCTATTTTGGCGACTGCGAGTCATGAAACGCTATGGCGTGCTAGGTAGCTATTTGCCTGCTTTTGGTCAAGTTACTGGGTTGATGCAATATGACTTGTTTCACCGTTATACAGTGGATGCCCATATTTTGATGTTGATACGTATGTTGCACCGCTTTACCGATGACAATTATGTTGATACCTATCCGCTTGTCAGTGGTATCTACCGCCGTATTGACCGTAAAGAGATGCTGGTGTTGGCAGCGATTTTCCATGATATTGCCAAAGGTCGGGGCGGTGACCACAGTGAACTTGGCGAGCAAGATGCCATCAAGTTTTGCTTGTCACATGGCTTGAGCCAAGCCGATGCCGAGCTTGTCGGCTGGTTGGTGTCTCAGCATTTATTGATGTCGATGACCGCGCAGAAAAAAGACATCTCTGACCCCGAAGTTGTCGCAGAATTTGCCGATAAAGTCGGGAATGTGACTTATTTGAATTATTTGTATGTGCTCACCGTTGCCGATATGAATGCCACCAACCCACAGCTTTGGAACAGTTGGCGCGCAACCTTGATGCGTCAACTATATACCCAAACCCGCCGTATCCTACGGGCTGATATCGATGCGCCGATGAACCGCCAAGACATGATTGCCAGTAACAAGCAAAGTGCCCGTGACTTGCTAGCAGGTGATAATAGCTTGGCTGACATTGAAAGCCTGTGGGATGGGCTAGGGGAAGAGTATTTTTTACGTGAAGTCCCAAGCGATATTGTTTGGCATTCCAAAGCCATCATGGCGCATGATGAGGTACAAAAACAACGCACAGAGAGCGAGCAACCTGAGCCGCTGATTATTTTGCGTGAACATCGCGAGTTGGCACTCGATGCCGTGCAAGTGTTTATCTACACCCATGACCAATCCAATTTATTTGCGGTGACCATGACGGTGTTTGACCAAATGGATTTGGACGTGCTCGATGCGCGCGTCATCACCGCTTCGCGAGATTTTGCCCTAGACTCCTACGTACTGCTTGACAGACATGGCACGCTGCTCACCGATACTGAACGCCAAATTGAGCTCATTGAGCGTCTAAAACAAGCCTTTATGAGTCCAACGTTGCCTGAGGTCGCGCAGCGACGCATGCCTAGACAGCTCAAGCATTTTCATGTGCCCACCAAAGTGTCTTTTAACTTTAACCCGCAATCCAATCAGCATATGATGATTTTAGAAACCCTTGACCAGCCAGCCTTGCTTGCGCGTGTGGGGCAGGTGTTTTTGGCGCATGATATTGAAGTGCATTTTGCCCGCATTACCACATTGGGTGAGCGCGCCGAAGATATGTTCTTTATCACTGACCATGAAGACAAACCGCTATCGGATGAGCGCCTCGAAAAACTCAAACAGGCATTGGTAGAAACGCTGAATGTCAGTTAACTTGTCAGTGGAAAAAGTCACCTGCAAGCAAACCCAATCGTAAGTCTAAGCGCAAGCCCAATTACAAGTAAGCTCTGGGGTCTGATTATTTTTGGGGGCGCGCCAAATACACCATTAGGCAAACCATGGCAATGAGCGCAATACCTGCCCCCACATAACCCACCATCGCCAGTCCTAGGCTGGCAATCACCAGTCCACCGACGAACGCGCCGCCGCCGATACCGATGTTATAAATTCCTGAAAAAATTGACATCGCTACATCAGTGGCATTCGGCGCAAGCTGCAATACGCGTAGCTGAAAAGCAAGGCTAATCGCCGTAATTGCTAAGCCCCACAGCAAGGCTAGGACAAGCCACAAGATTGGCACATGGGGCAGCCAGACCGATGCCAATAACGAAAACAGCAGCGTTGCCATCGCGCTAATCAAAAACGCCCGTGGGAAACGGTCATAAAAGTGCCCAAATAGCCAGCTCGCTAGCAACCCTGCCACCCCAAAACTCAGCAAAATAACCGTGGCAAATTGCTGATTAAACTGACTAATCGTCAGCATATAAGGCTCAATATAACTGTACGCCGTAAAGTGTGCCGTCACACATAGCCCAGTGAGTGTATAGACAGTGAGCAAGGGGATATTATTAAAAATACTGGGCAAACTTGCCGCTGAGCCGACATCTTTGCTCGGCAGTTTTGGCAAAATCCACCACACCATAATCATTGCCAAGAGCGCAGCCACGCCAATCGTGCCAAACGTCATCCGCCACCCGAGCCACTGCCCAATCATCCGACCTAATGGCAACCCAAGTACCGTCGCCAGCGCGCTACCCATCGACAGTAGCCCCAAGGCTTTGGTTTGACGATCTTTGGGCGCCACACGCACCACAAGGCTTGCGGTAATTGACCAAAAAACCGCATGCGCTAGCGCAATCAATGCCCGTCCAACCAACAGCATGGCAAAACTTTGCGCCATTACAGACACCGCATGCCCCCCGATAAAGATAACAAATAATCCTATCAATAGCTTGCGCCGTTCGATACGGGCAGTGACAAGCATGGCAGGGAGCGACAAAATAGCCACGATCCAAGCATAGATGGTTATCATATGCCCCACCGTTTCTACCGGCATGGCAAAGCTATGACCAATGTCAGAGAGCAGCGCAATCGGCACAAATTCGGTGGTATTAAAAATAAATGCCGAAATCGCCATGACAATCACGCGCCATTGGCGAATTTGGTTGGGATAATTGGGGTTGGACTGGGTGTGTTGGCGTAACTGGTGAAAATGACTCATTGCGGGCAGGATAGCTAAGGCTGATGGCATACCTTAGCGGCTCACTCTATAAAATAAAAGCAATTTTACGTTATTTTATAATGAAAATAGCTTTAGTAGTAAAAAATCGACTCATAGGATAGTGCTATAACCCAATGCGTAGCGGATAAATCACTCATACAGTCATCCTCTATACCCACTAGCCAAGCCACATAGGGATAAGTGGTTAAAAAACTGGCAATCAGTCCGACTATTTACCTTTGGACAAAATCGCCACTTGGCGGATATAAGTGTGTAAATCAGCCACACTCTCATTCATCAATTCATCATCTTGGGTGTATTCGGCATAGGCAATCCAAATCAGCAGCTGCTTGATGGTGTTGAATTCACTATCAAAAAAGGTTTTGGTAAATTGTTTTAAGGTATTATCATCTTGCAAATTTAGGCGCGTTTGCCAACTTTCAATTTTGGCTTGTTGCTCAGGGCTAAAGGTATGGCGAAATAAAAATTCGACAATCGCATGCGGTTCTTCTTCAGCCAGCAATTTACCCAAACGCTTGATGTGACGTTTACGTGCTTCATGGCTGGTGATATCGGCAAGCTGCAGCAAGTCATCCAAAAAAAACTCACTGGCAGGCAGTACCTTCATTTGTTTTTTTGATAAATTGGCAAGCGGCTCAGCCAGTCGCTGTAGGCGCTCATGGGCTTTTTTTAGTTCGGTACGGCTAACCGCCATATCCATTTCAGCAAAATTAATCATTTATCAATCTCAAAGTTATCAATCATAAGTATAAAGTTGATTCAGAACGCACTACCAGCGGTTTTTTTCACGGTGTTTGATACGTACCACCATCTCTTTGGGTAGCGATTGGGTCAGTGACTCGCCCAATTTTTCTGCGATATACACAGAGCGGTGTTTGCCCCCAGTACAGCCGATAGCGATGGTCACGGTATGGCGATTGTTGTGCAAAAAAGGCGGCAGCCATTTTTTAAAAAAAGCGATAATATCATTCGCCATATCATCTACTTCTCTATATTCATCAAAAAATGCTTTGACATCATCATCTAGCCCTGTCTGGTTGCGCAGTTCAATTTTCCAATGGGGGTTTGGTAGGGTGCGCACATCAAAGATAAAATCGGCATCAATCGGTGCCCCATATTTAAACCCAAAGGATAAAATATTAACGGTTACCGCATTATCCACACCCAAATGATCGCGGATGACTTCTTTGAGTTGGTGGATATTAAGCAGGCTTGTGTCAATTTTGATATCAGCGCGGATGGCAATCGGCTCTAAAATATCGATTTCTTTTTTGATGGCATTGGGTAGATTACCCGACACCGCCATTAACGGATGCAGACGGCGCGTGGCGTCAAACCGTGCCACGAGTACGCTTTCTTGGGCAGTCACATACAGTATTTTAATCGCCGGTTTGCTATAAGTCTCTATCAGCTTATGATACACCTCAGCAAACCGCGATAAGTCCGCTTGTGGCGAGCGTACATCCACACCAATGGCGATTTTATAAATTTGGCTGTCATGTACAAGTTTATCAATGGCACTAGGGACTAGTGAGAGTGGTAAATTATCAATTGGATAATAGCCAAAGTCCTCCATAATGTTGAGAACCGATGTCTTACCCGAGCCTGAACGTCCTGAAACAATGATAACTTGTAGCGTTGACATAGTTAATCCTTCACAGATGCAGTGGTAGCTTGTCGATTAAAATCGCTGCTCAATTCCTGATTCATTTCCCGGCTAAACTCTAGGTTATCTAAAAGCCGTGTTTTCTTGCCCAAAAAAGCGGCGGTCAAAATTACCAAGTCTTTATCATTGGGCTTCGGCGGTTGTAATAAGCGATTTTTAACTTCCAAATAATCCACTTTAAAGCCTGAGTCAGCCACCATCACGCGATTTAAATTATCGATTGCGCCGGCAATAATCTTGTCAAAATCGGCAGAATTGGCAGTTTTTAACTCATTGGCAAGCTGTTGCAAACTTTTTTGCAAGGTGGGGGCAAGTTGACGTTCTGCTTCGCTTAGGTATTGATTGCGAGATGATAATGCCAACCCGTCCTCAGCCCGCACGATATCCACGCCGACAATCTCAATCGGGAAATTTAGCTCAGCGACCAACTGGCGGATAATGGCAAGTTGTTGATAGTCTTTTTTGCCAAAAACAGCGATGTCAGGTTGGACGATATTAAACAGTTTGCTCACCACCAAGCCGACACCATCAAAGTGGGTGGGGCGAGTGTTGGCACACAAGATTTTGCTAATATCGCCTGACAGCACTTGCACGTTGTTAGGGTAGGTCGGATACATTTCTTCCACGCTTGGGGCAAATACAAAATTTGCCCCCGCATCGGTGAGTTTTGCCACATCAGTATCTAGCGTGCGTGGGTAAGTATCAAAGTCTTCACCCACGCCAAATTGGGTTGGGTTAACAAACACACTGACCACCACGATATCGGCAAGTTCCTTGGCTTTTTTGACGAGGGTCACGTGACCGCTGTGCAAATTGCCCATCGTGGGAACCAGCGCTATCTTTGGCGCAGCCGCTTGATGGCGTAAAGGTTTTAAGGTGTCACGTAATGCGCTGATGGTATGAAATACTTGCATTTTTTTGCCTTTATGATTACTAAAAACTATGTGCTGGCGTTGGGAACGTACGCTCTTTGACCGCCTTATGATAGGCTTTAAACGCCCCGGTGATATCCTTGGTTTCGTTATGCTCATCGGTCAAAAAGTCTTTGACAAACTTGGCAGGTTTACGGGTATATACCCCAAGCATATCGTGCATGACCAGCACTTGACCATCACACTCTACGCCCGCACCGATACCAATCACTGGTACGGGGAAAGTGTCACGCACTTTTTTGGCAAGCTCAGCAGGGACGCATTCGAGTAGTAAAATGGCTGCGCCCGCTTCTACCACTGCTTGACAGTCAGCCATGAGTTTTTCCGCTTGGGCATCGGTTTTGCCTTGTACTTTGTAGCCACCAAACACATTCACTGATTGCGGCGTCAAACCTAAATGCACGCAGGTCGGCACGCCGTTGTTGGCAAGCACTGACACGATTTTGGCAAGCTCGGCACCGCCTTCGATTTTGACCACATGCGCGCCTGCTTGCATCACCGCTTGGCTGGCATCGAGTGCGCGCTCAAGCGTGGCAACGCTCATAAAAGGTAAATCACATAAAATCAGTGCATGACTGTTGGCACGAGCCACGTTTTGGGTATGATATACCATGTCTGCGATTGTGACAGGCAAGGTTGAGGTTTGTCCTTGCACCACCATGCCAAGGCTGTCGCCAATCAAAATCGTATCAATCGCTGCAACTTGCATGGCTGCTGCAAAACTTGCGTCATAACATGTCAAGCACGAGAACGTCTCGCCATTGGCTTTGAGTTTGTTTAAAGTGGACAAAGTCACAGGTAATTTAGGTTTGGTCGCTGCGGCAGATGTTGACTCAGTTGTTGAATCAGGGTTAGATTCTAGGTTGCTAACGTAGCTCATGCGGTTTCCTTTAAAAAGCAAGGTTAAAAGAAGTAAAGCTAAAAGAAGTAAAGCTAAAAGAAGCAAGGGCAAAAGAAACAGGCAAAAACAAGAAATAGGGAAAACAAAAAACGTTGAACGTTACTTTATCAATGGTTTAATTTTTTGCGATTTCAAACCCATAGCACCAATAATTTGTTAATTTTTACAAAAAACCCTGTTAACTGATATGGGTTAAACTACGGTTAATTTTTCCAAGCCCTGCCACTGTTGACTGGTCGGTAAATCTGCCAATTTTTGTCCATTTACCATAAGGGTCGGGTCAAGCTCTAGCATCGGAATTAGCACAAAATTACGCGCAAATAAGCCCTCATGTGGCACGGTTAAACGCGCATTGTCGATTGTGTCATCGCCATACAATAATACATCGACATCCAAACTACGCTCACCCCAGTGGCGCAAACGCGTGCGCTTGGCAGCGCTCTCCAAACTTTGGCAAAAATCCAATAGCGCTAAGGGTGCCAAATCGGTATCAACTTTTACGACCGCATTAAAAAAATCGGGCTGGTCAGTGACACCAAAGGCTTTGGATTGATACAGTGATGATGCTGTAACATTGGCAAAGTGCGGCGATGCGTAAAACGCCGCAATAGCATTGGCAATATGCTGCCTTGGCGTACCAAGCGCGTTTGCGATATTGCCACCCAAACCGATATAGCAACTAATCATGGCTGATGACCATCGATTTTGACCGCGCGTTTGCGAGTGCGTTTTGGCGCTGCCGCTGCCTCGTCCTTAGTCACCGCTTCTGCTGAGACTTTGCTATCAGCAACCGCTTTTTTACGCGTCCGTGGCGCTCGCTTTGGCTTTGGCTGTACCACGCCACCATCAATCATTGATTCATTGGGTGCCGAATGCTTGACGGAGTCAGTGTCAGTGCGAATGTCAGTGCCAATATTAGTATCAATATCGGTATGAGTCACCGCCTGATTGTCAATGCTTTGTTTGACGGGTGTTGGGCTGACAGATTCGCCACGCAAATCATTAGCGGATGTTGCGATATCCGCTTGCTGACGTTGCTCCAAAATCGACCAGTTTGAGCTGGGGGTGCGTCGCGCACGTTTGGCAGGTACAATGGCTGCCGATAAATAGGCTTTGTCGCGTTTGCGTGAGCGACTTAGTTGTGAATTATTTGGGTGCGAGTTATTTGGGTGTGAACTATTTGGGCGTGCGCTTGTCTCAGTATAAGCTGATGCTAAAGCAGAAACTGTCGGCTGATAAGGGTGGTCATCGTCTTTTTGCGCTATGATTGGCGCTACGATAAGTGACTTAGCCGGTGCTGAGTTGGTGTGACTGGCAAGCGATAACTGCTGCAGTTGGGCTTTTTCAAGTTGCTGCTGCTGTGTTAGTTTGTGTGCTTTGGTAGATAGCACCGTATCTGGTAATTGTTCATGTTCGATTTGGCGGCTTGCTGCAAACGGCAAACGACGTCGTTCGCGGCGGCGCTGTCCATGACTCAAATCGCTACCCATGTCTGCCTCATTATCATGCACCGCATCGCTAGTTTGGTAAGCAACACTGTCGTCCTCAAAACTGGTCTGATTGACAATATTCGCAAAGCGCAAACGCACCGATTCAAGGTCGAACTCATCAATCGCTTGTTGCTGCTGTTTGGTACCTAGGGTTTGAAACCACGCCCACCAATGCCCCATGCCGTTGGTGCTTTCATCATCCAACGTAATCGCTGCGCCATGTTGTTTGGCAAGCGCTTGGTTTTTGGCTTCTACCTGCTCACGCATCATCAAAAAGTCATAAGCAGCCCGAAAACGTGGATTTTCAAACAGCTTTTGCAGATTTTTTTTGCGCGGTTGGGCAAGTCTTGGCTGCATGAGCCAAATATCTTTAATAAACTGCTCGGCAAACTTGGGCATGGCTGTGTGCTGGCGCTGCTTGTCCAAAACTTTATTGGCGGCTTGGTTTTGCGCGTCGCTAAAAGGTGTGTTCTTTTTAAACTTATCCAATAAATACAGATAGTTTTCCCACAAAATAGTGGCATAAAAGAACGCAGGGTTAATGCTTTTACCACTACCTATACGCCTATCGGTATTTATGGTGACTTGGTTGAGTAGCGGTGTCACGGTTGTCGGTGGATAAAACAACAACTGGGAAAACGCACCATAATCAAATAGCAGTGGTAACATCGGCACCAAGTAGCCGCCTGTGAACATTTTTTGCGTTTCATCGTACAAGCGGTGAGGGGATACTTGTGCCAATAATGCCCAGTTTTGCGCGTTGAATTGTTGGTTTAAGGCGTTATCAAAATCAAACTGCAACTTTGCCTTAAAACGAAGCGCTCGTAGCAGACGTACAGGGTCTTCTTCCACCCGTTTTTGGGTGTCACCGAGCAGACGAATGGTGCGGTTTTCAACATCTTTTAGCCCACCACAGAAATCATAAACAATATCGTCAAATGGCTGATAGTACAGGGCATTGATACTAAAATCGCGGCGTACCACATCTTGATAGATATCACCCCACACATTATCCCGCATGATCATGCCGTCTTCGGTGAGATGATTGTTGTCCTTAGGCGGCGCGCGAAAGGTCGCAACTTCAATCATATCGCGACCAGAATACACATGACACAGCTGAAAACGCCGTCCGATGATGCGGCAGCGTTTGCCAAATACTTCTTTGATTTGGTTGGGGGTGGCGTTGGTCACAGCATCAAAGTCTTTGGGCTTTAAGCCTAACAAGGCATCACGCACCCCACCACCGACGATGTAGGCTTCAAAACCCGCTTGCGTCAGTGTGCTAATCACTTCTTTGATGGAGTTGGGTAAATCAGCTTTGTTTAAGCCCAGTTTTTTGGCATCCCGGCGAGCTGACTGTCTATCTAAAACATAATCAGTTTGGGTATTGCCAGCAGCGGTTGCCGTGCTAGGTGATTTGCGAGTTTTTTTTGCCATGTATAGTAACCAAAATCCATGAAAACGGCAGAAATTTATTAGCGGTTAGTGTACCAAATTTCTGCCTAACTAGGGATATTAATTCACGGTTACAAAAAATCCAGTGAGCAAAAAATATTGTTTAATGATTGATTATCTGTAGGACGTTATCGCTACAGTATGAGATGGTTTGCTTGCTAGTACAGCGTGTATAAAACATGAGAATAGGCTTGTGATAATTGACAATGCTTTATTGAGCTAACATTATTGGGTGGTGATGCGGTGGCGATTTTTATCGACAGTCGCTTTACCGATACCTTTGACGTTGGCTAGGTCATCTGCCGTGGCAAACGGCGCCATCATTTGCCGGTATAAAATAATTTGCTGGGCTTTTTTGGCGCCGATACCATCAAGCTGTGTAAGCTCGGCTTCACTGGCTATATTGATATTAATCACTTTGGGTAAATTGGCAAGGTCATTTGCAGAGGATTTTGTGCTACCACCATTAGTCCCTGTCAAATTTGTCACTGCCAAAAAAGCCTGCTCGGGCGTCAAGGTTGGGGTACATACTTGCGCCTGTGCGGGCACTGCCCATATACTTAGAACTAAAATGGTAAAAATCGAGCCAACTAATAATCGAAAAATCATTGCTTTAACGGTCAAATCCCTTTTAACTCAGTATACCTTGCCAACGCCTCTGGAACAATCAATCTTGGGCAATAAAAAAAGCCAAAACCCAGTCAGGTTTCGGCTTTTACTATGCGCTAAAGGCTTGTGGCGATAACGAGAAATTATCTTGGCTGTCCTTTTGCATAATGGTGACCACGGTTTACTTTGACCTGTTTTTTGACATAATGTTTTTTCACCTGTTTTCTAACAGGTTTTTTGACAATTTTTTTAACAGGTTTATGGCGTAACTCGTTTTTATGAGCCTCTTTTTTATGATGCACGTTTTTATGAGTTACGTTTTGGCTAGGCGCTTTATGGGCAGGTACAGGTGGTACAGCCGGTGCTGCAAAAGCGGTTGTTGAAGCAAATACCAAGGCTAGGGCGGATGCAAATAGCGTTTTTTTCATAGTGGTCTCTTAAAATATTATTGTTATACCGATTTATGTAATGGATCAACAAGATTGAATAAACAAGATAGATTCAATGATAAACGAATCAAACCTTGTGTTAAATCAATGCTATTAAATCAATGCTATTAACCAAATTGACTTAATACATAGGTTTAATGAGTTGATGTGAGTCATTATGCCACCCCAAACTTAGTACAAACTTAGCTAAAAAACTGTTTTACCAAAAAAATGTACACGGCATGTAAACAGGGTATCATCTATCAATAATACTAGACCCTAAAACCTATCCCGTACTCAAAACCCCTCATATAAGTTTTTCATGCTGTTTTGCCATATCCCACAAATTATCCATTTCCTCTAAGCTAGCAGTTTCAGGGGTTTTACCCATTTTAGCGAGCTCATCTTCTATAAAGCCAAAACGAGAGCGAAATTTATGCACGGTGGTCAAAGTCGCTTTTTCGCTATCAATGCCCAATTTGCGGGCAATATTGACTAGGGCAAAAAAACAATCCCCCAGTTCTTTTTCTAGCAGCGCTTTTTGCTCAGGCGTCGGTTTTTGACCATCGGCTAATCATTATTGAAACCTAAATCTTCTTGTATCGCTTTTTTGGTTTTTGCCAAGAATGGTGCTTGAGAAATAAACACAACAGACCACTGAAATGCTCTTTTTTGATTATATTCTTCCGCAATGTAGTGATACTGGTAATAACGCAAACTAAATGCCACGCTTAACCATATGATTAACATGGCAATAAAATAAATTGGGTTTGGGTCTTTTCGCTTAAAATACTGATAAAAAATCAAAGCAGCCAATGCAAACAAGCTGAAAAACCAAAATACCGCCCCAATCCCCCAAACAACTATTTTCCCACTTGACATATAATCGACTTGGTATGATTGAGAAAAACTAAATCCGCTTAACACTAACATAAATAAAGCTAATAATACCATCAAAAAATTTGCGTGATTTGTTTGAGTGAGTATTTTGATAAATAGAAACAGAAATATAAAATTGGCATATATGGCTAATATTCCATAGTAACCTTTTACAAGGGCGAAAGGTGAGTATATTGGCCCAAAAAAAACAACCGCAATTCCAGGCAAAATGTCCCCGCTCATAGTAGAAAAATCGATAGCGGGTAGTAGCAGTGAAAGCGAATAAGTCGCACCAATGAAGAATAGTAATAGGCTATACCTTTTTCCATTAGTGTTCAGATTTAATAATAATGGCTTTAAGTCATTAAGGTTTGTCATGTTTTTCCTTTAACTTTGCCAAATCCCACAAGTTATCCATTTCCTCTAAGCTAGCAGTTTCAGGGGTTTTACCCATTTTAGCGAGCTCATCTTCTATAAAGCCAAAACGAGAGCGAAATTTATGCACGGTGGTCAAAGTCGCTTTTTCGCTATCAATGCCCAATTTGCGGGCAATATTGACTAGGGCAAAAAAACAATCCCCCAGTTCTTTTTCTAGCAGCGCTTTTTGCTCAGGTGTTGGTTTTTGACCATCGATTGGTAAGATTTCTTTGAGCTCTGCCACTTCTTCATCCAATTTGTCCACCGCACTCGACACCACATCCCAATCAAAACCGACTTTATTGGCAGTTTTTTGTAGTTGTTGCGCTTGCATTAACGCTGAGCCTGCCTTGACCGCATCAAGGGTGCGGCGATGGTTTACCAGTTTACCCTGTTTGGCTTTTTCGGCATTTTCCAAGGCTTTGATTTCATCCCAGCGTTTTTTGACATCTTCATCGGTTTTTAGATTTTCTTTGTCAAACACATGCGGGTGACGGCGAATGAGTTTTTGTTGTAAGGTGAAAATCACCTCACTGATATCAAACTGCTGCTGCTCTTGGTATAAACAAGCGTGAAAAACCACTTGTAGCAGCACATCGCCAAGCTCACCCTTAATATCGTCAATGTCGCCTGATTGTATGGCTTCGACAAGCTCATAGGTTTCTTCTAGGGCGTAAGGAATGAGGCTATCGTTGGTTTGTTTTTTATCCCAAGGGCAGTCTTGGCGCAGTCGTGCCATTAAGGCAATGAGGTCAGCAAAATTGGAAGTCGGTTGCATCGTTATCTCTGAAGGGTGATTGATAGTAAATGATGAAAAATTCACAATATAATTGACCTAGCTATTTTAGCGCATTTGACGTGGCAATCTAAGTCCATTGGTAAGTATTTGCCTTGACCGTCTAGATGTTTCAAATACAGATACCTAAAACACAGATGCCTCAAAATAATCGTTGTCATTGCTATGCCATTTTGTCAAACTATAGTGATATTGGCAAAAACTTACCTAATTTAAAAATAAAAGAAATATCAAGGCTGAAAATAAGCAACGGCTTCGCTAATTTTTGCTGCGATTTGTAAGGTTTCATCACCCATGATTACAACTATTTTTGTCATTGGGGCAGGCTATGTCGGTCTGTCCAATGCGGTCTTATTAGCCCAGCCTAAACTTGCTAACCAAGTCACCTTGGTCGATATCGATGCCCAAAAAATTGCCCAATTACAACAGCAAGAGTCGCCGATTGACGATGCGTTGATTGCGCAGTTCTTGGCAACCCAGTCACTGAATTTAGCGGCGCAGTTGGTGAGTGAGGCTGATTTTTCAACCGCAGATTTGGTGATTATTGCCACACCGACCAACTACGATGTCGCCACGGGCAAATTTGATACCTCATCGGTGGAAGCCAGTATCCAAACGGTACGCGCTCACAACGCACAAGTACCGATTGTAATCAAATCAACCGTACCGATTGGATTTACCGTTGACATGCAGGCAAAGTTTGATACGCGTATTTTGTTTATGCCGGAGTTTTTGCGGGAGGGTAAAGCGTTATATGACAACCTGCATCCGTCACGTATTATTGTTGGCTGTGATATAAACCATGTGCCAGCGCTGCAAGATGTTTGCCACCAATTAATAACCCAATACCAAACTGCCAGCGAACAAACTGACACGCTAAGCCAAACACCAAGCCAAATCATGCCGCCCACTGAGGCAGAGGCGGTCAAACTATTTGCCAATAGCTACCTTGCCACACGCATTGCATTTTTTAACGAGTTAGATAGCTTTGCCGAAAGCATGGGGCTTGATAGTGAGTCGATTATCACCGGTGTGAGCTTAGACCCGCGGATTGGCATGCATTACAACAACCCATCATTTGGCTATGGTGGCTATTGTCTACCCAAAGATACCCAACAGCTTAAAGCCAATTATGAGGGGATTCCTGCCAATGTGATTCATGCGGTGGTGGATGCCAACAATACCCGCAAACGCTTTATCGCCCGTCAAATTATCGCCAAGCAGCCTAATACCGTGGGTGTGTACCGCTTGAGCATGAAAAAAGATGCCGATAACTTTAGAGATTCTGCAATTTTGGACATTATTGAACTGCTCAAACAACATGCCATTGATGTACAAATCTATGAGCCCAGTCTGTCGTCAGCGCAGTTTATGGATTGTCCTGTAGTCAATGATTTAGCCAGTTTTTTACAAACCAGTGACGTGATTGTCGCGAACCGATTACATCCCGAATTAGCGCACGTCGAGGCAAAAGTGTATAGCCGCGATGTGTTTGGTGATAGCTGATCATTGCTAGTGAATAACTGATTTTGACTAATTAACAGTTAATTGAATGACATTCTTAATTCTTAATCCAATGAGCCACGTATATGAATGATTTTTCTCCCATAACAATTTCGTCTTTTAAAGCCTATGACATCCGCGGTGAACTCGGTAAAAACCTTGACGAGGACATCGCCTACCGTATCGGACGTGCTTTCGCCCAATTTTTAAGTGAACCGCTATCAAATCAGCAAAAACCAGCGATTGTGATTGGCTGTGACATTCGGCCCAGTAGTGAAGCCCTGAAAAAAGCCACTATACAAGGCATATTAGATGCGGGTATCGATGTGATTGATTTGGGCATGACAGGCACTGAAGAAGTGTATTTTGCTACCAGTCACTATGGCGCGATTGGCGGTATTGAAGTAACCGCCAGTCACAATCCCATTAATTATAACGGGCTAAAACTGGTGCGTGAACAGTCAAAACCCATTAGCGCGGATACCGGCTTGGCAGACATTCAACAAATCGCAGAAAAAGGCGCGTTCAAAGCGGCAGCCAGTAAAGGCGAGTATCAGTTAAAAGAAGATAAAACCGCCTATATTGACCATCTCATAAGCTATATTGACGTCAACGCGTTACGGCCTTTGACAGTGGTCGTCAACTGTGGCAACGGTAGTGCCGCGCCAACGATTGATTTGCTTGAGCAGCGTCTACAAGCTGCCAACGCGCCTATTAAGTTTATCAAAATCAATCATGCGCCCGATGGCAGTTTTCCCAATGGTATTCCCAATCCCATGATTATTGCCAACCGTAAAGTGACAGCAGACAAGCTATTGGCAGAGAAAGCGGACTTAGCGATTGCGTTTGATGGCGATTTTGACCGCTGTTTTTTCTTTGATGAAAACGCTCGATTCTTGGAAGGCACTTATGTAGTAGGGGTGCTTGCCAAAGCTTTCTTGGATAAAAACCCTGCCGAGGCGATTGTCTATGACCCGCGCAATATCTTAAATACCGAAAGCGTCATCGCGGCGGCCGGTGGCAAAGCGACTATCAGTAAATCAGGGCATTCTTTTATCAAACAAGTCATGCGTGAAAACAACGCAGTGTATGGTGGCGAGATGTCTGCGCATCATTATTTTCGCGATTTTAACTACTGCGATAGTGGCATGATTCCTTGGTTATTGGTGATTGAATTGCTATCCAAATCAGGCAAAACAGAGGCGCCAAAAAAACTGTCGCAACTGGTCGATGAGATGATTGCCGCTTTTCCCATCTCAGGTGAGATTAACTTTAAATTAGACGGTATCACTGCGCCCGCGGTGTTGGCAAAACTTGAAGATAGCTACCAACAATTTGATAGCCAAACGGCGACCCTTGATAAACTCGATGGCTTGTCGGTCAATTTTCCACGCTGGCGCTTTAACGTCCGCGCTTCTAACACTGAGCCACTGATTCGTCTCAATGTTGAAGCAAGCGGTGATAAAATGCTATTGGATGAAAAAACCAAACAGCTAGAAAATTGGATTGTGGCACAAGGCGGCATGCCAGCCGACCACTAGGTTTTATTAACTACCATAAAAAAGCCGTTTCAATGCTAATTCATTGTAACGGCTTTTTTACTATTTAAGCTAAAACCATCTAGGCTAAAACTATTAATCCTCAGCAAATGGCTGGCGGATTATTTACCACCACGCTCAGCACGGGCTTTATTGATAAGATAGTTAACCACTTGTGGCACTTTGCCATCCTCACCCTCAACCACGTATTTGCCATCAACCACAACCGCGGGTACCCCTGATAGTTGGAAGCGCTGCGCCGCATCTTTTGAACGCGCGATACGGGTATTCACCGCAAAAGAATTGTACATGCTGTTAAATTTATTGATATCCACGCCTTTTGATGCGTACCATTGACCGATAGAGGCTTGGTCAAACAATTTTTGGCGGTCTTTTTGAATGGCGTCAAACATCGCTTGGTGGGTTTTGCCTTGATAACCTAATAACTGTGCGGCATAAAAACCGCGCGCGTTTTGTTCCCACACAGGGTTCATCGCAGCTGGCGTCTGCATAAACACCACATCAGCAGGCAATTTTTTTGACCACTGTGCCATGTAAGGTTCTAATTTGTAGCAGTGTGGGCAACCATACCAAAAAAATTCACGAACAATGATTTTATTGCCTTCAATTTTCTCTGGGTTTGCAAGCACCTTATAGTCTTGACCCGCGACAAAATCTGCAGCTTGGGTTGATAAACTGGTCAAGCCGATAGCGGCGGCGATTGCGGTCATTGCTAATTTTTTCATGGTTGCCTCATTAACAGTCAAATCATAGGGTCTAGCACGGCTCATATCTTATAGTATCTTATAGAAAATTGCTTGCTAGCAGGTCTCAAAATACGAAAATACCTGCGCGTTATACTATCATAAATTGAGGAAGCGCCTAAGTGTAATCCTTTGTAAACTAAAAAAAACTACAGTGGTGAAAAATATAAGCAATATGTTAATTAAATTTTCTAAATTACAAGTTATATTTTTTAAGTTTAGTTTATCAGTAATATTTAAAGTTGGACGGTTATCGGGTTATGCAGCAATAAGCTATTTTACCCCACAAATTTATCCTACAATTTTACGCTATCAGCCTGCCACATAAATTCTACAGCGCATGCGCTAAAAACTGTTAGAATAAGGCTATTTTTGATGGCAATTGTGGTTAGCGAGCAACCGTATTTCAAAAAACGCGATAACATGCTATTAAAGTAAAAAGTATCGAATTAAAAAAATAGCGAAGTAAAAATCAAACGGAACTATCATCATGACACAACCGAACCTACAGCAAAACGTCGACTTACAAGAAGTACAAAAATTTACCGACCTTGCCAATGAATGGTGGGACAAATCAGGCGCGTTTGCCACCTTGCACCAAATCAATCCGCTACGCTTAAACTGGATTGAACAGCAAACCATCGCCCGCCAGCAATCAGGATTAACGGGCAAAAAAGTGTTAGATGTCGGCTGTGGTGGTGGTATTTTGTCACATAGCATGGCAGTGCGCGGCGCCACGGTGACGGGTATTGATTTGGGAGAGGCGAACATCAAGGCAGCACAAATCCATGCTACGCAGACCAACCAAGCGATTGATTTTGCTTGTGTTGCTGTAGAAGATTTTGCCAAAGCGCACGCTGGTGAGTTTGATGTGGTGACTTGTATGGAAATGCTCGAGCACGTGCCAGACCCGCAGTCAATTATCAATGCTTGTTTTACCCTGCTCAAACCCAATGGCGTATTGGTACTATCGACTATCAATCGCAACCCAAAATCCTACCTGTTTGCGGTGATTGGCGCTGAATACCTATTACGCTTGTTGCCACGCGGCACACATGATTATGAAAAATTCATCACCCCAGCCGAGCTAGATCGTTTTGCTCAGTGTGCAGGCTGCAAGCGCCAAGATTTAATTGGCTTACATTACAATCCACTTATCAAGCACTATTGGCTGGCACAAAATGTTGACGTTAACTACATGATGGCAGTCTACAAACCTCAGTAGTTGGCTTTACTTAAATATTAATTGTTGATTTGAGCAAAAAATGACTGAAAAATGCCAAGCTGTATTGTTTGACCTTGATGGTACCTTGATTGATACAGCGCCTGATTTTATCCGGATTATTAAGGTGATGTGCGCCAAACACCAGCACCCAGCACCCAGTGATACCGCCATTCGCGAGCAAGTTTCTGCAGGCGCCAGAGCCATGGTCAAGCTGATGTTTGGCGAGCTTGCCGATGTGACTGAGGATGACTCCACCTTGTTGGCTTATCGGCAAGAGTTTTTGGACACCTATGAAGCTGATATCTGTGTCGATAGCCGCTTGTTTGATGGGCTTGATTCGCTACTAAAAAACTTGGAATCACGTGGTATTGTATGGGGTATTGTCACCAATAAGCCGCGTTATTTGGCGGAAAATTTATTAGAGAGACTTGAGCTAACTGAGCGCTGTGCGGTTCTGGTATGCCCTGATGATGTCAAACACACCAAACCTGACCCAGAGCCCATGTATTTGGCAGTAGCGCGGTTGAATGAACAGCTTGGGCGTCAGCTACAGCCTAAAAATTGTGTATATGTCGGTGACCATATTCGTGACATTCAAGCCGGCAATGCGGCGAATATGCGCACGATTTTGGCAGCTTATGGCTACATTCCCCCTGAAGACCAAGCGGATTTGGGCAGTTGGGGCGCAGATAACATCATCCATAGCGTCGCTGAATTGACCGCTTTGCTGGGCGATTGGACGGATGCTTGAGCGGACACTTGAACAAGCGACTAGGCGGTTGATGCATAGACAAGGTGTTAACAATTTGCACGATTTTTAGGAAATTTTTTAGCAAGCTTTTGAGAAAAATTTTGAGGAAACTATGACTTTAGCAACGCATGATGATATCCGTAACTTTATCCCACCTACCGATTGTCTAAAAGGTAAAAATATTTTGGTCACAGGGGCAGGTGATGGCATCGGTAAAGCAGCAGCGCTAAGCTATGCAAAATATGGCGCGACCGTGCTACTGCTTGGCAAAACCGCGAGCAAGCTTGAAGCCGTGTATGACCTAATTGAAGCAGAAGGCGGTGCTGAGCCTGCCATGCTACTGATGAATCTAGAGAGCGCAAGCTACACAGAAATGCAGCAATTGGCGATTTTGATTGAGCGTGAAGTCGGGCATTTGGACGGTGTTTTACACAATGCCGGGTTACTCGGTGTATTGACCCCACTTGAGATGTATGACCCAATTATTTTTGAGCAAGTGATGAAAGTCAATTTTAATGCCACCTTTACCCTTACCCAAGCTTTGCTACCGCTACTCAAATCTGCACAAAGTGGCTCAGTGGTGTTTACCTCTAGCAGTGTCGGCAGCCGTCCACGCGCGTTTTGGGGGGCGTATGCGCTGTCAAAATTGGCGGTAGAAGGGATGAGCGATATTTTCACCCAAGAAACCCAAAAAACCACCACCCTGCGCTTTAACTGCATCAATCCCGGTGCCACGCGTACCCAAATGCGTGCTGCTGCTTATCCTAGCGAAAACCCCAACACCTTGCTTGCGCCCGAAGACTTGATGAGTGCATATGTTGCCTTGATGAGTGATGAAGCGGCAGGTATCAAAGGTCAGGTGATTGATTTACAGCCACAATAAAATGGCGCGATAACGGCTTTAATACGCTATTGAAATTTGACAAAACCACTACCATATTATGGTTAACCTATTAAAATCTAAGGAAAAATATGGCAAGTGGTTGGGCTGCAGATGGCGCAGAAAACGAGCAAATTGAAGCGACTATTAATGACGCGATTGAACGGGCAAAACGGGCATTGCCACAGGGCGAGAGCCTAACTCATTGTGAGGAGTGCGATGCCCCGATTCCCGAAGCACGGCGTCTTGCGATGCCAGGGGTTCGCTTGTGCGTGCATTGTCAACAATCGCTAGAACAGCATCAGCAAAAAGTTGAGCTTTTTAATCGCCGTGGTAGTAAGGATAGCCAATTGCGCTAAGCACATTGGCTAACGCTACAGTTCATAACAATGACAGCTTATAAAAATTTTTCAAGCGGCAGGTGCGATAGCATCCATACTAGCGTACGCTGCCAAGCCTCGGTTTGTGGCTCTTCATCATATGTGACGATTTGACCGTTCTCGAGCGTTGACCACTGAATATTGTCATCTTTGAGCGACAAGGTGTAGCTGGTTGTTGGCAAGGCCTGCAAAAATTCATTGCGGATTTTGTTGGCAAGTACAGGGTGGGCGATGGCAACGCCAAGTTCGGTATTGGTCAAAGCTGAACGCGGATCAAAGTTGAATGAGCCGATATACACCTTTTCACCATCGCTTTCAAACGTTTTGGCATGCAAGCTGGTTGCAGAGCTTCCCGTCAAGTATGAATCACGCAGATTGTCTTTGATGGCATTGGGCTTTAGTTCATATAGCTTGACCCCAGCTTTGAGTAAGTCTTTGCGGTGTTTGGCATAGCCAGAATGCACGAGCTTGACATCGGTGGCGCTCATGGCATTGGTCAAAATATTCACCGCTACGCCTTTTTTTGCAAGGTTGATAAAATAGTCTTTGCCTTGCTCCGTGGGTACAAAATACGCAGAGATTAAATTGAGTTCACGGCTGATTTTACCTAAGCTTTGGTTGATGTCTAACCCTTGGGTATTGGCTTTGCTGCCCAGTTTGTCAGGATTGTCCGTCAATAGCTGGACACTTGCCCAGTAGAGCGGCAATTTTTGTTGTTTGATTTGGTTGACAAAGTCGATTGCCACCAAGCGCTTTAGATAGTCGTTTTTCAGCTTTAGCACAGGGTCGAGTTGTTGTGATGCGGGTTTATCAGCTTTTTGGGTTTTTGGGGTAAATACTTGGTTTAGGGCGGATGGCTCAGGTTTTTTGACCAAATCGGTGATAGGAAAAGCCAGTTTATGGTTCCAATATTGGTCAAACGCTTGTGACATCTGCGGCACAATATGACCAACCATCAGCACATCTAGGTCAGAAAATACCATCTCTTGGTTTAAAGAAAAATACTCATCCCCGATATTGCGCCCGCCTGTGATGGTGATTTGGCTATCAGCGGTGATGGATTTGTTGTGCATACGGTGATTGAGCCGCTCAAAATCGCCCACAAACCCTAGCCAGCGCCACGAGCGAAAACGATTGGGGTTCATCAATCTTACTTCAATATTGGGGTGTTCATTGAGTACCCACAGCGTCGGGTCGAGACCACGGGTATTGTTGTCATCTATTAATAATCGCACGCGCACACCGCGCTCTGCCGCTTCTTTGATGGCTTGGAACATCAGATTGCCAGTGATGTCGTTATTCCAAATATAGTACTGCACATCTAGCGTTTTTTCTGCGGTGCTAATGAGCAGCATACGTGCGGCAAACGCATCCATGCCATCGGGCAAGGGATAAACGCCCGTTTTTTGTGGATTGCTTTTAACCAACTCTGCGATGCCATCGGCCATGCTTTGCGAGCCAAATTGGCGAAAACGGCTGGAGGGCTCATCAGGTGGCATATCGGTTGCCACCGTTTTTTGATGGTCTTTGGTAATGACAGCGGTTTGGTAAGTGCTTGGCTTACCCGTGTTGACAGGTAGATGACCCCACCAGGCGATAAAAAACAAAATCGCCATACATACCAAGAACAGGCTGGCTAAAAAAATAAGACGACGTTTGAACAGGGGTCTTAGCATGATGGCACTCACCAAGGTCAATTAAGCCATGGGTTAAATTAGTTAAATTGACGCCCAATAAATTTGACGGTTTCATCCTTGGCTTTTTTGACGGCAAGTTTGCGGTTTTGTCCCAGCAGTAATTTGATTTGCCACAGTTTTTCTTGATACAAGGTTGTTGCAGGCGTGTGATACATGGCATTGATGATGCGTTTGCTCGCCAACACGGCATCGGGGGAGCGATTGCTTAATTCCGTGACCAAAGTTTTGGCAACTTCCATCGGTGTGTCGCTTAGATGGCTGACCACACCGTAGTTAAAGGCCTGCTGCCCATCAAAAATCCGTGCGGTCATCGCTAACTCCTTGACGATGTCCGCGCGTAGCACCCCCATCGCAGACCGGGTCAGTCCCATATCCGCTACCAGTCCCCATTTGGCTTCCATAATGGCAAATTGGCAATCCGCTGTGGCGATACGAATATCGGTCGCCAGTGCCAACTGTAGTCCTGCGCCAAGGCAATGTCCATGCAGTACACTGATGACGGGCATCGGCAATTCTCGCCACACAAGGCACACTTTTTGAAATTTACTTTGAAACGGTTTGATAAGCTCCCAAGCGACCTGTTTTAGATTTTTTGGGTTGTTTAAATCCGCCAAATCAATGCCAGTAGAAAAGCTTTTACCTTCACCTGCCAAAATTACTGCCCGCACGTCCGTCCAAGTAGTGAGCAGGTGGGCTAAATCAATGAGTTTATCCATCAATGCAAAACTTAACGCATTGCGCTTGTCAATCCGTGTCAACCAAACAATGATGCTATCATCACCGCTAAGTTCCAACCGCACATCGGGCGCAAGGTTATCGTTTGCCGCTTTGATCCGCTGCGCTAAAGACACAGCAGTAGCACGCTGAGAAAATGGCAAAAACCCTATACCCGGCAATATTTTCGATACCGACAAAACTGACATACGCATCCTTAAAATTTGACCAACCCAATACACTTAAAAAATGTTGCGAAAACGCGAAGATTTGCAATCATTAATCTCACTTTACTGATTTTGTTGGTTGGGCACAAGAGGCGATATCGGACGATACGTTTAAGAAAGGTAACGTGGAATAGCAAGTATGCCAAACCTAGGAGGCATTGTGGTGATGGGTGTCAAATCATCTTCCAGGTCATGTCGTTTTCTTTGAGCTGGGCATATTTGAGTGCAGGGAATTGGCTCAAATCAGCCTGTGCCAAGTTATCGAGCGCTTGTAGCATTTGCTCATAATAAGGCGCCAAAATGGCAAATTGCGCAGGCGAGCTATTGTTGATATTTAGCAAGCACTTGTCTTCAAGATTTTGACTGGCTTGACGTAGCTGTGGTACGCCCGTATAACGACTCGCCCCTAAAATGCGATGCGCCGCGTGGGACAAGGCTTGTCTGTCGTGGCGCTGCCAAGCCTGCTGCAAGTCACTTTTTTCCTGCTCAATCGACTCAATCAGCAGGGTAATCAAGTTGGCTGCCAAATCAGGCTTACCTGCTACCCGCATCACCGCATCATCCCAATCAATGACCGCAAGACTTGCTAGTGACTCAGCGCTATGCTGACTGCTGACCGATGGCAGGCTTGGTAGATTAGCGTTGTCATCGGCGGTAGTCGTTGAGGCGGCTAATGGCGTATGAGCAAATACGGCACTCTCTTTGGGGGTTGCAGATGCAGTACGCAGGTTATTTGCCACAGACGTTATCGACCGCGCCGAGATGGGTGAGTTGATAGCCGATTTGTCAGAAGCCACATCAGCGGTTGAGTCAAAAGTCACATCAGCGGACACGGACGTGCTGTGTTTACCCAACCAGCGTTGCAGGATTTGCAATAACTGGGCTTGACTGATTGGCTTGCCCACATAGTCATCAATCCCAGACGCCAATAATTTATCGCGTTCATCCGATAGACTATGGGCGGTCAGGGCAATAATCGGGATATGTTTATGTCCTGCTTGCGTTTCAACCTTACGGATTTGGATAGCGGCCTCGCTGCCTGACATTCTTGGCATTTGAATGTCCATAAAAATCAAATCTACGGCAGTATCGCTTTGTGACTGGTGGGTGGTGATGTATTCAATGGCATCAAACCCACTATTAACCGTCACCACATTAATGCTCAGCTCAGCCAATAACGCTTCTAGTACCAACAAATTGGGCAGATGGTCATCCACGGCAAGCACAGTAAAGCCATGCCACTGCGGCAGTGTGGGCTCTTGGCTGCTGGCAGAATTGCTATCGAGCAGCTGATAAAGTTGGCGACGATCGAGCGGCTGATACAAGGCTTGTGCTTGGTAACGCGACAACAATTCTGGCTCAAGATTCACTTGATAGCCAAATAGTAGCAATTTACCGGCATAATGTAAGCGTACTTGTTTGAGCAGCGACGTGGTGTCCTCAGTGGTACCATTGTCCACGATGACCCAATCCCAGTGATTGCCTGTTTCTTTGAGCGATTCAAGTAGGCTTGCTAGCGTACTTGCGGTAGTAATGGCAATTGGCAATTCACGCAGCGAGCCTTTTAACACTTGTAAACTTGCAAGATGGTCAATCCAAACCAAGATATTTACCGCAGTAGTGGTATCAGCCGCTAAATAACCGGCATCGGTTTTTGGCGCGATGATGGCGGGTAACTGCCAGATAGGGTCATGGATAAGCAGCCGCTGCTGCTCTTGGTTACTGATGCTCATCGGCAAAGTAAACCAAAACGTCGTGCCTTTGATTTTGTGCGATTGGCTCGCATCACCCGCTTGCTCAGTGGCGTTGTCATAAAAACCAATATTGCCGCCCATCAGATAGGTAAGCTGTTTTGAAATCACCAACCCCAGCCCCGTACCGCCGTACTGGCGAGTAATCGAAGGATCGCCTTGCGAAAAACTTTGGAACAGCACTTTTTGATGCTCAGGCGAAATCCCGCGCCCTGTGTCTTGCACACTGATATGAATTAAATCATCGATGTCATCATCCAGACTGACCCGCACAATGACCTCGCCATCATCGGTAAATTTGATGGCGTTGTTAACAAGATTGGTCAACACTTGCTTGGTGCGTAACGCATCCCCCACCAGATAATGCGGCACATCGTCATAGAAGAACACCGCCAGCCGTAAATCTTTCTCTGCCGCCAGTGGCGATAGCATATCCACCACATCGTAGATACTGGCATACAGGTCAAATTCATGACTATCCAGTACCAGTTTACCGGCTTCAATCTTAGAAAAATCAAGCACGTCATTGACCAGTGCTAATAGGTGCGCTGAAGACTTACGAATCGTTTGCACGTACAAGTCTTGCTCGGCGTTTAAGCCGCCATGACGGGATAATAGGTTGATAAACCCGTCAATACTGTTAAGTGGGGTGCGTAACTCGTGACTGATATTGGCTAAAAATGCCGATTTGGTTTGACTGGCTGAAACCGCCGCATCACGCGCATTGCGAATGGAGATGTTTTGCATTTCCATCTCGTCAAAAGCCAATCGCAAATCATCTTCGGTCTGCTCGGCATGATTTTTGAGTTCTTGGAAACTTTTATGCAGACGTCTTAAGGTCTTGACCAAATCCTGTTGCAGTTGGTTGATTTCCCCACTGGCGTTGATGGTCATCGGTTTATACAGGTTGTTGGCGTTGGTGCGCTGCAAATGTAACCGCATCTCATAAATCGGCGCAATCCAGCGTCTGGCATATATGTGGGTGGTCAATAGCAGCAGTAAAATAGTAAAGAGTCCGGTAATCGCTAACGCTAACATCACTTGATAGCGAGCCACTTGTAGCGGCTCATTATCAATATTGACAATAAGCCACAAGGTCGGTAGTGGGGCAGTCGCATTGGCGGGCGGGCTTAGTACCAATTTTCGACCAAATAAACTACTACCATTGCTATTAAACAAGCTGTTGGATTGGGTGTTGAGCTGCGTCAATAAATAAGTTTGCTGTGTATTGCTTTGCGCCTCAAGGTGGCGTCCCAAAAAAGGCAACAAGCGCGGATTGGGCTGTTGTGACAAATCCCCAAAACTGACCAACACTTTGCTTTGTTCGTTGACAATCGCCACGCCTTGCAAGTGTTTGTCGTTGATAGTATTTTGTAAGGCAAATTTCACATTGGCTTGCAGTGTCGCCAATTCTTTGGGCGATAGTTCAGCTTTATTTGCGCTGTGTTTGTTTAAGTTATCTTTATTTAAGCCATCTTTACTTGAGCCATTATTGCTATTAGGCTGAGTGGTAGTTGTAGATAGCGCTTGGTTGATTTTAAGCAGATTCGTCTGCATAGAAGCGGCGACTGGCTGCAGAGTCACCAGCAAATTATCGGCGGTTGATTGCTGAATGGTACGCGCAGCACGGCTGGTATCTGATAACACCAAAAAACCACCCGTCAAGGCGAGTGCGCTAATCGGCAAAAACACCAACAGTATCAACTGTCCATAAGCGGTGGAAAAATCCAAGTGAAATCGTTTGCTCACATTGCTAGCCTTGCATCAGCCTAATTTAGGCATCAGATTTTTATCAGGGTTTTGGGGTATAGCGTTTCATTTTATAGGATTTTAGCCAATTTTGCTTGTGCCGCTAGGGTTTTTGTTTCAAGTAAATTTTTGACAAGTCTATACCCCAGCAAACAATCGAGATAAAATTGGATGGGGTAGCGGTGGAAAAATGACTTGCATAATAATCATGATTCGCCACTGACGGGTGATACGAATTTTGCTAAACTACGCGCGTAATCCAAAAAATTTACTGTTAAAAAAACTAATCAACGCTAGCTAATCTATAAGCTAGACTAAATGCGTCTGCGCAAAACTCGTATTATCAAAAGTTCATGGCCAAAAACTAAGGTTGTCTTATGACCCATAATAATTTTATCACTGAAACCAGCACGCTTAATGACTGCATTGGTCATACGCCACTGGTCAAGCTGGCGCGATTTGCACCGCAAACCGACCAAGGCACAGCCACCCTGCTTGCCAAACTTGAAGGCAACAATCCAGCGGGCTCAGTGAAAGACCGCCCTGCCTACAATATGTTTTATCAAGCGGAACTGCGTGGCACTATCAAGCCAGGCGACACCATCATTGAGGCCACCAGTGGCAATACAGGCATCGCCCTTGCCATGGTCGCGGCAATGCGCGGCTATGCCATGACGCTGATTATGCCTAGCAACTCTACCCAAGAGCGTAAAGACGCGATGGCAGCGTATGGGGCGACATTGATTGAAGTCGATAACATGGAATCGGCACGCGACCTTGCCCAGCAAATGCAGGCAGAAGGCAAAGGCATCGTACTCGACCAGTTTAATAACCCTGACAACAAACAAGCGCATTATCTGACCACAGGTCCTGAGATTTGGCAGCAAACAAGTGGCACAATTACCCACTTTATTAGCTCAATGGGGACCACAGGCACCATCATGGGCGTGTCCAAATACCTAAAACAACAAAACCCAAACGTGCAAATTATCGGTTTACAGCCCGCTGAAGGCGCTAATATCGCAGGGATTCGCCGATGGCCAGCCGCCTATTTACCAAAGATTTTTGAGCCAAGTTTGGTGGACAGGGTGATGGACATCGAGCAGCACGATGCGGAAGTGTTTATGCGTAAGCTTGCCCGCGAAGAAGGGATTTTTGCGGGGGTATCATCCGGTGGTGCGGCGTGGGCAGCATACCAAATCGCTAAAGAACACCCGGATGCGGTGATTGCATTTATCGTCTGTGACCGTGGCGATCGTTATCTATCAACAGGGTTGTTTGGGATTAAAGATGACGCTTAATACCCAATAACCTAAAGCAGAAAGCAGAAACTAACAAGGAAGTATTATGGCTACGCCAGCGCCGATTTTAGTATTTGATATCGAAACCATACCCGATGTTGCCACAGGCAAGCGGCTATACCCTGAGTTAGCTGGGTTATCGGATAACGATGCCATGACCAAGCTTATGGCACTGCGTGAGCAAGATGTTGGGCATCCTTTTATGCCCCTGCCTTTGCACCAAATCGCCTGTCTTTCGGTGTTGTGGGTGGCGGGTGGCAAAATGACCCTCAAATCGCTGTCGCTGGCTGACCATAGCGAAGCGCAAATGATTCAAACCTTTTTTAATGCCATTGAAAAAAATCCGTTGTTGGTGAGTTGGAATGGCAAGGGCTTTGATATACCCGTCATGGTGTATCGGGCGTTACAGCATGGTCTAACCGCGCCCAAGCTGTTTAGCCAAACCGGTGAGATGAGATACAACAACTATATCAACCGCTATCATGACCGTCATACCGATTTGATGGTAAAGCTTGCCATGAATAGCACCTCGCAAAAACTCGATGTCGTTGCATCCCTATGCGGCTTTGCAGGCAAGCAAGCGTTGGACGGCTATGATGTGGTGCCTATGGTGCAAGCAGAGGCATGGGATAAGCTCACCACTTATTGTGAAAGTGATGTGCTCAATACGTGGCTGATTTTTTTGCGCTACCAACGACTCACGGGACAATTTTCAGCTGAGCAAAGTGAGCAATGGGAATCCACCACCCGAGACTATCTGAAATCGTTCACCAATCAAGACAATAGCCTGCGCCATGATAAATTTTTGCAAGCGTGGCAACCTACTAGCAATTTAGCAGCTGACCAACATGTCACTGATATCGCCATCACCCAGCCGCCATCCGATACCCCAACCACCCAAGTAGAATCACCATGAATACGATTTTTCCACCCAGCCAAGTGGTGGCACTGCCCATCCATCAATCCGAGCAAACTTTTCCTGTCCGCCGTGTGTATTGCGTGGGGCGCAACTATGCCGACCACGCCCGAGAAATGGGCAGTGACCCAAACCGTGAGCCGCCATTTTTCTTTTGTAAAGCCGGTGACAGCGAGTCGATTATTGCGGTTCGACCCGATAGCGTTGCCCAATTGCCTTATCCGACTAAAACGGAAGCGCTACATTATGAAGTAGAATTGGTGGTTGCGATTGGCAAAGAGGGCGCTAATGTGAGTGTATCACAGGCTCATGAGCTGATTTTTGGCTATGCCGTGGGGCTCGACATGACGCGCCGCGACTTACAAAACGAAATGAAGCAAAACGGTCGTCCGTGGGAGATTGGCAAAGCGTTTGACTATTCGGCACCCATTGGCGAAATTTATCCCGTTGCTAGCGTTGCTGACATACAACAAGCGAATATTTCACTGGCAGTGAATGGCGAGCCCAAACAACAAGGCAATATCAATCAGTTAATCTGGAATGTGGCAGAGACCATTGCCAATTTATCCGAGTTTTTTGAACTCAAAGCAGGGGATTTGATTTTTACAGGCACGCCAGCGGGCGTCGGTGCGGTGGTCAAAGGCGATACCATACTGGGTCAAATTGACGGACTGGGTAAAATTGAATTAGTGGTTGTGTAAAAAGGGTAGTGTAAAAGATGAAAAAAAGGCGCTAGTAATAGCGCCTTTTTTATTAAGATGATTAATTTTATTGTTACGTTTGTTATAGCACTTTTTCAATCTGAAAACCCATGTTTTGCATGAGTTCAGCTTTATCAAACGGCGCAAGGCTTGCGCGTGTGTAAGGCTTGTCTTTAAGATAAGTTCTTGTCACTCGCTGTAAGTCATCAAGGCTGACCGCCAAGATTTTGGCACGTATCGCTTGTTGCCAGTCTTTGCCGCGACCATGCAACTCAGCAAACAGCGCCTTGACCGCTTCACCCGCAGGACTTGCGGGCTTATCCATGCCTGCCATCAATCCTAAAATCGCTTCTTCAATCCAAGCATCAGTTTTTTCGCCTGTGGTCTGCGCGAGTAACCAATCAATACTACCCAAGAAGTCATCAAACGTGGCTTGGTCACGCGGGTCACGGTAGCTATAAAACTTGAAAGAGCAAGCATTGCTATCATAGCTCGCGCCGCCGCCATACGCCCCGCCTTGCTCACGAATGGTACGATGCAGATAGTTGTTGCGTAGTACGCTTGAGAGCACCATCAAGGCAGGGGCATCGGGATGATTGGTCGGCACGGCGTCAAAGACAAGCGCATGATGAAATACATTGGTTTGCGCAAGCCACGCGATATCGTTACCGTCAGTGGTAATGGGCGATTCGATTAAAGTAGCGGTAGGCTCATCAACAGGGGCTTGCCAGCTCTCGCTAATCGCTTGCTGCAGCGTCGGTAATATCTCTGCTTCGGCGATGATGAGCGCTTGTTTTGGCAAGGCTTTGATGTAGCTATGTAAATTGGCTAATCGCTCTCCTAGCTTTTGCCACGCACTGCTATCTTGCTCCGCTTGCTGCAAAAATTCAGTTAAGCTATTTAATGCAGGCAAACCACCGCGTACATATTCAAGACGGGCGATTTTACTGGTGTTACGGCTCGCTGTTTGCATGGCATACGCATGACCTGCATTGGCAAGGCGCGATTGCCAGCCCATTTGTTTTTGGGTCAGTAGCTCTTCCATCCGCGCATATTCAGTAAAAATAGTGTCGTTGAGTACTTCTTTAAGCAGCTCAATGGCTTCAAATTTACGTGACAATGAGCGGGTAGCGACCACCAAGAAGCTATCCATTTTTTCGGGATTATCAGGTGACGTGCGCTGGCTGATTCTGACAGTCACACCGCTTGAATGGCGTGCTTGCCGCGCTTGAAATGCTAAGGCATCGTGTTTTCGCGTGCCCACTTCGCTGATCAAGCTCAGATACGTTGGTAAATCTGGGTGATTGATGAGCGCTTCATGACCCTCTAGCGGCATAATCACTTGATAATAGTACAGACCGTTGGTGCCTGCTTCATATTCATACAACGTACTTGGCAGACCACTTAGGGTGATATCACGTTTTGTACCTGTTTTAAATTGAATTTGGGCAGGAATATCCGCCAATCCCACTTTAGGTAGCAAATCCACATCATCAGGCGTAGCTTGGCGTTCGGCAAGGGCTTTGGCTTGACTGATGAGTGCATTACGGCTGTCATCGGTCAGTGCCGCTTCAATGGTATCAAGTTTGGCTTGCTCATCCTTGGCCTGTTGCTCAGATTTGCTCGCATCAGGGATGAGTGTCAAACGCACGCGATGCGGATTGTCGAGCAAAAAGCTGCGAATCAAATTGGCGATAAAATCAGGGTTTTGTACTTGCTCACGTAGCCAGTTTAGGTTTTCATCGATATCCCACACATGCATGGGGTCGCCGTCGTGGATAGCAGTACTAAAGCCTTCTAGCATCAAATTTAGACCATATGGCATACTATCGCCACCGATATGACGTTGGTCGATTTCGATTTGGTGCAAAATGGTTTCAATCGCTTCACTGTCCACAGGCTGGTCCGCCACTTGTTTGAGTAAGTCCAAAATCCCTTGCTCAATGGCATCGCCATGCTCAGGTTCAGAGCCACGGACACCCGCATAAAACACCATCTGATAATGGCTATCATCCAAGCCCAGTAGCGGCGTTGGGGCAGATGCCAGCGGATGGCTATCGAGATACGCTCGCAGCGGCGAACCTGCATGTTCAACCAATACGCCCTCAAGTAATCGCATAGCCAGACGCTGCTTACCGTCTAAAATCGATGGTAATAACCATGCCATGACGTGATGGGTTTGTTTGGGTTTCACCGTATCGACACTGTAAGTGTCCGTCACACTGATTGGCGCGGTCAATGATTTTTCGAGTCGTGAGGCGTGTTTTTGCCCTTTAGCAAACGCTTTGCCTGCCACCGCCAATGCATCCTCATGGATACGGGCTTGGGTCTCTGCCACAGGGATATTGCCAAAGCTCATCACTACTGCATTGCTGGGGTGATAGTGACTTTGATGAAACTTGACCAAATCAGCATGAGTCAGCTCAGTAATGGCAGCAGGCTCACCACCAGAATTGTAGTGATAAGTGGTTGTGGGGAATAAATGACGCGCTAACGTATGATACAACTGGTCAATCTCGCCACTCATCGCGCCTTTCATTTCATTAAACACAATGCCTTTATACTGGGGTTTGCCGTCATCATCAAGCTCCACACGAATCCCTTCTTGGGCAAAATCGAGCGGATTTAAACTTGGGAAAAATGTCGCATCTAAATACACCGACAACAAGTTAAAATAATCTTGACGGTTTTGGGTGGCAAACGGATACGCCGTCCAATCTGCCGCGGTAAACGCATTCATAAAAGTATTAAGCGAGCGCTTAATCATGCTAAAAAACGGGTCGCGCACGGGATATTTTTCAGAGCCACACAGACTGGTATGCTCCAAAATATGCGCTTCACCACGGTCGGTCATCGGCTGGGTGCGAAAGCCAATCATAAAGGCATTTTCATCACTCGGGTGGGCGAGGTGATAATGAATCAACCCAGTGGCGTTATGTTCGCTCACCAGCACATCAAGCGATAGCGCATCGATACGCTCATGAGAGCGTAGAGTAAAAGCAGGGTGTAAGGTCAAATCTAAAGCAGAGTCGTGAGAAGTTGCGGGCATGAAGTTACCTGTGTGTCATAATAATATTTGTCAGAATTTATCAGCAAAACCAACTGTAAAAAAACAGAAAGTATAGCAGTTTTGTCGGATTTATTTTTAGGTAAATGGGGTCAAAACCTGCTTTATAAAGGCAAAAAAACACAGATACCACAGATAACACAGCGCCAATCATTTGCCCCTGTCAGCCAATTTTCAGATATTAACTTTGACGGTTTTAATTTACAATGACACCACATTGAATTTAACTCATCTATTTTTTCCAAAATCGTTAAAAAGGAACCACAATGGCAAAAATCGTCGCCATCGGCAACGCGTTAGTTGACAGTGAATTTGTCGTCACCGATGCACAGCTTAACGCCACAGGCCTGACCAAAGGCAATATGACCCTAGCCAGTCACAGTGAGCAAGCTGACCTCATCGCCTCGCTCACCACGCAAAACATCACCGCGACCAAACAAGCCGGCGGTGGCTCGGCTGCCAACAGTATCTATGCCGCCGCAAGCCTTGGTGCAGAGAGTTTTTACGCTTGCCGAGTCGGTGAAGACGAGGCAGGGCGTTTTTATTTGGCTGATTTAAATTCCGCAGGTATCAAGACGTCTACCAAGTCATTTGCTGATGGTACCACAGGTAGCTGTATGGTGATGGTGACCCCAGATGGCGAGCGCACCATGCAAACGCATTTGGGCACTTCAGCAGAAATCAGCGAAACCGATATTGAGTTTGATGCGCTAAATGATGCTGATTGGTTATACCTTGAAGGTTATCTTGCCATGTCACCCTCGGTACAACAGGCGATTGCTCAGCTAAAACAACAAGCCAAAGACAAAGGGGCTAGAATCGCGGTCAGTTTTGCCGACCCTGCAGTGGTCAAGTTTGGTCGTGAAGGACTTGATGCCATGCTAGAGGGTGGCGTGGATGCGGTTTTTTGTAACTGTGATGAAGCGCAGCTATTTACCAAACAAACTAGTCACTCGCAAGCAGCAGCGGCGTTATTGTCAGTCGCCAATATGGCAGTGGTCACCAATGGTGCAGCAGGGTCAATCATTGCAGTGCGAGATGATGTTTCACGTGAAACAAAATTGATTGACGTGGCATCGCTACCCGTTGACCAAGTGCTAGATACCAATGGCGCAGGGGATAATTTTGCGGGAAGTTTTTTATACGCGCTATCGCACGGTCATGCGTTGGCAGATTGTGGCAAATTAGCCAGTAGCGTTGCAAGCCAAATCATTCAGCAATTCGGACCCCGTCTCAAACCGGCGCAATACCAAACGATTTTACAATCAACCTTAACATAGCGCATGGCTAATAAGGCGGATTTTGACAACCTATTTTGACAATCTAATAAAAAAGCCCTAGTTTTAGCTAGGGCTTGTGCTGATAAAGCTAATCAATTAAGCGGTTTCGTTAAACAGCTCACGACCAATCAGCATGCGTCGTACTTCGCTGGTACCTGCGCCAATCTCATATAGCTTGGCATCACGCCAAATACGACCCAGTGGGTATTCATTGGTATAGCCATTGCCACCAAAGATTTGGATACCTTCTCCTGCCATCCAAGTGGCTTTTTCCGCTGTCCACAAAATCACGCTGGCGCAGTCTTTGCGCACTTGGCGCACATGGTCTGAGCCTAGCATATCTAAGTTTTTGCCCACGGTGTAGAGAAAGCTGCGCCCTGCCTGTAAGGTGGTGTACATGTCCGCCACTTTACCTTGAATCAACTGGAATTCACCGATGGCTTGACCAAATTGCTTGCGGTCGTGGATGTAGGGAATGACATTGTCCATCACCGCTTGCATCAGCCCAATGGGACCTGCGGCGAGTACCGCACGCTCGTAGTCCAAGCCACTCATCAAGACTTTAACGCCGTTGTTAAGACCACCCAGAATGTTGTCGCTTGGCACTTCCACATTGTCAAATACCATCTCGCCTGTGTGGCTACCGCGCATACCCAGTTTGTCGAGTTTTTGCGCGGTATAAAAGCCTTTCATACCTTTTTCTACCAAAAACGCGGTGATGCCTTTTGCCCCAAGCTCTGGGTTGGTTTTGGCGTACACCACCATCACATCGGCATCAGGTCCATTGGTAATCCACATTTTTGAGCCGTTTAGTACATATACGCCACCTTTGTCTTCGGCACGTAATTTCATGCTGGTCACGTCTGAGCCGGCACCGGGCTCACTCATGGCTAAGGCACCAATGAATTCACCGCTGATGAGTTTTGGCAAGTATTTTTGTTTTTGGGCTTCTGTACCGTTGCGTTTGATTTGGTTGATACATAGGTTGGAGTGCGCGCCATAGCTTAGCGCCACTGAGCCTGATGCGCGGCTGATTTCTTCCATGGCGACCATGTGCGCCACATAGCCCATGTCCACGCCGCCGTAAGTTTCGGGTACGGTGATGCCATGTAGCCCAAGCTCGCCCATTTTTTGCCACAAGTCCATCGGGAATTGGTCGGTGCGGTCAAGTTCGGCAGCGCGTGGGGCGATTTCGGCATCGGCAAAGGCTTTGACGGTTTCGCGTAGGGCGTTGATGTCATCGCCAAGTTGGTAATCGAGTCCTAGGTTCATGGTTATTCCTTTTCTTTCGTTTAAGATATTTAATTTAATAATTGCTAAAAATTTTCAGTGCATTTAACTTCTTTTAAGTTGCCTTTTTTAATAACCTTGACTAACCTTGCGTCATCAATAGTTTCAGTTTCTGCCAAATCAGCTCGGTAGTTATTAATCTGAACCGTCATGGGTAAAGGGTCATAACATTTCTTAGTGTTAATCGACATATCTAACAATCTATACGTATTATTTTTGAATTCACCATTACTAAAGGTGAACCAAGCATTGCCTTCTCGACCGTCTGATTTCACGCGCGGGATTAATTTGCTTGAGGCACTGTCAGCGTGAAAACATAAAAAGCAAGGGGTTATATCATCTTCTGGATGAGTAAACTCAGCATTACCAGAAACAGTAACTGAACCTATATAATAATATAAACCATCCTTATTAGCCTTTTTTGGCGCTTTTAATGGTATTTGAGCGTTAGTCGTAAAACTAACCAATGACGCTGCGACCAGCAAGGTAATTGAAGCTGTAAACCTATGAGTTGAGTTAATCATAATCCGCCTTTAAAAAATGATGAGATAAATAAATGTAAGGTAACTTAACTAAGTCGTTTATTTAAAATTGCTGTTGCCACCTTTGAGCCATTTTGTCTGCCCAAAAACGCGCTGATTTTTTGTCCGACATCGACCAGTTTGTCGAGGTCAATGCCCGTTTCAATACCCATGCCATGTAGCAGATATACCACATCTTCAGTAGCGACATTGCCGGTTGCGCCTTTGGCATATGGACACCCGCCAAGCCCTGCCACCGAGGTATCAAACTGCCATACACCCATTTGTAATGCTGCTAAAGTATTGCTAAGCGCTTGACCATAGGTGTCGTGAAAATGCCCAGAGACATTGTCAACATCAATATAACGCAAGGCAGCATCCAACGCTTTTTGCACCTTGATGGGCGTGCCCACGCCGATAGTGTCAGCAATGCCAATATGTTCAGCGCCAATGGCAACGAGTTTTTCTGTCACATAGGCGATTTTATCGGCTGAAATATCCCCTTCATACGGGCAGCCCACGGTACAAGAGATGACACCGCGCACCTTGATACCATGCGCTTTAGCGGCGTCAGCCACGGGGGCAAAACGCTCGATACTCTCAGCGATGCTACAGTTGATATTTTTTTGGCTAAAGGCTTCACTCGCTGAGCCAAAAATCACTACTTCATAATTGGCAAATTGGTCACGGTGGGCAAGGGCGGCATCAAAGCCTTTCATATTGGGTGTGAGCACCGAATATACCACGTCATCGCGCTTGCTAATGCCATCTAATACGGCATCATTGTCCGCCATTTGTGGTACCCACTTTGGCGACACAAAGCTAGTGGCTTCAAGCTTGCGCACCCCTGCATCAATCAAGCCGTTAATCAACTCAATTTTGACGTCGCTGGGTACGGTTTGTTTTTCGTTTTGTAGTCCGTCTCTTGCGCCCACGTCGATGATTTTGACAAAGTTTGGATAGTTCATGATTGGCTGCCCGTATCAAGTTTTAATAGCTCATCGCCATCCGACACCAAATCCCCTGCTTTGAACAGCAACTCTGCCACCGTGCCATCAGCAGGGGCATTGATGGTATGCTCAATCTTCATCGCCTCAATCACTGCCAAGGCTTGACCTTTTTTCACTTCATCGCCCACATTGACCCGAAACGCCACCACTTGACCTGGCATGGGCGACTTGAGGCTACCACCATCTTGGGGCTCAATGCCCACATGCGCCATGCTATCGACCAAGGTGATGACATCGCTGGCATGATTTGAGAACACATATACTTGCTCATTGTGTCGCCATGCCTGCATCTGTTGGCGCTTGCCGGCTGTTGCTCCGTCACTTAGCCATAGGGTAAAAGTATCATCGGCAGTGGGCAAATAACGAACATCGCCTTGATAGATGGGCGTGACAACGTCCGCGCCTTGTTTTTCCGCTTTGGCAATGGCGTTAAGCGTTAGATGAAATGCTTGCCCCTGAACTTGCTCGTTAATTTGGCTGATAACCGCACGTAGAGGCTTATCGTGATACACCAAATCAAACGGACGCTCATAGTGGCTATACGCGCGCCATGCGTCGGTTTTGCTAAAAGGGTCGTGGTTTTGGGTTTGCGCTTCTTGGGCAAGCTCGTTGACAATCGCGGTTGCTACCAGCCAAGGTAATTCACCGCGCTGCTGACCAAACAGTACGTCTTTTTCACGTTCAATCAATGCAGTGTCAAGATTGGCATATTTGAACGAATCTGATTGCACCACGTGACGTAAAAACGCCACGTTGTTGGGCAGACCGACAATACGGGTTTCTGCTAAAGCTTGGTCTAGTTTGGCAAGCGCTTGCTCACGGGTTGGCGCATGGACGATGAGTTTGGCAATCATCGAGTCATAGTAAGGACTGATGACATCGCCTTCGCGTACCCCATCATCTATACGCACATCTGACACCCGAAACTCGCTGTGAGTTGGCGTGCGGTAAATATTTAGCGTACCTGTGGCGGGCAAGAAGTTGTTGTCTGGGTTTTCAGCATTGATACGCGCTTCAATCGCATGACCGTTGATGGTCAAGTCTGCTTGTTGTTTTGGTAACGGCTCGCCGCTAGCAACACGCAGTTGCCACTCGACAAGGTCAGTACCGGTAATGGCTTCAGTGACGGGGTGTTCTACTTGCAGACGGGTATTCATTTCCATAAAGTAGAAATTCATGCCGCCAAACTTATCTTCGGGTGAACACTCACGTTGCTCCACGATAAATTCAACCGTACCCGCCCCCACATAATTGACCGCTTTTGCCGCCGCTATCGCCGCTGCGCCCATCGCCTCCCGCATTGCCACGCTGACATCGGGGGCAGGGGCTTCTTCGAGCACTTTTTGGTGGCGGCGCTGTACCGAGCAATCACGCTCAAACAAATATACATAGTTGCCGTGGCTATCGCCGAAAACTTGAATTTCAATATGGCGGGGACGCAGGGCGTATTTTTCGATCAATACGCTATCATTGCCAAAGCTACTAATGGCTTCACGTTGACATGAGCCTAAGGCGTCAATAAAGTCTTCGGTTTTTTCAACTAACCGCATCCCTTTGCCGCCGCCACCAGAGCTGGCTTTGATTAGCACAGGGTAGCCAATTTTGTCGGCCTCGCTATGCAAAAACTCAGGGTCTTGGTTGGTGCCATGATACCCTGGAATGAGCGGTACGTTGGCAGCTTCCATCAAGCGTTTGGACTCGGCTTTAAGCCCCATGGCGGTGATGGCAGACGCAGGGGGACCGATAAACACCAAACCCGCATCCACGCACGCTTGGGCAAATTCGTCGTTTTCACTCAAAAACCCATAGCCAGGGTGAATCGCTTGTGCGCCTGTCTGCTTGGCAGCCTTCAAAATGCGCTCCCAACGCAGGTAGCTGTCTTTGGGCGCAGAACCGCCTATATAAATGGCTTCATCACACACGGCAATGTGCTTGGCAAAGCGGTCAGCGTCTGAATATACCGCAACGGTACGCACGCCCAGTTTTTTGGCGGTGGCTGCCACGCGGCAAGCAATCTCACCCCGGTTGGCTATTAAGATTTTTGAAAACATAGTCATAATTCCCTTATTTGTAAAATCCGTTGGCAAATTCTTTTTACCGATTATCGAATATATTTTTGAGCACTAGGTTTATAAGTCATTTGGTAATTTGATTTTTTGACCTTACCCTTTTTGACGTTATGATTATCGGGATAATCATGCTCAATAGCGTTAATTTGTATAGGGTAAAAACCGTTGATTGCCGATTTTTGGCTTAAAATCGTAAGCTTACTTTCATAAGAATCCCAACCATCACCGTTGCCTGAACAGTCGCTATCAAGGGGGTCAGCCATGAAAATGGCTTTGACTTGATTGCCGACTTGGGCATAAATATGCTTATTCACCTCAGTACAACCTGTCGAAGTATAGCCATATTCGCCATACCAGCCGAATTTGTCTGGTGCAATTTGTACCAATTTAAAATTACCTAGTTGCGAGCTTCCGTAAGCCCCATTCGTAATATAGGGTTGGGCTGCGGCTAGTTGCCACTGGTTATTGACTTGATTAAAAATGAATAACCCGCCAATACCTTCGGTTACATGCCCTGCATCTAACCCTGGTTCTGCATAATCACCATTGACCAATACATAAAGTTGGGATTTGCCATTCAATGTTTTGATTTCTGCGTTCGTTACTTTGGCACAATAATGAGTTTCATCATGAGAAAAAAATAAACAGTCATTTTGATATTGATTGCCATAGTATTTGGTTAAGGTTTGTTCAATGGCATTAACTGCATTAATTGGCAATTTGTCTTTGGCAAAGGCAGGTGTTGTTAAAGTTGAAATAACAATCATTGTAAGTGGGAAAAATAGTTCTTTCATGGTATGCCTTTAGCTTTTTTATCACATCAATTAATTGTTTAACCAGCTTGGTTTACGTTTCTGCAAGAATGACTGTACCCCTTCTTTACCCTCGGCGGATGCACGAATATCGGCAATGCCTGCAACGGTATTTTTGATTAACTGCTCATTAATCTCGGCATACGCCACGTCCTGCACCAGTTTTTTACAAACCTTAACAGCATTTGGGCTGGCGTTAACCAAGTGTTTGACCAAGTTATCAAGGCTTTGTGTAAACTCTTCTTCATCCACCCGCTCATGGATAAAACCGATTTTTTTGGCTTCTTTGGCATCAAATACTTCAGCCGTCAAAAAGTACCGATGCGCGGCTCTTGCACCCATCGCACGAATCACATACGGGCTAATGGTCGCAGGAATCAAGCCAAGTTTGACCTCACTTAAGCAAAAATTGGCGTTTTTGACGCTAATAGCGATATCACAAGCCGCCACAAGACCCATACCACCGGCATATACATCGCCTTGAATGGCAGCGACGGTGGGTTTTGGACAGTGATAGATGGTCGCTAGCATTTGCGCAAGCTTGCCTGCGTCTGCCAAGTTTTCATCGTGGCTATAATCCGCCATCGCACGCATCCAGTTTAGGTCTGCGCCGGCACAGAAGGCTTTGCCATTGGCAGTCAATACCACCGCACGCACTTCGTCTTGCGCAGCGCAAAATTGAAACACATCGGTCAGTTCTTGGATGACATCGTCATTAAAAGCATTGCGTTTGTCTGGGCGATTGAGGGTAATGGTCGCTACGTGCTGGTCAATGTCTAACAGTAAGCTATCATAAGTCGGTAATTTCATCGTGTTTTTCCTTTTTTGTTGGATAAAGTTGAAGCTTTTTTGATGCTTGCTCAATGGTGATAGAACAAACAACCAAGACTTCCGATTTTACACGCTGAAAATTACATTCTAAATACACCAAAGGTGGTGTCTTCAATCGGTGCGTTGTAAGCGGCACTTAAGCCCAGTGCCAATACTTGTCGGGTATCAGCTGGGTCAATCACGCCATCATCCCACAGTCTAGCCGAGGCATAATACGGATGACCTTGCTCATCAAATTGCTGACGCACTGGCGCTTTGAACGCTTCTTCGTCCTCGCTTGACCAGTGCTCACCTTTGGCATGGTATTGGCTGCGTTTGACCGTTGCTAATACCGACGCAGCTTGCTCGCCACCCATCACTGAGATACGCGCATTTGGCCACATCCACAAGAAACGTGGACTGTACGCACGACCACACATACCGTAGTTACCCGCGCCGAATGAGCCGCCGACAATCACAGTAAACTTCGGCACTTTAGCATTGGCAACCGCCATCACCATTTTGGCACCATGACGGGCAATCCCTTCATTTTCGTATTTGCGCCCCACCATAAAGCCTGTGATATTTTGCAGAAACACCAGCGGAATTTTACGTTTGCAGCATAGCTCGATAAAATGGGTGGCTTTTTGCGCTGATTCGCTAAATAAAATACCGTTGTTCGCGATAATACCCACTGGCATACCTTCAATATGCGCAAAACCACACACCAGCGTCGTGCCAAAACGGGCTTTAAACTCGTCAAATTCACTACCATCGACGATACGTGCGATGATTTCACGGATATCAAAGGGCTTACGGGTGTCAGTTGGGATGATGCCGTACAATTCTTTGGCGTCGTATTTGGGTGGACGCGGGGTTTTTTGCGCGGTAGCGTGGTGGATAGGCGTTTTTTGTTGGTTTAAATTGCCGACGATGTTGCGTGCCAGTGATAACGCGTGCAAATCGTTTTGGGCAAGGTGGTCAACCACACCTGACAGACGGGTATGCACATCGCCACCGCCTAAATCTTCGGCGGTCACTTCTTCACCTGTGGCAGCTTTGACCAGCGGCGGTCCGCCCAAAAAAATTGTCCCTTGATCTTTGACGATAATCGACTCGTCACTCATGGCGGGCACATAGGCGCCACCTGCAGTACAGCTACCCATGACGACGGCGATTTGGGGAATGCCTTCGGCGCTCATATTGGCTTGGTTAAAAAAGATACGACCAAAGTGGTCTTTATCTGGGAATACTTCATCTTGGTTGGGTAAGTTCGCGCCGCCAGAGTCTACCAAATAGATACATGGCAAGCGGTTTTCTCGCGCGATTTCTTGCGCTCGTAAATGTTTTTTGACCGTCATCGGGTAGTAAGTGCCGCCTTTGACGGTGGCATCGTTACACACAATCATACAGTCAATACCAGCGACGCGACCAATGCCAGCAATCACGCCTGCGGCAGGAATATCGGCATCATACATGCCATACGCTGCCATCGGTGAGACTTCCAAAAATGGCGTACCGGCATCTAGCAAGCGCTCGACACGTTCACGCGGCAATAGCTTACCCCGAGCCACATGTTTGGCGCGTGCAGCCGCTGAACCGCCCTGAGCAATGACCGCAAGCTTGGCTTTGAGGTCATCAACGATAGTTTGCATGGCAGCGGCATTGGCTTGAAATTCCGCGCCATTTGGGCTTAATTTACTTTGGATAACCGTCATTGTAAATCCTAATTCTGTCAAAGGGTGCAGCTAAATTGCTATCAGATGCCCTCTGTATTTATGTTAAGTTTTTGATGAAGTTGAAAATTTAGAGTCCCAATTCTTGTTTCATCGCTTCCACGATTTTGAATTTTTGAATTTTACCCGTGACGGTCATTGGGAACTCGTCGACAAACTTCATGTAAGTCGGCACTTTATAGTGCGCGATGTGATCTTTACAAAAATCGCGAATGTCTTGTTCGGTTAAGTTGCTGTCTTTTTTGGGGATAATCCAAGCGGCAAGGACTTCACCGAATTTCTTGTCGGGTACACCCACGATTTGGACGTCACGGATTTTTGGGTGGCGATATAGGTAGTTTTCGATTTCAACAGGGTAAATGTTTTCACCACCGCGAATCACCATATCTTTACTACGCCCGACGATTTTGACATAACCTTCTTCGTCCATGGTTGCCAAGTCACCGGTATACATCCAGCCATCGACAATGGCTTCGGCCGTTTTATTGGTGTCATTCCAATAGCCGAGCATGATTGAGTAACCTTTGGTACACAGCTCACCTGTCTCACCGATGCCAAGCGTTTCGCCTGTTTCTGGGTTGACGATTTTGACTTCTAGGTTTGGTTGTACCAGACCGACGGTTGAGACTTGTTTTTCAAGTGGCGTGTGCTGGTTGGTTTGACAAGATACGGGCGATGTTTCGGTCATGCCATAGGCAATGGTGACTTCTTTCATGTGCATTTGGTCAATCACGCGGCGCATGACCTCAATCGGACAGCTTGAGCCTGCCATGATGCCGGTACGCAAAGTCGATAAGTCATAATTGGCAAAGTCCGGGTGGTCAAGCTCGGCGATAAACATAGTCGGGACACCATGCAGACCTGTACATTGTTCTTTTTGCACGGTTTCAAGTACAGTGATGGGGTCAAAGCCATCATTGGGATACACAATCGTGCCACCGTGGGTCAAAATGGCAAGGTTGCCCAGTACCATTCCAAAACAGTGGTAGAGCGGGACAGGGATACACAGACGGTCATCGGCAGAGAGGTTCATGGCTTCACCGATGAAATAACCGTTGTTCAAAATATTGCGGTGGGTAAGCGTCGCGCCTTTGGGCGTGCCTGTGGTGCCACTGGTAAATTGGATATTGATGGGGTTATTGGGGTTGAGCTTTTTGGCACGTTCCGCCACTGCCGGATCATCGGCATCGCCTTCGGCAATCCACGCCGAGAATTTTTGCATATAGCTAAAATCCTCAGTGGACTCTGGGCTGTCAATCCAGATGACACGTTTGAGATTGGGTAATTGCACGAGCTCTAAATTTTGGTAGCTTTGGTGACGCGCTTCAGGTGCAAGCTCTTGAAGCATCACCGCGTAGTCGCTAGATCTGAAGTGGCGCATCAATACTAGCACTTGGCAGTCGACTTTGTTGATGGCGTATTCAAGCTCAAAGATACGATACGCGGGGTTGATGTTGACCAGTATGATACCGGCTTTGGCAGTCGCCAATTGCATGATGACCCATTCAACGTTGTTGTGTGACCAAATACCCACGCGATCACCTTTTTGCAGACCCATACGAATCATGCTGCTGGCTAGCTGATTGACTTTACGCTGTAGTTCGCGGTAGGTGAGCCGAATGTTTTGGTGAGCGGAAACTAAGGCGTCTTTATCGGGGTTTTGTTCCACCATCTGATCAAAAAAATCACCAATGGTCAATTCTATCAGTGGTGTGACAGGGCCTTTATCATAGCTTTGGGTCAGTGGGGCGTTGGCAGATTTCGCACCCATTACGATGCGTGGCAGGGTTAGCACGTCTTTGGTCATGGTAGCATCCTTACTATCGTGTTTTTCTATCGTTTTTTTTGGTGTGTTTACTAAAGGTATTGACGAAAGCTAATGAAAACCTCGTGCTTAACTAAGTAAAAAATTTTACCCACTGATTAATACCTAAGTATTCCTTGACTTAAAGTATTGTTATAACACTCATTTTAATTCATTTTTTTAAAATTTTTACCGTGTTTAATCATCAATATGTGACATATTAATCAATAAATTATGGACTTGTCAATCTAAAACGAGACAATCTTTATCGAAATAAAAATTATCTTTAGGTTAAAAAAATATTCAATAAGTATTCAATGACACTTACTACCTCTAACCCAGCCAATGATTTGGCTCACCATAAAAAAACCCATCTCACTATGAAAGATGGGTTCTATACTCAACAGGGTAAAATGGGATAAATTATTTTTCGCTATAGAGTTTGATGCCGGTAGCAAAGGGGCATTGTTTTAAACGAGCGGCTTGTAGCATCGCATCACGTTGTCCCATAGCAATCGATAGATTATGACGGTTGCCGCCATTGATTGAGCCTAAACCGACACTCACGGTAGGATAAATACCATGGCGATTGCCCGATACGCCAATCCCAATGCCTGAAGCTTGCAAGCCCGTGCGCTGGTTGGCATTGGCATCAATGTATTGATTGACGCGTGTGTATTCATTGGCAAGCGCAACACAGTCATAGCTTTGGTAATTGTTGGCGGATACGTATTTAGGGGTAGGCGTGGTCATACACCCTGTCAAGCCTGCCGTAGTGGCAGCCGCTAAAAGTATCGAGATAGCTAATTTTTTCATCATCCTACTCCCTTATGCTAACTGCTTCAGCCTTAAAATAGGTTGAGCGGTTTAACAAACGCCAGCGTCAAAATACCCATATAGGCAATAAAAGCAATCAACATACCTATTTTGGCTTGATTGGGCGTAGTCGTCTGGCGCGTGGCTTTGACAGTCGCTGAAATGGCAACAATGAGTAACACAATCTTGGCAATCAACCAGTGCGGCACTATACCTGCGCCAAACAATGGCATCGCCGTCACCGCGCCTGTTAAAATCACCAAGGCATACATCAAGTGTGCGCCGATTTTGGCAGATTTTGGTAAGCTTTGTCCTTTTGGTGCGGTAAATACCAACACGGCTTGCCACAAGAATAAGGCAATTAAAATCAATGCCATCAGCATATGTGCATGTTTCATACATCAACCTTTTTTATAATAATATAGCGTAAATTAACTCAAGAGGTCTGTGGTTTTAGCTTATGTTGACACTCTTTTTTTATCTCTATGTTACCTTGCGTTTTGTCCCGCGCAATTGGGACTTTCAGGAGATTGTCCAACCGCTTGCCATTCTGCTTGTGTATAAGCATGGATTGAAAACGCGTGAATTTGCCCACCGCCTAGTGACAGTAATGTATGAATGAGTCCATACACCAACTGATGACGCTGTACCAAGCGTTTGCCTGCAAATGCCTCACTGACAATAGTCAATTTAAAATGGGTTTCTTTGCCTTCAAAATAGCCAGCATGGCGCATTGACTCGTTTTCTAGCTGATAAACACTGGGCTGTAACGTTTGCAAACGCGCTGTTACGGCATCGGCAATCGGGGTAGCAAGTTGACTCATGTCGTCCTCGGTTCACTGATTTTATTCATCAAAAATGGGTAGCCAATGACAAACCTAACTGGTCACCACTTACCGCATTTTAGCCATTTTAGCATAGTTTTAAGGTAGCCTAATCTATCAAATTGGCTCGACTGGCAAAAATAATCTTGTGTCAATACCGCTCAAATTTTCTCTATGTTTGATGACTCACTAGCTTCTATGATTCACTTGGACCAATATAGCAAGGATAAAATCCCCGCCGCAATTAACGGACCCACCGCCACCCCGCGAAACAATACCACCCCTGCTACTGTGCCAATCATCAGCCCCGTGACCACGTTGGGGTCAACTTTCATTAAGTTCACCCCTCTTGCGCCCAGCCAAGTCACCAGCAATCCCACGGCGATGGCCAATAATGAGCGCCAACTGGCAAAAGAGGTCATCAAGGCTTTGCTACTCACTTGTTCGGAGGCGATGGGCGCAATGACGGCAATGGTGAGCAGCAAAATACCCAAGTTGAGCCCATATTGCTGGATATAAGAAAAGATAGGTTGGTTGTGGGGTAAAAACTTGATGATAATCAGCGCAGTCGCACTGACCCAAATCGTGGGATTGTGCACAAAGATACCGCAGCCCAAAATGACGAACAAGACTAGCAAATTAATATCAAGCTGATTCATGAATTTACCCTATAACTGTGACTAAACGCTTATTATGCCACTGACGATGCCGCTGTGCTGTTGAGATATTTAAAAAACTTCAATCAATCGGTTTTTTGACAACTTGTTAGGCTTGCTAGATAAGTTGATGGGTAGGTCAATTGTTAAGTAAATTGATGGGTAATGGATTATTTTGGATAAGCAAACTTTTAATCAACCCCTTATTTTGATCACTAAATTTGCTCACTAAAAAAGCCAATATCAGCTAGATATTGGCTTATAAAATACAAATTTAAAATTAACGGTAACGGCTTTGTTGGTATAACGGCATCACACGTGGCAATAATGATTGAATGGTGGCAATACGTGTTGAGCTCACCGGGTGGGTACTTAAAAACTGAGGTGGTTCGCCGCGACCGCTCGCACTCTGCATTTTACGCCATAGGCTAATTGCTGCATTAGGGTCATAACCTGCCCGTGCCATCAACTCTAGCCCCATCAAATCAGCTTCCGTTTCTTGGGTGCGGCTATTGGGACGAGAAATACCCAAATCCCCAGCTAAGCCTGCTAACTGTGCCTGACCTTGAGATAAACCTAATACACTTGCGGCAATACCAATCCCTGTTTGGGTCGCCACCTCACGCGATAGACGCTCACGGGTATGCTCGCGTAATGCATGCGCCATCTCATGACCCATGACCGCAGCAATCTCAGCATCGGTTAGACTCAAGCGATCAATAATTCCTGAGTAAAAGACAATTTTACCCCCTGGTAATACGTGCGCATTGAGCTCATTACTTTTAATGACATGCACTTCCCAAGACCATTGTCTTGCATCGCTGCGATAGGCGCCTGTCTGCGCAATTAGACGTTGAGAAATTTTCTTTAAACGTGCCAACTGGGCAGGATTGGTATCAAGCAGACCTTTGGCACGGGCGGCGGCAATTTCTTGTTGAAAAGCTTGATTTGAAAGTTGTTGCACCTGCTGATTGGATACTACCAACAACTGATTACGGTCAACGCCAATCGCCCCAGTATCAGTGGTGGTCGAGCAACCGGTGGCACCTACCGCAATGACCGATGCCGCCAAACTTGACATCATAAGTTTTTGTGAAATTTTCATCTTATTGTTATCTCCAAATACAGCAAAAAGGACCAAGAGAAATATTAGGTTTAGACGCATTATAGCGAAGTCATTAAAAAACAATCTGCTGAGATTTGCAGTAATTGCGTAACAATAAATACGTGGTGTGTTTCAGAGTGTGATGAAATAGGCTAATAACTATAGGTAGAAAGGAAAAAATTAATACAAGAATAAAGAGTCAAAAAAGCTACTTTCCAATAAAACCCAGTAAAAACAGTTAAATTTAAAAAAAACGTATTTTTTTGAATTTTTTTTGCAAAAATGCTTGACGCGGTGTCAAAAATCTTTATAATACGCATCCACAACGACGCAACAAACATTCAAAATTGCTAGTTGACCACCTAATGCGGGAATAGCTCAGTTGGTAGAGCACGACCTTGCCAAGGTCGGGGTCGCGAGTTCGAATCTCGTTTCCCGCTCCAAATTCAAGAAAGCCACTTTATAGCAAAGTGGCTTTTTTATTGCTTTAAAATCAGCAAGTTAGATAATCTATTTTATTTAATTAGTACTCATTTGCTGTGACCCCGTTTTGTCACTAAGGCACATAAAAAAATCTTTGTGCCATAATTGTGCCTTAAATGTGCCATGGTTATTTTTCGACCAATCCGAAATCTGACTACAACCTTGATTTTTTTATTTAGATTGGCTTAACAGGGTTGCTTTCTGATAAATAAACTATGAGCTCATTGGTCATGCTTTTCAAACTTATCTCGAAGATAAATTAAGGCATGTCCCTAATTCACTTGAGCTTGGATTATTAAGCAAGCAAGGTAAATCATCGACTTAAAATTACGAGCTAATTTCTCATATTTCGTGGCCATACTACGAAACTGCTTTAACCTTGTAAACGTACTTTCTACTAAATGTCTGAGCTTGTATAAATAACTATCCAAATTGGGATTTGGCTGTTTGGCATTCTTGCATGTTGGTACGACAGTTGTCATATTCTCTCCTCTTACCTTGTCTCTTATGCTATCTGAATCATAGCCTTTATCAGTAATCAAATATTTTCCAGTTTCAACCCGTCCAATTAACTCTGGTGCAAGTTGACTGTCTTGAATTTCTTCTTCAGTGACTTTAAAATTGAGCAGATATCCATCGGCACCACAACATAAATGGATTTTTGTAGTTCGTCCACCATGGCCTTGTCCAATTGGTTTATCAAAGCCCGCCCTAGCTCCACTTGCATGCTGATGACACCGTATGTAGCTTCCGTCACGGTACGAGTGTTTGTAGTGATGTAACACCCATTCTACGTCAAGGTATGCTCTACCTGCTCCCATAGTTCATCTGTCAGTGCGATTCATGCCATTTTTTCCTATACTAAATCCTATGAATCTAGGTGTGTTTGGCACTTTTTATTTACTTTTTGAAGTAAGGATATAGCCTAGTGAAAAATAAAATTATTTACCGTAAAGCTTTAAATCAACCCCAATTCGGGATAAGCGCTCAAAAAAAGATAAAAAAAGAAGCCCAAAATTGCTAAAGTGAGTTTACCAAGACAAACTTCACAACAAGGACTTCTTACATGGACAACCTAACCGAACTATACTGCCATATTGACGACTTTTATCAGCAATTCAAACCTGAGTTTGACGCTCATTTAATCGCAACGGGACACCAAAGGTTAAGAGCATGCCAGATAAGTGTAGCAGAGATGATGACCATCTTGGTACTGTTTCATCAACTGCGGTATCGACAGTTTAAGGCGTTTTACTACCATCACATGCTTGGCATGATGAAACGGGAGTTTCCAAATCTGCCGAGCTACTCGCGATTTATAGAGCTTGTGCCGCGCAGTATCATACCACTGTGCAGCTACTTGCAAAGCATGATGGGCGACTGTACGGGTATCAGCTATATTGATTCAACCAAGATAGCAGTTTGTCATAACAAGCGTATCTACCGTCACAAAGTCTTTGAGAGTATGGCGCAAAGAGGTAAAGGTAGTATGGGCTGGTTCTATGGCTTTAAGCTGCACGCCATTATCAATCATAAGGGCGAGCTTGTATCTGTTAAAGTCACTGCGGGCAATACGGATGACAGAGTGCCTGTTAAGGATATGGCAACGCCTGTGTTTGGCAAGGTGTTTGGGGATAGAGGCTATATCAGTAAAGCCCTAAACGAGTGGCTCACAAAACACAGTGATACCACGTTGATAACCAAACTTCGGCGTAATATGAAACCCCAATTACTCAAGCCGATGGATGAGGCACTACTCAATCATCGCTCTTTGGTTGAAACGGTGTTTGGAGAGCTTAAAAACTTGTGCCAAATCGAACACTCACGCCATCGTAGTGTCACGGGGTTTATCACAAACTTGCTGTCAGGTTTAATTGCTTATTGCTGGTTTCCCTATAAGCCCACCATCAAAAACATGCCTCAGCAGGGACGGGTAGTAACATTGTAAATAGTATCAATGAGTTATAATGTGGCTTATCCCGAACTGGGGTTAAATCAGCATTTTAGCTACATTGGAAAGAATAATTACCTGTCGTATGTGTTTCAATTGGCTCGTATTCATAATTCGGTTGAGGAGAAAAGGCAAGTGAGTGGGAATTGGAATAATATGAGTAATTATCTAAATGAGCGCCAGTTATAAACTTATATAATTTAGAAACACGACATTAAATTTTTTTGAATTTTACATTGACTTACACCCTAAAACCTTAATAAGCTCAATAAAATCCAATTAAATAAACTCAGATTATTTATGAAACTTATCGATAACATCAATAGCACTTTGGGAATAGATATTGGCAAGAATCTTAATAATCAATCTAAACTCAAAATTGCTGCTTCCTATTTTTCAATTTACGCTTATGCGGCCTTAAAACAAGAATTAGAAAAAGTTGATTCCCTTCAATTTGTATTTACATCACCCACATTTATTACGGAAGATGTAACCGAAAAACTCAAAAAGGAAAAACGAGAGTTTATTATTCCAAAAATTGATCGTGAAAGTAGCCTATATGGTACCGAGTTTGAAATTCATCTAAAAAACCAATTATCACAAAAGGCAATCGCTAAAGAATGTGCTGATTGGATAAGACGAAAAGCGATATTTAAATCAAACACTAGTAGTGCACCTATGCAGGAATTTATTAGTATTCAACAACCCGAGACATCTCTGACATACATGCCAATTCAAGGTTTTACCCCAACAGGTTTGGGCTTTGAAAAGGGCAATGCCATATCTAACATGGTTAATTGCTTTGATGAGCAATCTACGTCACAAACTTTTATCCAGCTTTTCAATCGGATTTGGCATGATCCGACCAAAGTAGAAGACGTTACTAGCCAAATCGTGCAGCATATCGAGTCTGTATATCAGGAGAATCCACCTGAACGAATTTATTTCTTAATGCTCTATAATATCTTCAAGGATTTTTTGGAGGATATCAGCACGGATGTCATACCCAATGACTTAACTGGCTACCAAGATACGGTAGTATGGAATAAGTTATTCAATTTTCAAAAAGATGCCGCTTTTGGAATTATCAATAAATTAGAAACTTATAATGGCTGTATTTTGGCAGACAGTGTCGGTCTGGGTAAAACATTCACCGCATTGGCTGTGATTAAATATTATGAGCTACGTAATAAAAGCGTATTGGTACTTTGCCCTAAGAAATTGGGGGCAAACTGGACCAACTATAATGCCAACTTAGTCACCAATATTTTTGCCAACGATCGCTTTAGTTATGATGTCCTTTATCATACTGACCTATCTCGAAACAATGGTGAAACGTTAGGGATTGATTTGGCGAAAATTAATTGGTGTAACTACGACTTAATCGTTATCGATGAATCGCATAATTTTCGTAACCGTGGTACGTATAAGGAACGAGAATCGCGTTATGATCGTTTAATGAACAAGGTCATTCGTCAAGGAGTAAAAACCAAGGTGTTGATGTTATCAGCGACGCCTGTAAATAATCATTTTACGGATCTCAAAAATCAGCTAGCCCTGGCATACGAAGGCAATGCAGACTTTATAGAAAGTAAACTTGACACTGAGCGCGATATTGAGACTATCTTTCGTAGGGCACAAGCAAGTTTCAATACTTGGGCAAAGCTAGAACCTGAAGAACGTACAACCCAAGCAATCCTAAACTTGCTTGATTTTGACTTTTTTAAACTGCTTGATAGTGTGACAATTGCTAGATCGCGCAAACATATCCAGACATTCTATGACACTACAGCTATTGGACAGTTTCCTACGCGTCTTAAACCCCTATCATATCGCACTCCCTTATCCAATGATAAACAGGCTGTAACGCTCAACCGAATTTATGCAGAGCTGTCATTAATTAAAATGGCGGTCTATGCGCCTGTCACGTATATTTTCCCTAGCGCCTTGCGTAAATATGAGGAGATTTTTGATACTTTGGTTGAAGGAAAAGGGCGACTGAAGCAGGTTGATCGTGAGCGCAGTCTGCAAGCATTAATGACGGTCAATCTGCTTAAGCGTCTTGAAAGCTCAATCCATGCATTTAGATTAACGCTAACTTTTTTAGAGAAAAACATCAGCAATGTGATTGCGAAAATTGATGATTTTGATGCGCGTGCGGCAGATGACGAAGTAAGTATTGCGCCTTTGATGGGCTATGATCAAGATGAGAACGGCGAACTGCTTAATCCAGAAGACTTAATTGGCAATAAGTTGAAAATTCATTTGGCGGATATGGATCGCTTATCTTGGAGAATGGATCTTGATGGTGATCGAGAAATCATCAAAGGGTTGTTACGGATGATTGCTACGATTGACACTAAGAATGATGCTAAGCTACAACACGTTAAAAGTCATATCATTGAGAAGCTACAGCATCCCATTAATCCCGGTAATCACAAAGTAATTATATTTACCGCCTTTGCGGATACCGCTAATTATCTATATGAAAACATTGCTCCTTTTTTATTGGAGAACTATGGATTGCATAGTGCCAAAATTACAGGCAACGATAATACGTCTACCATCAAAACCCGCGTTAAGAGTCGACAGAGCTATGATATGCAGGGCTTATTAACTTTGTTCTCACCAAAATCGAAACAAAAACAAGATATTTTTCCAGAAGAATCTCGGGAGATTGATATTCTGATTGCGACTGACTGTATTTCAGAAGGTCAGAACTTACAAGATTGTGATTATCTCATTAACTTTGATATTCACTGGAACCCGGTACGTATCATCCAGCGTTTTGGACGGGTAGACCGCATTGGTTCATCAAACAGTGTGATTCAATTGGTAAATTATTGGCCAGATATCAGTCTTGACGATTATATCAATCTAAGAGAGCGGGTGGAAAATCGCATGGTTATTGTCGATATGACCAGTACAGGGGATGATAATGTCTTAAGTGCACAAGCTAACGATATGGCATATCGACGTGAGCAGCTGCAAAAGCTACAAAATGAGGTGCTAGACCTAGAAGACGCCAATACAGGTGTGTCTATTACGGACTTGGGGCTTAATGATTTTCGTATGGATTTATTAGGGTATTTAGAAGTGCATGAGGAACTAAAACGTCTACCGAATGGGCTGCATACCGTAGTACCCGCACAGCCAGAAATTGGCTTAGAAGCAGGAGTTATATTTACATTAAGAGCAAGAAACCCCCAGATGGCAGGTAATCAAGCCAATCGTTTGTATCCGTATTACTTGGTGTATATCAATCAAAGTGGCGATGTGGTATATGATTACACCCAAGCCAAATATCTGCTGGATGTCGCTCGTAAAGCCTGTCGTGGCATAGACCAACCCATACCAAAAGCGTATGAGTCTTTTAACCGCAAAACCGATGATGGACGAAACATGGGACAGTATTCGGCATTATTGGATATTGTGATTCATTCGATTCAGCTGCTAAAAGATGAGAAAGATATTGATAGCTTATTTTCAGGACTGTCGACGACTGCCTTGGTGGATATGGTATCTGGGCTTAATGACTTTGAATTGATTAGCTTCATCGTGATTGAGGGCAATTAGATAGCGATAGTCTCTTGTTCCCAGTGTTAGTCTTAACTAACAGATAACTATTATGATAAAAAGTCATATCCAATGAATTTCTTTATAGGGTATTTGCACAAGTTTTCTATATAACTAAGGAAGTTACCCATGCTATATCACTATCCGTCAACGGCTAAAGTGGATAAAATTATTCCAAAAAATAAGTTATACCAACGAGGCAGTGCCAATCACCGTATCGAACGCTTGTTTGTGGAGCAAGTGGAAAGTATCCGATGGGCGTATAAGCTCTCACCGCATACGATTAATCTAAACGATAGCGAGACAATTAAAGAAATCCAAATTTTTAGTATCGTCAGTCGTGTTGAAAGGCTAGATACGAAAGTTTTGCAGTTTATCGATAAATTGATACCATCACCGATTATCTTTGAGATTGTCTTTGAAGATAAAATCAAAGTCATCGCAAACTATAAACGTCAAAGCCAAGCAGACAGCCAAAAATTCGTCCTAGGCAAATACTACGCAACTGATTGGCAGGATCTAACACAGCGTGAAGATTTGCCGATTGTATTTGGAATCGCGGATTTGTATGAGTATTTTATTGAGCAGTTACTCCTTTCTACGAATCAAGCGTCGTCAGGTGTTTTATTATCAAAAAGTGTTGATAATATCTCCCCACAGTCACAAGGAACTAATAGCATTGAAGATAAAATTGCCCATGCCGAAAAAGTTGCACTGCTTACCAAACAAATCAATGAGTTACAAAAACGCATTTATAAAGAAAAACAGTTTAATCGCCAAGTGGAGATGAACTTGCATTCACAAACGCTACAGAAACAGTTAAACGAGTTGTTAAAATAATCTTGGAAAACCTATGAGTATAAGTCAAATTATTCAGCAAATTACAGAAAATAGCCTGTCAGAACTTCAAGAAAGTGTCGATATTGAATGTAAACTTGCTGGCGGAAAAGATGGTAAAGGAGAATTACCTAATAGTTTTTGGGATAGCTATAGTGCGTTTGCTAATACCAATGGCGGTGTGATTATACTTGGGGTCAAGGAAATTAAAAAAAACAACAAGTTTGAAGTAGCCGGTATTGAACGAGTTCATCAAATCAAGAATGATATTTTTAAGACAATCAATAATAAGAATAAAGTTAGTTATAACTTACTTACCGATAGCAACATTTTTGAATGGGATATTCAAGGAAAGATGGTCTTATTAGTTTCTGTCCCTAGGGCAACTCGTAAGCAACAACCTATATTTTTAGATGCGAATCCTTTTGGTAATACATTTATTAGGCAGCACGAGGGTGATTTTAGATTACCTGATGAACAAGTCAAAAGGTTAATTGCCGAACAGGTCAAAGATAGCCTAGATAGTGATATTTTGCCCAATTTTTCGTTATCAGATTTAGATTTGACGTCTCTACAAACGTATCGCCAACGCTTTACTAACTTTAACCCTACGTCGCCTTGGAATGATGACGATAACCAAAGTTTTTTAACTAAAATAGGTGGATATGGCAAAAATCGTGAGACAGGGGAACAAGGACTAACAAAAGCTGGGCTATTGATGTTCGGACATCAAGAAGCTATTTATGAAATTTTTCCAGAGTATATGTTAGATTACCAAGAGCGAGAATCTGATGATGATACAGTTCGCTGGATAGATAGAATCGTACCTGATGGGAATTGGAGTGGCAATCTATTCGATTTTTACCGTAAAGTATCGGCTAAACTTCCCCAAGACCTTAAAATTCCTTTTAAGTTAAAAAATGGTGAACGGCAGGATGATACCCCCATTCATAAAGCTATCCGTGAAGCCTTGGTAAATTCATTGGTTCACGCGGACTATAGTGACCGTGCATCAGTCAAGATTGTAAAATACACCAATCACTTCTATTTTCGTAATCCTGGTCTAATGCGTGTGCCTATTGAGATATCCTTACAAGGCGGTGAATCAGATTGCCGTAATCGTAACTTACATAAGATGTTTCGATTTATTAATGCAGGTGAGCAGGCAGGTTCGGGGATTCCACAGATTTTAGCAGGTTGGCGAGCTTGTCATTGGCAACTGCCGTCTTTGTATGAGAAACGAGAGCCGAATTATCAAACGGTGCTTGAATTGAGTATGAATGACTTGTTTCCAAACGATGTCATGCAATATCTAAACAATGAATATGGCAAAGAATTCTCAGCTCTCAGCACTGATGAGCAGGCTATCTTAGCGACTATCTATCTTGAGAATGAAGCCAATCATCAACGCCTAAAAACTCTATTACCTAATCATCCTGCTGATATCACCAAAATGTTACAGCACTTGGTAAAGCAAGGTATGCTGGTATCAACAGGTGGAAGATGGGCAATTTATAGTCTGGCGCGCGAGAATAGCCTAGCAGGTAATGACCAAGCCTTGACAGGTGCAAGCACTGGTAATAACGTTTCTAGCTACCCTAATAATGACCTAAGCACTGGGATTAACGAGCCGAGCACTGGGATTAACGAGCCGAGCACTGGGATTAACGAGCCGAGCACTGGGATTA
>NZ_DALYMP010000002.1:144807-413085 GCF_031975715.1 Moraxella sp. CTOTU46711
AGCACTGGGATTAACGAGCCGAGCACTGGGATTAACGAGCCGAGCACTGGGATTAATGATGTCATTATCATCAAGGAAGTGGGGGATTTAAGTAATGATATGCTACTAAATCTACAATCCATTGTAGCGTCCGCAAGGGCTAAAGGCAGATTCACCCCTGAGCAATCGAAAAGCATCGTATTACAAATTTGTCAAAAGCAATTTATGAGCAGTAGTATTTTAAAACATTTTCTCAATAGAGAGATTGATACGATACGCAGAAAGTATTTATCACCCTTGCTTAAGGAAGGGTTACTTGAACTTGCTTATCCTAAAACATTACAGCATCCAAGCCAAGCCTATCGCACAACCGACAAAGGGCTAGCGTATCTACAAACGCTAGATGATAACCCACAGCAAGACTTGCTTATTTAATCCAAATAATTCATTCAAACTCTCAAGGACTTCCCCATGACCACGCTAAAAATGCACACCCCAAACCTAGTCGATAGCAATATTGAGCGTCTTGCCGCGCTGTTCCCCAACTGTGTCACCGAGAAGCCAAAAACCGATGAGCAAGGCAAGGTTATCCGTGATATGAACGGTGAAGTAGTGCTTGAGCGGGGCATTGATTTTGAATTACTTAAGCAAGAATTATCGCATTCGGTCATTGATGGGTCGCAAGAGCGTTATCGCCTTGACTGGGTGGGCAAGCGTGAGGCGATTGTGACGGCGAACAGTCCGATAGCTAAGACGTTACGCCCGTGCCGTGATGAGAGTGTGGATTTTGAGACGACGGGCAATTTGTTTATTGAGGGGGATAATCTTGAGGCGTTGAAGCTATTGCAGGAGAGTTATCTTGGCAAGGTGAAGATGATTTATATTGATCCGCCGTACAATACGGGCAATGATTTTATTTATAACGATGATTTTGCGGCGGATACGGCTGAGTTTTTTGAGCGGTCGGGGCAGGTGGATGGTGATGGCAATCGGTTGGTGGCGAATACGGAGAGTAATGGGCGGTTTCATAGTGATTGGTTGTCGATGATGTATAGTCGGCTGAAATTGGCTCGTAATCTGTTGGCTGATGATGGCGTGATTTTTATTTCGATTGATGATAATGAGCAAGCTAATTTAAAAAAAATTTGTGATGAAATTTTTGGTTCGATAAACTTTATAGCTAATGCAGTTTGGCAAAAAAAATACGGACCTGCAAACGATGCTCAAGGGATATCCGATACTCATGAACACCTAATAATATTTGCTAAAAATGCAAAAATTTGGAAGCCAATTTTATTGAAAAGAGATGAAAAGCAATTATCAGCTTATAAGAATCCCGACAATGACCCACGTGGAGTTTGGAGAGCTAGCGATTTGTCAGTTAGAACTTATTCAGCAAATTGTTATTACCCAATTGTAGGACCAGATGGTAGAGAGCATTTACCTCCAGAATCAACATCATGGCGTGTATCTGAGGCAAAGTTTAATGAACTTTTAAATGATAATAGAATAACATTTGGGGTGTCAGGCACAGGTCGCCCAATGCAAAAGAAATTTTTAACAGAGGTTAAGGAGGGTATTACTCCACAGACTTGGTGGTCTAGGGAGTTTGCTTCAGATACAAAAATAGCTAGGTATGAGATGAAAGAGTTAATTCCTGAGAATGTATTCGATACTCCCAAGCCTTCCATGTTAATACAAAGATGTATAGAGATATCTGCTAAAGATGGAATAATTCTCGATTTTTTCTCTGGTTCAGCAACGACTGCACATGCTGTAATGAAAAGTAATGCAGAGGATAATGGCAAAAGACAATTTATAATGGTTCAAATTCCTAGCTTAAATGATGAAAAAAGCCATGCATTTAAGAATGGATATAAAAATATTTGTGAAATCGGCAAAGAACGCATCCGCCGAGCAGGGGCAAAAATCCGCCAAGACCACCTAGACAATGCAGACATGGACAAAGACCTAAGCCATCTTGACACAGGCTTTCGTGTACTCAAAATCGACACCACCAACATGAACGACATCTACTATCGCCCCGACCAATACAACCAAGACCTACTTGAGCAACTCGAAAACAACATCAAATCCGACCGTAGCGATGAAGACCTACTATTCCAGTTTATGCTAGACACAGGCGTGCCATTATCCTTGCCCATCCAACGCACCGCAATAAATGGACACACCATCTACCAAGTGGGCGGTAACTCACTCATCGCAAGCCTAGACTACATCGACGCAAATATGGTCAATGACATCGCCGCACTCAATCCACTGAAGTTCATCACCAGCGAACGCGCCATCGCCACCGACAGCGACAAAACCAACATCAAAGAACGCTTTAAACAACTATCACCGCATACCGATGTCCGCTTTATCTAAGGGAAAAGGAGAAAAAACATGAAAATCACCTTCAAACCCTTAGCCTACCAACTCGATGCAGTGCAAGCCGTCGTCGATGTGTTCCGTGGACAAGAACAACTGATTGGGCAAACACGCTACACACTCGATAGAGGCATACAGTCAACCCCAAAACGTTTGCCACAGCAAGCAGGGCTAGACTTTGGCGACAGTGATACGTTGCAAAACGCTGCCTTACAAACCTATGATATGTTGGACGATGAAAATATCGGTTTTGCCAACACGCCGTTATTTGACTTAAACGAGATTCTCAAAAATATTCAAACTATTCAAATCAATCGAGGCTTGCCAAAATCCACCGAGCTTGTCACCAGTGACAACAAAAAAGGCGACAATCTCACCACAAGCCCGCTCAATCTCAATATCGAAATGGAAACAGGTACGGGCAAGACTTATACCTACCTACGCACCATATTTGAGATGAACAAACAATACGGCTGGAGTAAGTTTATCATCGTCGTGCCTAGTATCGCCATTCGTGAAGGCGTGAACAAAAGCATTGCCATGATGGCGGACGACCTACTGGCAGAATATGGCAAAAAGCCACGAGCTTTTATTTATGATTCCAAAGCCTTGCACCATCTAGAGAGTTTTAGCTCAGATGGTGGTATCAACATCATGATTATCAACGTGCAAGCCTTTAATACCATAAAAGAAGGGGCGAACAACGAAGCATCCCGCAAAATTTACGCCAGCCTAGATGAATTCGGCTCTCGCCGTCCCATTGACGTGATACGCCGTAACCGCCCCATTATCATCCTAGACGAACCGCAAAAAATGGGCGCTGACAAGACCTTACAAAGCCTTGCCAACTTTAACCCGTTATTTATCCTACGCTATTCCGCCACCCACAAGCGTGACTATAACCTAGTGTATCGCCTTGACGCACTGGATGCCTATAACCAAAAACTGGTCAAAAAAATCACCGTTAAAGGCATTGAAGTCAAAGGCTTGACGGGCACAAATGGCTATCTGTACTTACAAGACGTGGTTGTCTCAAGCAAAGCGCCCGTTGCACGGCTAGAGCTAGAAATCAAATCAACCAAAGGCGAGTTTCGACGTGAAATCCGGAATATTGCAAAAGGCGATGACTTGTTTGTAGTATCCAAAGAAGCCGAACAATACAAAGACCGCTATACCGTCACCCAAGTCACCGCCGATAGTATCGAATTTGCCAATGGTATTGTGCTACACGTTGGGCAGGGGAATGTGGACGATAAAGACTTACGCCGTATCCAAATCCGAGAAACCATCCGCTCACATTTGGACATCGAACAGCGGTTATTTCATAAGGGCATTAAAGTCCTAAGTCTATTTTTTATCGATGAAGTCGCCAAATACCGCCAGTACGACATGGACGGCAATGCGGTGAATGGCGAATATGCTGATATCTTCGAACAGACTTACAGCGAAGAAGTAGGCAAACGCATTGATTTAAACCTAACAAATGACCCATACCAGGACTATCTTAAAGCCATCACTGCTCAAGGTACGCATAACGGCTATTTTAGTCTTGATAAAAAACGCCACATGGTCGATCCCAATGTCAAAAGCGTTAAAGACGAAGAACTGGGCGAAAAAGTGCTGGTCGCTGATGACATCGATGCCTATGACTTGATTTTAAAAGACAAAGAATCCTTGCTTGCTTTCCCCGAACCGCTTGATAATGACGAACAAATCGCGCGTAAAAATGTGCGTTTTATCTTTTCGCATTCTGCCTTGCGTGAAGGCTGGGATAATCCCAATGTCTTTGTCATCTGTACGCTTAAGCACTCGGACAACGTCATCTCTCGCCGTCAAGAAGTAGGGCGGGGATTACGTCTAGCCGTGGATAAACATGGCACACGCATGGACAGTGGCTATCTACCACTCGGTGAAGTACATCGGCTCAATAACCTAACCGTGATTACCAATGAAAGCTATGCTGAATTTGTCGGTAATCTACAAAAAGAAATGCTGGCAAATCTAGCCACTCGCCCAAGCAAAGCCAATCCACAATATTTTACGGGTAAAACCTTGGTGAGTGAACTGGGTGGGCAAATGGTCGTTGATGACAAGACAGCCAATCAGATTTATAAATATCTCGTCAAAAATGATTATCTCGATGATGACGATAATCTACTGGCAAAGTTTCAGGACGATAAAGACAATGATAGCTTGCCAAAACTGCCCGATGAGTTGCAACCCTTTGCCAATTCTATCCATAAACTCATTATCAGCGTGGTGAATCCAAATGCCCTTGATGGCATGTTTAACGATGGCAATAGACCTAAAAATACCATCAACCCAGACAATCTAAACCGTAAAGAATTCCAAGCCCTATGGCGACGCATCAACCAAAAATCCATCTATCAAATCCAGCTTGATAGCGACAAATTGATAGCCGAAAGTATCAGCGAAATTGACAAAGTCAGCCGCGAGCGTAACAATAACTTTGTGCAGTCACTCACCTATACCGTCAAAACATCTGAGCAAAAAGATAGTCTAGATTACGATACAGTGAAACAAGGTGACAGCTTTGGGCAAGTGCAGTCCAACCGTGAGCAATATAGTGTGACTGTACAAACGCCGATTCGCTATGACCTTATCGGGCAAGTGGCAAGCCGTACCAATCTGACCCGTCGTACTGTCATTGCTGTATTGAGTAAAATAAACTCAGCGGTGTTTTCACAGTTTAAACATAACCCAGAAGCCTTTATCAGCGAAGTCAGCCGTATCATCAACGAGCAACAAGCCAAACTAATTGTACAAAACATCGCCTATGAGCTTACCCAAGAGCGATACGATAGTAACGATATCTTTGTAAGTAATATTCCTTTGTCAGATACCGCAATTAAAGCCAACCGTCATGTCTGGGAGTATGTGGAAACAGACTCGGATGTTGAACGCAAATTCTTGGCAGAGCTAGAGCAGCACATCAATGAAGTCGTAGTGTATGCCAAACTGCCCAAAAACTTTGTCATCCCCACGCCATTTGGCGGTTATAACCCTGACTGGGCGATTGCCTTTAATCAAGACAAAGTGCGTCATGTCTATTTTGTCGCAGAGACCAAAGGCTCTACCAGCGAAATAGACTTGAGAGAGACCGAAAAACAAAAAATCGCCAGTGCCAAAGCGTTTTTTGCCAAACTGCAACAGACACAAGGGAACAATAGCGAACTTGAACAAGTGGATACCTTGGCGGCAGTTGAAAAAATGCCAGTTAGCTATGAAGTAGTTAATAGCTTTGACAGCTTAATGCAAATCGTAGGGATAAAATAGACAGAGGGCGTATCGCATAAGCCCAAACAACATTAACTAAAAAAGGCATCATCATGAGCTTTATGGCAAAATCGGCAAATTACCAACGTCACTTTCGAGAGTCGGCTGCATGGCGACTACTGCGAGCCGATAATGCCCCATTTATTTTAGCTTTTATTGCTACTGCTTTTGAGACCGACAATGAAATTAGTTATGGGCAAGCTAGAATATTGCTCGATAATGCTTTGGATGAAGCACGGCTTGATGGCAGTTGGCAAACCGAATCTAACGCAATGACCTATCTGAATGATTGGATAAAAAAAGGTTGGCTTAGAGAAATGGATAACCGCCTGACAGTCACTGACGCTACTGATAGGGTATTACGGTTTTGCCAAAGTTTTGATGAGCGGATTATCAGTACATCTGCATCGCATCTGCGGATTGTCCAAGAGTCGGTTCGAGATTTGGCGGTGATGATGAGTGAAAATACGGCCGAGCGTATCGCTATTTTAGAGAAACAAAAAGCCCAGTTAGAAAGCCAAATCAATGACTTAAATGTAGGTAAAATGGTCTATCTCAATGACTATGAGAAAAAGGAACGAATTCGAGAAATTTATAACCTTGCGTACAGTTTAACAGGGGATTTTCGGCTACTTGAAGAAGAAATCCGCAAAATGGATAAGACCTTACGCGTACAAATGATTGATGATAACTTGAGTAAAGGCGAGTTACTGCAAAAAGTATTTGAACAAGAAGACTTACTTGCCAAAACTGATGCGGGTAGTGCATTTGATGGATTTTTTCATTTGTTATCCGATGACAATCGCTTAACCGAGTTTACCGAGCAGATGCGAAGTGTGCTCAAAACCACTGATAAAAACCAACTTGCCCCACATCACCACCAGTTTTTGAGCACCATTATTTCAGAGCTAACACGAGAAAGTGATAGAGTATTTCGTATCAGACGACGTACTGAAGAACAGTTAAAGTCTTACATTGAAAGTGGCGCAATGAGCGAGAATCATGCAGTTGATAGGCTAATTAGTCAACTTGAAAAACGGGCAATTGCCTTTAAAGACACGCCAAAAATTATTGATAAAGACCTGAATCTAACAATTAAAGTCGGCAAAATGCCGTATTCATCGCCTGATAGTATACGGCTCAGAATTGCTGAAGAAAAACTTGATTTAAGCGACATTCAAGAGCATGAAAACAATCACACCCTAAGCCAAAAAACGTTAGAAAATTTAGAAACAGTCCAGGTCGTTGAAGTCGCCAAAAAAATCTATTACACCTTAGATCAATACGGTGCGATGAGCATAGCGAGTATCAATAACTATATGCCAATTCAAGCAGGACTTGAGGAATTGGTCGCGTTCATCCGTATTGCAAAAGCTGTCAAAGCCACCGACATCGGACAAACAGAGTTGATTTTGGTCAATGATAAATTTGGTAATCAGCTAAAAGCAACTATACCTAAGCTAATTTTGACAACTGAGCATTTCCCTCAAGATTTTATCGATAATCCGATGGCTTTAGCGTTATAAAAATCTCTTACAGCGAATAAATCTGGAAAAATAATGACAAACAGCTTTTTTGACATGGTAACTAGCACCGATAATTCGACCTGTTTTGACACCCAACAGCAAAATGATTCAAAGGCTTCGAGAGTATCAAGCCAAAATATTGATCATGGTAGCGATAGGCAAAAACTGAACACACAAAAGATGGATGAAAATGGATCATTCGATGCGCGATCAGATGCTCAATCGACCGCTATTACTGAGAGTGACATGCCAGCTGACGCACGCCGAGCGTTGATTTATTTATCTCAGCAAGGCGTGATACTGCACAGTGCCAAACCGCAATTATTTGACAATATTGTGCGTCATCAAACCAGTATTCGCCGTCATTTATCCGAGATCTATTGTAGCTTAATTATTGATGAACATAGCGGAGTTGCTTTCGTAGCGAGAGCAGATTTTGTCGCAGAAAACCATGAACAGCTTAAAGGGCTAGATAATTTCGAAAATGACACCGAGCAAGCTGAACTGGATGGCGAAGATATTACGTCCATGATTCAAAAACGTACGCTCAACGTATATGACACGCTTTTATTGCTCAATTTGCGTAAGTACTATCAAGAACGCCAAAACTTGGGCGAGACTGAAATCATCATCGATATCGAAAAACTAGAAAGTTTAATGTCGCCATTTTTGCCACTCACCGACCACGGTTCAAAAGATAAGAAAAAACTCTCAGCGAGACTGGAGCATTTTGCTAAAAATCATAAATTGGTTACTCTCAAACGGGGCAACGTTGAACGCTATGAGATCACACCTATGATACGTTATGTCGTCAATGCAAGCCTATTACAAGCCATGCTCAATGAATACATCGCATTGCTTGGTGAGATGCCAGACAAGTATGACGATAAAGAACACAATCTAGAACAGTCGAGCAATGCTGTCACTAATCAAGTGAAAAATGACACAGTAGTAGAACTTAACTTGCCAACAAAAAATACAACAGGGGACACGCAACTATTCGGACAGCAGGACAGCCTATTTTAATATTAACACAGCACTAGAAATAAATCTTATAAGTAAAAAGAGATATGTCATGGAAGCCACGCTACTTAATCAATCCGATAACGGACAAATAAAACTACGAGAAATTTCGCTATTTAATTGGGGCTCCTTTGCAGACCTGCATACTGCTCATATCGACCCAAATGGCACATTGATTACAGGAGATAACGGTGCAGGAAAATCCACGCTGGTTGATGGACTAATGGCTCTACTAATGCCACCTAGTAGAGCCAATTTCAACATCGCCGCCGCTCAAAACGACAAGGCAGATCGTACCATTCTATCTTATATGCGTGGTAGTTATGGTCAAGAACATGATGGGACAACCACCGCCACTAAATCCAAACGCAGTCAAAAAGTCGTCACAGGCTTACGAGCTTATTATCGCCAAGATAATGGTAATGATATTACTCTAATAGCGCTATTTTGGGCAGATAACACAGCGACTAGTGCCAGTGATGTCAAACGCCTGTATTTGGTTGCCAATCGCGATGTAAAGCTAAAAACGGTACTGGCAGAGTTTGATGAGAAATATGACCGCACGTTTAAAACATGGCTGGAGAGTCAGCATATCAAGCATATGACAACCTTTGATGAGTATCAAAAACTGTATCAAGAAGTTTTGCACTTAAACAACAAAAATGCCCCAGCTTTGCTTTCTCGAGCATTAGGGCTTAAAAAAATCGATAACTTAACCGACCTTATCCGTACCCTTGTACTTGAGCCGAGTAACTTACGAGAAGATGCTCAAGCTATTGTCAAAGAGTTTCAAGATTTAAAGAAAGAACACGATATATTAGTCGATGCCCAAGAACAAGTTCAACGGCTTGAGCAACTACCGATACTCGCCAAAAGAATGGAAGAAGCCAAACAGCAACTTAGCGAACTTGAAGTTTTAAAAGACGCTATTCCCATTTATCTTGCCAAAATCGAACAACACGCCCTTGCAAAAGAGCTTGCAGTGCTAGAAGCGGATTATCGAACTATTGAAACTGCCATTCTTGATAAACAAACACAACTTGAGCAAACCAGACAAACTGCCGAAACTTACCGTGATGAATACATGAAACTTGGCGGTAATCGCATTGAATCGTTACAAAAAGATATTAACTATACCCAAGATGGATTACGCCGTACTAGCAAAAATGCGTCTGCCTATCAACAGCTTTGTGAAGTTTTGGATATCACAACAAACTTAACGCGAACCACCTTTATACAATATCAACAGCAAGCAACTAATAATCAAGCGATTTTAGGCGAGCAATACACCACTGCACAAAATAACTTTGGTTTAGCAACAGGTAAATTTAGTCAAACGCAACAAGATCTATGCAGTGTAGAAAGTGAAATAGAGCAAATTCGACAACGCCCAGACTCCAATATTCCATTACGTTTACAACATTGGCGAGATGCCCTTTGCCAAGAATTAAATCTATCACAAAATACCAAATTTATCGGTGAAATGTTGGATATTGAGGATAACCAAACCGCTTGGCAAGGGGCAATCGAGCGCGCTTTAGGGGGTCTCAAAACAACTTTACTTGTGAGTAAACAGGATTATCCAGCTATCACTAGCTACATCAACACGCAACGGCACACTGGGTTACATTTACGAGTGCAAGTGGTTGAGAATACCAGCGCCACAGCGACTGAATTTTCAGCGAATGGGTTTTTGCGAAAACTTAAATGGCGAGAACATCCTTACCGTGATTGGCTTAAGGGGTTTTTAAAAAAATATGATTTAACCTGTGTCGATGATAGCGAGCAACTGGATAATACACCTTTTTCTATGACGATTACAGGATTGATTCATCGAGAATGGAGGCGTTTTGAGAAAAAAGATACGCATAAAATCGATGACAGACGTGAATGGCAATTGGGCTTTAATAACCAATCCTTATTAAACTCACTGCTTTCTCAACAACAAACGTTCAAAACTCAACTTGTCGAACAAGGAAAAATACTCGCACAAGCTCGCCAAGCCATGACCAACATAGAAATATTAAAAAATCGTTGGCACAAATTACTTGAAACCAACTGGGATGATATCAATGCACCGTTTTGGCAAACCCAACTCGATTACCAACAGCAAGAACTTGCCACGCTTGAAAATGCCCAAGGCGATATTGCCAAAGCAAAACAACTATATCAACAAGCTGAACAAAATCTTAACGAGTTACAAAGCCAGCTAATTAAACTTAATCGCAAAGAAGGGGCGAAATCTCAAGAATTAAAAAGCCATCAGCTTAAAATCACCCAAAACGATATCTTAGCCAACCACCCGATGAGCGAAGCCATCATAGAGCAACTGGATAAAAAATTTAAACAACTCGCTCACAATGCCGATGTATTAAAAACTCGCCTTAATGAAGACATTGAAAGTGCTAGTAATCGTATCAGTCGAGACAGTAAGTCAGCGATTGGTATTATGGGTAATTTTAAAGGCAATGAAAAATGGCAACCTATCACGTCAGATTGGTCAGCAACTGAGCAAGGTATGCCAGATTTTCTTGCCCATTATGACCATCTAATACAAGAAGGGCTTGCAAAACTTACGACAAAATTTAAAAGCCGTATGAATAATAATCTCACCCAATCGTTGGCGAACTTTAAGACCAAAATGAATAGTGAGTTAGAACAAATCAAACAAGGTATTGAGCAAGTCAATCTGGTACTTCAAAAAACCGAATTTCGCCAAGGTACATTTTTACGCCTAAAAATCAAGCCAGAACGCATTGTCAATGTAGTCGAATTTAATAAACAGCTTGCCATGCTCATGGAACTCATGACCACAGAAGAACATGAAAAACGCTTTAAGCTGCTTAGTGATATCAACGCGGTACTTGATAAAGCCGCTAATGGCACTACAGCAAGCAACCTTGAAAGCTTAAGACTGCTCGACCCACGTTACCAAATGAGTTTTAATGCTGAAGAGTTTAAAATAGATTCTGAAACAGGTGATGATATCGTGATAGATATATTAAGCTCATCAAGCGGTAAATCAGGGGGAGAAAAAGAATCGTTCGCAGGTATTATTGTTGCTGCAAGTCTTGCCTATGTACTTACGCCAACAGGAGGCGATAAGCCGATTTACAGTACTGTATTTTTAGATGAAGCTTTCTCCAACACGCAGGAATCGGTCAGTCGCCGTGTGCTGAAAGTATTTAAAGAACTCAATATCCATATCAACTTAATAACCCCTTACAAAAACCTTAACCTAGCCCGTGAAGCTGCCAATAGCCTGATTATCTGTGAGCGCAACATCAATGACCATGAAAGCAGGCTTACCGAAGTGACTTGGCAAGACTACGATAAACAAAAAGCGCAACAGCAAACAAGTCATCTGAATGAACAGCTAGCTGAAATGAACATTCAAATTAGCCATGTTGAAACATAGGAACATGGTATGAATCAAATTCAAACTACGTGGGGCAAGCTGCCTAATGATGTTCTCAAAGAACTTAATCAGCGTTACTGGCAAAATTTAGGCAGATTTAAACAACTGCTAAACCATGAGATCTCCCAGGAAAATGCTATTGAAATAACACTTAAACCCCCAAGCTCTGGTAAAGTAGCCGCTCAAAACACGCTACATTTTCAAGCTTTTGTTAAAGCGTGGCAGATTTTCGAAACTCAGCATCCAAATAGCCATATCCAATTAGAAACTAAAAATTTAGGTTTTCTTGGTGAGCAATCTATTCCAGTAAAGTTAATTATCCATGACCTTAATACGCTTGCTGAAATTTTGGGCAAAGTGGCGATTGAACGCCTTGATAGTTTGCAATTTAAATTTAAAAGTCTAGTTCAACTTAGCCCAAATCCAGACACACAAAAAAGGATTTTTGATAGTTTAATTAATCACTTAGATATGATTGAACGTTTATCTAATGAACAAATTGCCAATCTAACCATCTTGATTCCACAACTATATGAAGGTATGGGTAAAGGTAATTACCTTAGAGCGGTAAACGTCGCAGGTATTGACACTAAGTTTATAGAAAATAATTTTAGAACAATTGAGATTCTAGTACAAAGCCTGCACCAAACCGACAAAGCTATTACTTTAGATACGATCGATGAAAATAACCACCTTACATTATTAGCTTGGCTTGGCTGTAATATTAAGCCAAAAGATTGGCTGTTTGTACGACCACTTTGCGACGCATCAAAATTGGCATTGGCAAATTTGCCTATTTTAAAACTATCTTCTCAAACGTTATTAAACTTCGAATTACCTGCAGATAATATCTTAATCATCGAAAACGAAACACCTTGTTTTATGCTACCAAATTTAGCCAATACGATTGCTGTCGCTGGCGGTGGAAAGAACCTAACATGGTTAAAAGCACAATGGCTGAAGCATAAAAAAGTGGGCTATTGGGGTGATATTGACTCAGAAGGGCTAGCAATGCTCTCTTATGCCCGTAAATGCTGTGCTCATGTTGAGTCATTAATGATGGATAAACATACGCTAGGAAGCCATGATCATAAACGCGTTGCCGAGCCTGTTTTTAATCAAGTAGCACCCAAATTTTTAACCATTGACGAAGCCGAGTTGTTTGCGTTTATTCAGCAGCAAGATATTGACAAGCGACGACTTGAGCAGGAGTTTATCCATCAAGATGTTATTTTACAGGTATTAAAAAACTGGGTTCTTGGGTTAAAAATCTAATTTATTCATTATAGCAGTGGCATAAAGCTAATACGTTTTTTCAAACCCCGCCCTCACCAAATACGGCATATACTCCCCAATTTTACCCAAATCTCGCTGTAAATCTTGAGATATACGGCTCATAAAGCTTGCCATTGCTTCACCGGATCGCGCAAACTTACTGCCAAAGCCTGAATCATTCGCAAGAAGATTAGCAAACATATCTGCCTGTTTTGGGCTAAGAAGTTTCACACTGTTATTAGAATTATCTTTACTCGTATGATTTAACTTTATGGATTTTAGTTTTTTGATAATCATAGAGAAATGTGTAAAGCTACGCCCTAGACGGGTAGGATCTAGCGTTACTTCAAAGTCACCTTGGGCATTAATTTGCTTAAGCCCATAATCTAAAACACGACGCCGAAATTCACTAACTTCTGGATAGGAATCTATATAGCCCAAATATTCCTTCCACTCATAAATGGTCATAGTAGGAGTTTTACCAATGTCTTTCCATTTAAGCACCAACTCGTACAGTCGTTTAGTGCTACAACCTTTAAAATCAATAGTTTTAAGATAATCGTACTTGGTGTAAGCCTTGCCTGTATTGCTAATGATATGTCTGACTAAATCAGAAAAATAAAGCGTAATAAACCCAGTCTGCTCAACATAGGTAGCATTTTGTACCCAATGGCATTCGGTCGCAATAGTTTTATATTTTGAATGATTGGGTCTAACGACCAATAGCTCATCCGTATTTTCTGCTGATAAATCTTTGTACAAGGTAACTGCCAGTTTCTTATTCGGTAAACTTTCGGCACAGTCTTTTAGAACACGGTAGGCATAGGTCGAGCTAACTCGATTGGCAGTCGCAAACTCTCTTACACTGATGATAACTTGATTAGAGTCAGACTTTTGTAAATACAATTTGTTAATAGCAAGCGTGATTAAATCATATTCCGCCATTGTCAAATTGCAGCTAGCCTCGACCAGTGTATTAGGCTTAGTGATAATGATAGATGACTGTTGACCGCAGTAAGCGTTGAGTTCATACATGATAAAACCTCCAATTGAACATACGTTTTATTATAAAAATCGCAGGTTTTGGAGGCAAAACACAAAATGACGTTAAATGATATCAGTTACAAAATTCACTTAATATTTTAATTTGAGTACTTTAAAAATTATTAAGGAAAATCAAATCAATCCTTTAAGAAATAAAGCCAATAATTTGTACACCAATCTCAACTAATCAAGGGGCAAATTCATACCTACTGTCAGCCGATTTCCAACGAGTTGTAAGGCGTATTTGAACTAATAGTACATTTTATTGCTCTCAAACCCTTGCTTATCAAGGCTTGCAGAGGCTCTATAATATATATAATTATTATAATAGAGATAAGTTTTTTCTAAAAATTTTGAATACAAAAAAATTTGAAACTTAAATATTAATTTTCACTTTTTTCATTTGGTACATATTCGAAAATATCACCAACATTTACATCTAATGCCTCACAAATTTTATCAATGGTATCAAAATCAATGCGAGATGTTTGGTCATTATAAATTTTATGCATGGTTGATTTGCTAATATCAGTCATACGTATCAAGTCAGCAACTTTCAGCCGTCTCTCTGCTAAAAGTACGGGTAAATTACTTTTTATCATAATAAAACCTTAAATTTTGCAAAAAGTACTTGTATTGAACTATATTTTACGTTAAAGTACTTCTATCGAATAACAAAATAGTTGTATAAAACTATTAAGGATTTCGATATATATTAATTCTCATTGAATAAGAGGCTATTATGACACAAACCTACCTTACTACAGAAGAACTTTCTCAGCGTATCAAATACGACCAACGCACGATTCGCAATCAACTCAAAGACAGTGTATTGATTGAAGGTATTCATTACATTCGTCCGTTCGGTGGTCGCAAAATTTTATACGTTTGGGAGCAAATCGAAAAGGACATGAAGAAAGCCTTCGCCAGTAATGTCAATGCAATGACACTGCAATAAGGAGATCAAAATGGCAAGTATTCGTACCCGAAAGGGCAGTAAATTTTTACTCGTTGATTTTATGTTTATGGGTCAACGATGCCGAGAAACGACCAATCTTTTGGATAATCCTGCCAACCGCAAAAGGTTGGAAAAAGTAATTCAAAAAATGGAAGCAGAAATTACCTTAGGGATTTTTGATTACAAATCTTATTTCCCCAAAAGTAATAAAGCAGACGAGCTTATGGCGTTAAAAGAACGTGCCGATACGATTTTGTCTGATACACCGCTGTTTGGCGACTTTGCCAAGTTATGGTTTGACGAGAAAAAACTGGAATGGCGTCCGAGCTATCAAATTAAGGTACGCATAATTCTGGAGAAATACTTGATGAAGCATTTTGGACATCGTGCGTTGACTGCAATCAATAGAGCAGATGTGTTAGCTTTTCGTGCCTCCCTCGCCAAAGTGAATCACGGTAAAGCTAACAACACCTTGTCTGCCACCAGAATTAACTCGATTATGATGACCCTTCATATGATACTGGAAGAAGCTTCAAAACGCTATAAATTTGAGAATCCCAGTGAGGATATCAAAAATTTAAAGCTCTCAAAACGAGAAATCATGCCATTTTCGTTAAGTGAAGTATGGTTATTCATTAACAACGTCCGTGAAGACTACAAAAATTATTACACGGTGCGATTTTTTACAGGTATGCGAACCAGTGAAATAGACGGATTACTGTGGCAAGACATCGATTTCAATCGAAAGGAAATCCATGTCAGAAGAGCATTGGTGGAAGGAGAATTGGGCGAGCCAAAAACGCTTGAATCAACACGCGATATTGCTATGTCACCTTGGGTATATGAAGCCCTACAAGCTCAGTATAAAGTGACCTCTGGGCGTTCAAAATTCGTGTTTTGTGATAACCGAGGTAATCCATTCGATTATCGCAGTATCAATCGACGAATCTGGACACCTACACTTAAAAATTTAGGGTTAAAACATCGCCGTGCCTATGAAACCCGACACACCGCAGCCACGCTTTGGCTTGCCGCAGGGGAGGCACCCGAATGGATTGCCAAGCAAATGGGACATGCTAATACCATGATGTTATTTAAAGTCTATAGCCGTTATGTGCCCAACAATACCAGACAAGACGGCAGTGCGTTTGAAGCCCTCATCGCCAGTAGTCAACCTGCCAATCAAAACATTCATCAAAATAACCAATAATTTGAGGTAGAAACATGGAATTTATCGATTTTCAAAATCTAGTCCAACAAACAACCAAAAATAAAAAATACTTTGTTACCGCTGAGGCACGCGACTTAGGCAACAAGTTAATTTTTGAGTATGGCATTACAGCAGACCAAGACTTAGCAAGCTTTTTAAAAGTGAGTACCAGACTAAATGGACAACGTGCTGTCAGAGTATGGGCACAAAAACAATTGCCTCTAATTGATGAAGATGAAACTGATGATGAGCGTTATCGCCAACTACGTCATCTTTTTCAAAAAGCGATCCCTAATTTTATGTAAGGAGCTATTATGCGTATTCATCTACTTACCAATGGCATGTTAACCGGTCAATCATTACAAATGTGCCAAGATTATTGGCGACCTTATTACCCTTATATCCCATTTGACTTTTCACTAGAATGGCACATTCAACAAATCTGTCATCGATACAATGTTACCTTTGAAGAGTTGTTTTCAAGCCTAATGAAAGTCAAGGCTTATGATTCAAGTATCAGATGTAGACATTGCGGAAGGATGTATGAACTATACAAGCCGTGTAATTTGCCAAATTCAAATAATTTCATAACTTGGGAATGTCAAGAATGCCAAAAATTCAAAAAAAGGGGCGTAGTAAGATTGAATGATTTCTTAAACTCTCTTAATATGCTTAGTGACGATGAATGCCCATTTTGAGATTTTCACTTCCATTAAAAAATACCGCCAAACCACTGGTGGTATTTTTTTTGGCTGTTTTTATAAACATTTTACATCTAATGATCATTACCTTTTTTAAAAGTTCTTATAAAATCTCTTAGCTCTGGGTAAATAATTTTTTTTAAAATTAATCTGTCATAAAGACAACGGTTTAATCACTAAATTATTATCATGTAGTGCCGGAACATCTTTCATAGACTTTATCGACTCTAATATAACAAATTTCCCCGTTTGACTACAGTCACGGTAGATAGATAGTATCGTGTGTTCATCGTCATCTATCGTGACGACTCTTGGATTACTATTAATAAAATGTTCACCTTCGCCTGTTAATAGCCAACTAATGTTTATTCCTAAACGTGTGCAAAGAGTTCTCAATCCCTCAGCATTGGGTTCTCTATCGCCATTTAAATAACTTTGAACAGTTCGATAGGGCATTCCTGTTATTTCAGCTAATCCTTTTATGTTTAGTTCTTTCTCTTGACAAACTAGCTTTAATCTTTCATTTATACTCATTTGTGTATATACCTTGATTTAAAAAATTCAATTGTGTATATTAAGCATTAAATAATACTCGCTTAAAAAAGTCAAACTACATTCTAATTCACATGCAATCGACTACGCCAAAACAACTTCAACTAAAAAAAACGAGCCTAGCGTCAGAGGCTATATGGGTTTATACGATTTATCATCACTGGATTGTATGCAAGATTTCGAACGAAGCACTGAGGGAAGAACTAACTATACTTTCAACTGAACCTATAAGAATTCATATAACTGCAGATGGCTACTGGCAGATAGAAAACAAAATTCTCATTTATTATAGTTTGTTCTCTTATGAATTAGAAAAGTTTTTGCCCCTTAATCTGACGATTGAAAAATCCGAAAAATCCAAATTTGATTTCATTGTGATATTTAATGAACTGATTGCAGTGATTATACGCCACAAAAAATCTCTGCCGATCAAAACAATTTATAACGATGTCAAAAAATCTTTGAATAAAAACGCTTGTCAAACTTTATTTAAAAAAAACACTTTCTCAATAGTGCAATATTGCTCGCTTCTCAATATCTCGCTAGCAACTTTTAAAAGAGCAGAATAATGGCTAATCGAAATAATAAAAAAAATGGGCTGAAAATTTATAACGTCAATGAATTTAGAGATCTTATTTCCGAAATTCTTTCTAGTGAAGGGTTTAAGGAGGGTAAGCTAAAATTAACAGACATTACAATTAATAATGAAGATGTTAAAAGCACATTAAGCGAACTTATAAATATTGCTTTGGAGAGTCAAAAATTACTAACTCATTATGACGTTAATACATTGCTGATACACAGAATTATAACTTTTAAACCGTTAGATTTTTTTAAATCGGAAAATTTACAAAAAGTAAGAACCCTAAGCAAACAGCCACCAATTGTCCATCTATTAATATTATTACATAAAGAGAGGTTAACGCCTCATCAAATAAGTTGGCTAAAAATAGGAATTTACCTCGCAATTGTGATGAAAGCCCTTGGCAGAATGTCTTATTACAAAGATATTATTGTGCGTTTTAAAATGCCACTCATTCGCAAGACAGCAGTCTATACATGGCTTTATGATGAATTTCCGACAATTAGTGTTGAAAAAGATTTAAGCTTTATAAATTTAATTTCTTACTTTCCTCAGCTAATCAAACGCATTGAACCACCTGCAGACAGTAAAGATCGCGATAAGGGGAAAAAACAAAAAGTAAATCAAGTTCTAAAGTTTTCTCTTTATCTAGAGCTTATTTCTGGGCACAGACATGCAAGAGAAATAACAAAAGAGATTAATAAAGTTGAAAAGGACGAAAAAGAGGAAAAAGATAAAGAACCGAAAGATAAATTACATAAGCCGAAGAATATAGCAATCTATCAAAAAAGTGATAAAGGCTTTCGTGCTGATGTGCCAAGTTATTTTAATCCAAGCCTAGTAAAATTCCAGCCGTATGATATGGAAAATAATCTGCAAGGCTTTAGCAAAGTATTTTTTTCAAGCATAGCATATCAAGACCAGTATAAGAACGGCAAACCTATTGATATTAATGAGTTTTTCGATACATTAGGTAAGCCCATCCATAAAAATCTGGCTTATCAAGATAAGTTGTATGCTCAGAGCCAACTGCTACAACTTAAAGAGCTAGATGTCCAGCAGCTTAATATCAGTTTGAGAGAAATAGCACTTATCACCAGTCCCACCGTTTTGAGTGAAATTAGCTATAAAGAAATTTTTAGCGTTTTTGTCCGGGATGCAAAGTTACATGAACCGATTCGTGAAGATACAATCGAGTTGAAGAAAAGTTGTGCGTCAGTTTGTTTATTATCAATGCTGTCAGCTTCTCGTGTTGAAGCCTTTACCAGTAAAGCGTTTTTGAAAGATTTAGGAATTTTTAACGTTTCTCCTAGAAAAGCCACCATCATATTTTTGCTCGGTATTACCCGTCCAAAGAGAAGCTACGATAGTAATATACATGAAAATGAATTTGATAAAGTTGAAATTCCTTTACCGCACAAATTGCCGAATTATTTACTTTCTTTAGAAGAAATGCCCAATTTGACACAAATTCAAGACTATCTATCCAATGTAAGAGAAGAATTGGGGTTAGTCTACTTGTCAAACTGGCGAATTGAATCGTCGCTTCAAGTGGTCTTGAGTAGCTATATTCTGACCGCGGACAGCCATACAAGCGAAATCATCTGTCGTATTTCATCGGGCGAAGCACCTGCTATGTTTTATAGCAGTCATGAAAATTTGGATCTCGTCAATTGTTATCGTGACGCGATGATATGGCTCAATCAAGATAATCTGCTTAACTTAGATTATCTTTGGAATACAAAGAATTTTTCAACGGGCTCTCAATTTGCTCTAAAGATAGAATTTGTCAAAGCTACCTTAGCTCAATTACGAAAATGGGTTATGGGTTCAAGCAATCAACTTCAACTATTCAATTCATTTAGTATTTACACCTGGATAATATTTTGTGTCTTAACAGGCATTAGACCGAACAACAAGATCAGTGCTATTCAAAATATTGATTTAGAAATGGGATGGCTGATGATTGACGACAAACCCAATCGCTCAGTCAAAAGCCATCGCCTCGTTCCACTTGGCAAAATAGTGATTGAATATTTGCATATTTACAAACGATTTTTGTCAGATTTCCGCCATCAAAATATTGCTAACGAGCTCATTCGCCACAAAATCGAAAATATCCTATTTGGCATGTCATCAGGCACGAGTGAAAACCATCAACTCCTAAATTTAATTACAGAGACTTTTGAAAAAATTAGCAGTATTAAGCGTGGGCAAGTGTGGGAAATGATGAAACCCATACTAGACTTGACCCCTTACTGGACCAGACATTTTGTACGCACGCAACTTGAAAAACGTAAAATTCCCATGCCACTGATTAATGCCATTATCGGGCATGAGCGATTTATGCAGGAAGCGTTAGGTGAGTTCTCAAGCCTCAGCAAATCAGATATTAAAGACCAAGCCATCATCTTTGATGACATTGCGAGAGATTTAGATATTTACGAAACAAAGGATGTTGAAAAGCAGATTTTAAATAAATTGCGAGAAATAGACTTATGCAATTAAAAAATTTAACATTTAAAAAAGTAGCCAAAAAATATTTGGTGCCCTTACCGATTTTACCTGAGCCATTTCCTTACCCGTTTATTTATCAAAAAATAACCGTCTTTACAGAATTTGAAAAACTGTGGCTTGCTCTTCTTTCTCAAGCTAAATATCAAGATACTGCCAATCATTCCCAAAAAATAAATGCCAAACAGCTAAAAAAATTAGAGGAAAAATTCCGACAACAAGGCAAGTCAGCAGACGAATTCAAAGATTACAAGGCAAAACTGGTTAAAGATTTTACAGGTCTAAATGCTCAAGGTTTTACCCTGTTTTTGAGGCAAGCCAATGAATGGGTGGATGAGAATTATGGACTGCTTGAAGCGGATTATCTCATCAGCATGCGTCTTCTTACTGATTTTATTGAACAAAAAAACAAAACGACGCGACTAAAAAATCACTACTACGCAGAGCCTGCCCCACCACAAAAAGCTCAATATAAGCCCAATACTCTCAGAATGGACGAGTTTTGGGTCACTAAAGGAATGGAAGTAAATAAAATAGTCAAACTAGTGCTTGATTACTGGGTGCAAGAGGATTTTTTTAAGACAGTTAATAAAGACGCTCATCACCAAAAAATGGCAATCGGTAGTTTGCTGTTTTCGGGTATCGTTTTTGGGGCAATTAATGATAAAAAAATGCTCTTAGCTTGGCTCAAAACGGTGGTTAGTGATGACTTACAACCTTTCATTAATCATCGAATTATCGCAAAAATCCGTTATGAGAGTGAAAATTATGGCAATGAACGCGTGGATGAAACGCTATATAACTCACAACAAATCTGTGTTGACCTCATAAGTCAACTTTGGCTTGTAGTCGTCAGAAAAATTCCCCAAACTATTACTCATACTTACGTGAATAAGCCTATAAACGAAATTTTGCAGTATTTTTTTAAATCGTTGTTACTGCAAGAACTTCGAAAATTTGGTGAGTTACCAACCCTTTTAAAATATGCAAGTTACTGTTGGGAAAATACAGATAATGTTCGTATCAATCAGACCTCGGTGGGGGTGCTTCAAGGAACCCTTGAGACCTGTGGACTGCCCAATCAGGATTTTGACCTTCTAACCTTCAATAAGTTTAATTATCCCAACAGAACCTATGATTTAAACAATTTAAATTCAACGGTGACAAATACTGTAAATTGGAGCAATCAGCAAGCAATTGCTATCAATGCCCAAATTCGTCATTCAGATTTGATTCAAGAAATCATAGATATTTTTAGAACCAAATATTCGAAATTACGCATTGGTGAAAATAGGGTATTAACGCACAGAAGACGACTAGAACTTCATGTTGAAGATTTAAAAAGTCTAAGCCACACTTTCAACCACGTTGCCGAGCAAATTTTAATTGATTGGATTATTTCTTTATTATCAGCGGATAGGCCCATTCAAACAAGCTCGGTTGAAAAATATCTATCAGCCATGGGTTATGATTGGCTGTGGTATACAGTTGGCGAGGATTTATTTAATTGGACAAGTGATGATTTTGAAAGCATGTATGAGAAAATCATAGACTTTAAAAAAAGTAAGCTGGAAAACATCGATATTGGCTATCCCGCTAACTGTCTACAGCGTTTGCATAACTTTGCTCATAAAAATGATAAATACCTAATAGCTGAAGCCAACATTCCTGAAGCAAAAAGAAAAAGAAAAGTGCGTGTTGAATGGATTTCACCCAATTATTTTCAAGCTATCGTCCAACAAATACGAAAAAACATCGATCCACTAGATGCAGATATGTTGATATTGCTTTATCTGTTAGCGATGCGAACAGGGGCACGCAAAATGGAACTGGTAGGACTGCGATATAGTGATATAGAGAATTTGGACAGCGGCAAACCCTGTATTATTATTCGCCCTAACAATCATAGACGGTTAAAAACGGAAGTGAGTACACGTCGATTACCCTTATACGCACTGCTTTCTGAAGCAGAACTTAACTTTTTTATCGACTATATACAAGCCAATCGTGGACGCAATAAGCAACAATTAATTTTTACGCTTTCTTACAATACCCAAAGCCTGAGCCAACATTTACCAACGCAGTTTTTAAAACAGCTGGTCACAGATATCAGCCTAATAGAAAAAACCTTTAATTTCCATGGTTTTCGACATACTGCCATCAGCAATTTTAGTCTTATCTTAACCAGTGATGTGTCGCTAGCAAGTGCAATAACAGGGTTTAGTGAAAATGAGGTGATTCGCATTAAAGATGCTTTACTACGGCGAGGTGAATTCAGTCAGTTTAAATGGTACATGGTCTCAGGGCTTGCAGGGCATATCTCACCTGAGCGGGGGATTGAATATTACAATCATTTTGCCATGCTGTCTGCGACTTATGAAATATCCAAAGCCAATCCAAGTTTACCATTGACACTCATTAAAAATCTTACCCATATTAGCACACAGAATCTGCTAGATAACAATATTACTGTGAATGACGGTATGATTAAGCTATTGGACATGCAAAAATGGCTTTATCGTAAAATACTGGGAACAAAGCATAGTTCGACATTAGCAGATTTTGGCTATGATTACAGCCAATTCGCTGATATCTTGGATAACTCGCTACCGAATAGTCACGAGCTATTCGGGCGTTATGGCATTAATAAGCTATTAGCTTTATTGGGTCATTTTGAACAAAAAGTAGAAAACGATGATATTGCCACCCAGCTACGCATGCCGATAGCAGATATAAAGACTCTAAGCCAACGAGCCATAGCCCTATCACATATCAAAACGACACGTGGTGCTCGCCGTTTTGTGGCAACAGATAATCGAGTTTCACCAATGCTTATCGATTTGTATGTAGAAAGGCGAATGCTACGCCAAATAATGACGAGAGCAAGTTTTATCCGTCAACAACAACCTGATGATTGGCAATGGTTTATTGAATTAATCACCCATAAAGTCAGCACAGCTCATGCAACTATCACGTTCAGAAAAACTTACCAAGAACTTATTGAATTTGATAGATTTTTATCGCTATCCGAACAAATTTTCGGTCTAAATAATTGTATGTATAGTTGCCATGAGCCATTAAGCCAAATCATTGCCAATGCTTGTGAAAAAGAAACCACTCGCTTGAAGCAAATAGCTCAAAATCGGCGTAGCAGAAGAGGGAGAGTATCGCAAATAAGGCTATATGATTTTGAAACTAGTTTACAAGCTAAAATGACTCATAAACGTCGAAATGCCCCTACAACGATTACATTTGGCATTAAAATCAAAGACACCCATTCAAAACGGTTTTATTATAAGTTCTCAAGTCTACTACGATTTTTTGCCTATATGGTACAACTGCAGGATGATAAATATTTTGAGCTATAAATTTCTTAATCAATGGTGATAGGCATATGCTGAAGTAGGACATTCAACCAAATTTCCTGTCTAGCCACACGATTATCAATAGTCTGCCAAATTTTTAAGTGTTCGGCAGATTGCAATTTTAGTTCAACAAGTTGCCAACGCTCTTCATTTATATCACAAAAAAATCGACCCTCCTTGTCCCGCTCGCTATCACCGTATTTAAACGAAGCATAGAGAATGCCATTGGGTTTTAAACAACCGATTAAATCATTTAAAATTTGAGGCAATTCTTCAAAAGTTACATGAAGCAAAGACGCACACGCCCAAATACCTGTAAATCGATTTTGCCAGTTTTGATTAGCGATTTTATCAAAAGTTAAACATTGCCAATTGATACGATTATCCGTTTGTTTGGCTAAATCGATTAAATTCTGTGAGCCATCAATAGCGGTAACATCAAAGCCTTGGTTGGCAAAAAAAATACTATCACGCCCAGAGCCACAACCAACGTCCAAAATAGTTTGCTTACCATTGGGTAAACGTTCTAAAAACGGCTGATACACGTTTTGCATATCGACGTTAATCGTTTGGCTAAAAAAATCTTTAGCATGGGTCTGGTAAAAATCAATTGTGGTCATCAAAAGATACTCGTACCTTGTGCTTTAGGTTGCCACACATGTATCAAATTGATTTTAGAAAAGCGATAGGACTTATCCAAAAAATACTTTCTATCACGCTCCGTATTCCCCGTTTGCATAATCAGCGTTTCCCGCAGGGGGTGATGACTGCCAATTAAATATTCATTGCGAGTATGAAGGCGTTCAAGCAGTTCAAGGCTCGGTACTTGGGCAAATTTTCCATTCTCGCCACGATTGCATTCTGGACACGATAACACCAAGTTCCAAACCCCATCCACATTGACATGGCGACAACAGCCTGCGGTTGCCACTTGTGGTTTTAATAGATGTGGAAAAAAATGGTCAACGTCTGCCAGTAGGTCATCCACTGATGAAATACTGATTTCTTTAAAGCAGTAAAAACAGCGACTTTTTTGATAGCCATTTAACGCGCCACGAGAGGTGGTAATATTGGTTCGATTGTGTTTGGTATCGTGGGTAAAAAGCTCTTTGGTTTCTTGATCGAACTCGACTGCAATGAGATTTTTATTGATATTGAGTTCCCATGCTTTTTCAACCAAGTTCCAACGAGATTCGGTCTCTTGGTTTAAATCTTTTGCCGAGTTGTCATACACATAAAACAGTTTAAATAAGTTATCGGTTAAGCGAATCCCTTTGTTAAATTTGCGTTCATCAATAAAAAACTCTTCATTCACGACGTCATAAAATCGCTCAGTAATCGCTTTGGTATTGACCACATGAAAAGCGTCTAAAACGTATTTAAAGCCTTCTTTTTTGGTGATTTGAATCAGCTTATCTTCGTCAATGTTGCCTTCATTATAACCTTGGCATGCTTGGATAAATTGACTGGTTTTAGCGGTACTTTGTTTTGGGCTGTGCTTAAGGTGTTCGGCAAGGTGCAGTGCGTAGGGTAGGGCTAAGTCATCAAGGGTGATCAAATCTGACTTTCGCTCAAGACTGATATCAATAAGACTCTTGGCAAGGGCAAATTTGTAAGAGGCGGTATTTTTACCAAATAAAATAATCGCTCGCCAGTAGTTTTCTAGGGTAGGTTCGACATCGACAAAGTTCATACTTCTTCCTTGAATTTAGCATTTTTATAAAACTAACAATGCTAAAATTCAGTAAAATTACCTAGTTTTTCACGTCGAAATTGTCCAATGTATTTATGACAAAACGAGTTATTATACAAAATAATAAATGTTTGAGTGCAAATCTCCCCTAAAATAGAACAGCTTATTGTTTATATTTAAGAAATAGTTGCTTTAAATACGGGACACAGCCTAGATAGTATGGTTTTTCCAAAGCTATTATATTCTTATAATTATTTACTTTGATTCATTTCATACAATTTTCGCTTTTCCGCAGCGATTTCATACATTTCCTCAATGTTTTTTTGAAGAAAAGCGTTTAAAGGAATTGAATTTTTCTCAAAAAATTCTTCAAGTAAAATATAAAGCTGCTTGATGTGTAGAATTGGCAAAGTATAACTTTTTAGCTTCTCAGCCTTCTCGACTTTAGCTTTCTCATCTGACGCAACTGGTTTGTCTGATTCCTGATTGCTTGAAGTGTTATCGTCAGGTTTTATTGTTTTAGATAAATCATCTTTCTTAACGCTAAGTGCAGCCTCAATACTCGGAAAATTCATCAGCTTATTCAAATCTATTGCATTATAGGGAAGAATAGCACCTTCTTCTCCAATACCTTCATATTTTTTTTCAATCTCATAAGATACAGATCGCTTTTCGACTCCTTTAACATTCATGCTTTTATCAACGTACACTTTAACGCCAGACTCGCTAAGGAAATTTTTAGCTTTTTCTAAGTAAATGAAAAAGTCTACCATTTCAATACCGAACAGTTCGCAAAGTCTATAAATGGTATCCACTGTCACACTGACGTTACCTAGCTCAATCTTAGAAATTGTTGACACTGATAAGTTGAGTCTAAGAGCAACAAGATCTTGATCAACTCCTCTTTCGTATCTCAAATTTTTAAAAATACAGCCAATCACATTACTTAAAGAAGTAGTCGAAGTTTCTTTCATAAAACATCCTAATCACTAATTTATAAGACATATCTTAACACAAGATATTTATATTTTAAATATATAAATATTATTTATATAATTATATTTTTAATGTTATTATCTTTTAAAGATAATAACACGATAAAGAAAATAGGAGCCATCATGCACAAAACTACGCATTTACATAGACGTATGAACGACCGCGGTATTGACAATTCTATGGTTCTTTTCACTTTAGATTTCGGTGATATAGAAGGAGATAAGTATGTAATCAATCACAAAGCTGCTCAACTACAGGTTAAAACACTTAAAAAAGAAGTACGTAAGTTTGAGCAGCTACATAAAAAATTTAAAAACTTTAATGTAGTGAATTTAGTGAATAAGAAATTAGAAGGCTTGCAAAAAGATTACTCAGTTGCAAAGCGTATATGTGACAAAAAAGGTGTGGTAGTCGTTTGTAGTGGTGACGCAATTATTACTACTTACAACAAATCTAGTTACTTGAGTTATTAATATTAATCATTTATCCAACGCAATGAGTTCAAATCGTTTTTTTAAATATATTTAGTAAAACATCTATTCAGGAATTATTTTATGCACACTATTATCAAAAATGCTTGTCTCAATATGGCTAAAGATGGTTTTGAAGGCTTCTACGATAGCTTGGCAGATCAATTAGTACCAAATTTGCCTACCACGTATCGATCATTTATCCATCGTACCGATGGAGCAACGTTGCCACTCACTAGCGTAAATGATGCGTTATTCTTTAGTTTGGCATATGACAAAGGCCACTATCTGACCTTTAGTCGAGTTTTAAAAGATCGCCTTATCTTTAGTGAAGAAGATACTGTAATAAATCTTATCGATTATGGCTGTGGACAAGGTACAGCTACTCTAGCAACGTTAGATTTTATTGCTAAGTCTTGTAATCCTAAATCAACCAAATTGAATATTCATTTAATTGAACAATCAAGCATTGCTTTGGAAATTGCAGTTTATAAGATTACTGCTCGATCAAAACAACTTGGCTTTAAAATCAGTTTAAATACCCAAAACTGCTTTTTTTCTGAAGTCACATTGCCTGAGTTTTCTAATAATTACGATACGATTCATTTAATGTCATATGTCTTAGATATTAAGAGTGTCCAGGAAGAAATATTAACCATCACTGACCAAATCAAAGATTTTCCTGGTAAGAATTTTATTGTGGCCACTGATATAAACAAGACAGAAGGCAAACGAGGTTTTAATTTACTATCAATTCAATTAACTGCTAAAAAAACACCCATTAAAGAGTACTACCTACCGCACCATCGCTATAATATTTGCCAAAAAAGTTTTGGTACCCATATCGCGGATGCCATCGGATTTTTATTAGAAGTTGATAACTCTATTAGTTTAGATTTGGCGGCTTAAGGAATAGGTAATGGACTTATTTTCTGAACTCGAACCAGCCAACAGCCTAGCAGACATGATTACTAACGACAAGTTTCAAGACACTGCCTTTGATGCACATCTGCATGAAGATGGTAAAGGCATTGTCATTCATGTACCGTTTGGTAGATTGTATTATGCGCCTTGCTTTTTTGATCAAGCGACCAGTGATAAGTTCATTGATTATTTTTTAGCTTGCGATGGCATTAATTCGAAAGAATATGACTGGCAGCATGATGATGCTCTTAATGATAGACCGTTTACCAATATAGCTTGGCATCAAGATAGCATTAGTATGTATGGCAAAACGCATAAGCTGCCAAGAATCTCGGCTTGGTATGGCGATAGCGATCGACCTTATACCTATTCAGGCATTACTTTGCAGCCTAAGCCTTGGACAGAAGAGCTTAATTGGTTACGTTCTCAACTAGCACCTATCTGTAGACGCCAATTTAATAGTGTGCTATTAAATTGGTACCGCTCGGGTGAAGATTATATTAGTTGGCATACGGATGCTGAAAAGGAACTGGGGGTAAATCCGTTGATTGCTTCGATAAATTTTGGGGAGTCTCGACGTTTCTTACTCAGGCTAAAAGAGGATCATGACATAAAAATTGAACTGCCCCTGCATCATGGCAGTGTTTTAGTTATGGCAGGAGCGTTGCAGCATCATTGGCAACATAGTGTACCCAAGCAAAAAAAGGTTAAATCTAATCGCATTAATTTAACGTTTAGAACGATTTCTACTTAAATATTTAATAATGAGGTAGCTATGAAAGCTTTTTTATCCACTGCTTTGTTTGTCAACGTCTCCACAGGGATCTGGCTGAAAAATTAGTCCAAAAGTATTGTCATGATGAATCAAAAAATCTTTAAATTTATCTAATACTGCTGTTTCCTGTTCTACTTTCTTTATAGACATAAATTAGTAATCTTTATCGAAACTAGCTTCGCTAGTATAATCAGTATCTTCCAGGATACAAAATTTATTTGGGATTATGTGATGATCCATTCCAAGACTTTTATCGTCAGGCTGCCTGACTCAAGACAATCTTTCTCCGATAAAACCAGGACGTTTCAGTAATGTGATTGCTAATTTTTAAGTTAGCAATCAATGAAACACAGACTTATCGCACACGCAACCTACAAGAAAGTTGTGAATTGCATTAAATTTAAGCCTTTAATCAACTAGCCATTATTGAACGTTGCATTTTCAAGTATCTATATTTTTATTTTAAATTAAATTGACCTTAATATCTAATCAGGTGACAAATGTTTAATATTTTTAACAAAAAACCTTGCAATGACCCAGAGCTTTTGAAAAGAATACAGGAAGATGGGATTGACTATGCTGCCCTTAGATTTTCTCAAATATTGATTCGTGATTATTTAACAAGAAGAATAGACGCTTACAATTTTATATTGCAAGAGTTAGATGGTGCCCGACAAGGGAATGAGCAAGCTAAAAATTTTGCACTTGAAAGTGGAATAGATTCTAAAGAGTATATAGGGACACTGAAACTTGACACACCTCACCTTGATAGTGCTCAAGATTTTTTAATAGCTTTAAGTGCAAAATTACATCCTAAAATGGATATATCCATTTCTTTGAAATTAAAAATTTTAGAAAACTTGATGAAGTATTATGGGATTGGCAAATATGAATTGTAGACATTGCGATTCTAAGTGAAATTATTAGAGATTTATTGAAATAATTATGATGGATTTGTATTTAACTTCTTTACTTGAAGAATTAGGCTTTAAGCCAAGGGATTCAACTGACGTCGATTTGCTTAATGTTGCGAGTGCTGCAATTTCAACAGAGGGATTTTTAGGCTTCTATAATACATTTGCTAAGCACTATTCAGAAAGCTTATCCAATCTTAAATATGAGGAGTTTGCTAATCGGACCAATCGAGCCACTCTCCCATTAGAGTCTGAGAAGGAAACGAGCTTTTATAATGCAGCCTATGGATTGCAACACTATTTAACTTTTACAAAAGTTTTAAATGATAATTTTTTTATTGATACGTCTGATGATTATAACGTATATAATATTGTTGACTATGGATGTGGACAAGGTATAGCTACCATTGCATTATTGGATTTTATAGCTAAGCAGAAGAAACACAAAATTCATCTTAATATACATTTAATTGAGCCATCAGCTATCAGCATTAATAATGCCGCTTACCTTATTACTTTGTTCGCATTTAAACATTCGATAAGTATTAATATTTCTACTCACACATACAAATTAGCCAACATCAATCTTAATCTACATCCTTTTGCTGATATGACTTTACACTTAATGTCATATATTTTAGATGTTAAAGAAATTCAAAAGGATATCCCTTTTTTAGCTAAAAATATTATAAATGAGGCTCAACCGCAGATTCTCATAGCAACTTGCCCTAAATATCCTAGAGCTTACGAAGGTTTCAATAAATTATTTAAAGCATTATTTGCGAATGGACAACCCAATATTATTGAGAGTGATATACCTCACTATTCATATAGGATCACAAAAGGTGTTTATCAGAAAGAAGTCGCGAAAACTATTTCAATGATCTTAGCTTTTTAGGATGAAACATTGAAGCTTATAGAAATCATAATTCTGATAGATAATTTAGTTTATGAAAATTTTAAATTTGGATTAATTGAATATGTTTAAACTCTTGAACAATAACTTAACCTCACAAGCCACTAGTAATGTGACTGCTTCTAAAACTCAACATTACCCAGTTAAAAGAGGGCTAAGGCTAGAAGATTCTAAAGTAGATGTAATAGCCATCGTACACGACAATGAACTAATTTTTTTGAATACTGGCTCGAATCATTTATTTAGGGATAAAAATGATAGTAGTCAAGAATTGCTTGGAAAGGTTACGGTAGTTACTTATCAAGATAAGTCCATGGGTAAACTAACAGAGGTTTTTGTTGCTTTTGAACAGCTTGATGATATATATCAGCTGAATTCTGAATTTATAAGAAAAGCAAGGTTAAATCATGTTTCTGACGAAGTATATGACTATATTATATTAAATTTCCCACAAGTTTTATCAAAAAAGAGCAGTGGATATTATACAGATTTTATCTATGCCTTTGATGTTTGCAGGTTAAATGAAGACTATCTAATCGTTAATAATAACTATACTAAGGGATATGTTATTAAAAATAATAAAATTATAAGAGGGAGTGCTTCTGAAGTTGTTAAATTATTTTGGCCTAATGAAATAAGAGCAAATAAAGATTTAAGATTTGATGCAAATGAAAGAAAGCCGGAAGATATTTCTTTAGGATGGGAAATAACTTATAAGAAGTACGGTCCATTTTTAAACTTAAAAGGAGATCTAGAGATTTATGATAGAACTTTTCCTAAAAATGGTATGCCTCATAACTTAGCTATGCCATTTTTCTATGCCTATAGATGTGCTGCTGCGGGTCTATTTCACGAAGGTTTAATGGACAAGGATGTCTTTAATCATATAGATAATATGCATTTTGGTTTAATGGTTATTATTGGTCAAAACATCTCAAGAGAACATCAAGTAAGATTTCAAGATGAATCATTTAGGATAGCTAAAAACATAATTGACTTGTACGTGCCGAATTTAACAGAGCTCACTTTAAGAAAAATGATTATTTTGGCTAAAAAAGGTATTTCTGTGTATTCTGCTGTATATAATGGCATAGTTTCCGCATATCGTAATGAAGAAGAAAGAGAATTTATTGCAGCTAATATTTGTCAGCCACAATTCGTAATTTCTTTCATGACTTCTGCCTTATGCGACCCTGATGATGAAATAGAAGTATTTACGTCAAAGGCAGTTGAATATTATAGAATTATGCAGAACCCAGAATTACTGCAAAAATCATTTTCAAAAATATTTTATTAGAGACCGAATGCAGAATTCGGAATATATAAAAATATAGTGATATTGATTTACATTTAATAATTATAATATCAAGAAAAATTCTATACTGTCATCATTTAGGATATCTTTTAAAATTTAGGGCAGATTTAATAGATTGCTTAGCAAAATAGAGTATATTTTAATATTTTTTAGGAGTTAAAAATTTATGTTTGGGATTTTTAAAAATTCTTCTCACACTGATCCCCATAATCCACAAGTAGAAGTCGACACAGAAGCAGGTGCAAAAAAATATCTTAAGAGTTTGTCAAAACTTAGTTATAAAGATTTATGCAAAGAATTTTCTTATGTCATGGCAGGCAAATATAATGCTATGAATATGTTGCCGTTTAGTGATTATCACCAAAGACAAAAAACTGTTACTGATTTGACAGATAAAGCCACTTTAATTTGTATTTATGCTTTTGGTTATCAAAAACTAATGAACTTTTCTAATAATGATTTGACGGTTGTTAATCGACTGGTTAATCAACTTGATGACCAAGTGGCGAAGCTAGATTTAGAACCTGCAGATCACGGAAGTCTTCTGTTGGCAAAATTAAAAGACGCTATATTTTAATTTCTTTATGTAGGCGTCAACACAGAATTCGGATCATATAGGGCGGTAAGTACATTTGTTTAGTATTTAAATTACTGTGATAGGTAAAACTCACTATCAAAGCGACCTATGGAAAACACTTGTTTTCCATAGATTTTTCATTTTTTTTGGTAGTGTTCAAAAAACTGTGTCAGGTGAATTAAAGTTTCTTCACATCAACTAACCGACCAGGGAAATGAATAGATAACTGCATCATCGTTTGACCTCAATGATTAATGGGCATTGTCCATTTCTCTGACGCATTTAACATACCAACATATAAGATTTTAAGTAAGCTAGTTTCATTTGGGAACGCTCCTTTAGTTTTAGTCAGCTTACGAAACTGGCGATGCACTGCTAGGGCGGCATTGGTCGTGTAAATCGGCTTTCTGATGGCTTCAGGGTACTTAAAATAAGCAGACAGCAAATGCCACTTATCTTGCCATGAGGCAATCGCCGCAGGGTATTTACTACCCCACAGTCTATCAAACTCATCCAACGCCAGCTCAGCCGACTCTTTATTGACTGCCTTGTACACAGGCTTTAAATCCCGCATAAAGGCTTTTTGGTCACGGCTCGCCACATAACGAATGCTATTGCGGATTTGGTGAATCACACACAGTTGCACCTCAGTATTGGGAAAGATAGCCTGTATCGCTTCAGGGAAGCCTTTGAGACCATCAACACAGGCAATCAGAATATCTTGTACACCACGATTGTGTAAATCAGTGAGCATAGATAACCAGTGGTTTGCTCCTGAGCAATGAAATTCCCCGTTGCGGTCACGTGGTGTTTCAAGCTCAAAGCTACTGACCGCTGATTTGATGGTATTTTTGCTGTAACCGTTGCGACCGGTACTACTTGGATGTAGTTCAAGGTAGCTGTCTATTTCAGCCGATAGAGCGGCTTGGGTGAGTTGTTCGATGAGTGGAGCGAGTACACCATCACTGCCTGTGATGGGTTTGCCTGACTGAATGGCTTTTAGGGCTTAGTTAAAGTCAAAGTTTTGCATGGTGTCATTCCTGTTTTATTTAACAATTTATGGGAATGACACAGTTTTTTGAACGCTCCCTAACGTTATATTAGTTCTAAATCAGAATCTATATGATTCTAACTTAGTTATCTTTTAATGCTAACTGCTTCAACGCATAGCGAATAATCCCGCTATGCGTCTGCCCATATTTATCTGCCAACTCAACCAACAAATTATACTCATACTCATTTAAAGGCAAGGTATGTGACTTAAATTTTCGGGGCGCTTTGGGGTCTAGGTTTGGCGTTTCATCAGCTGAATTAGCAGTTACGCCATTGACAAAATCATCTTCCGTCAAGGTGGGTGCTTGGGTACGACGTTTAATCATAATGCCAACTCCTTCATCAATTCACTAAACTCAGTAATGGCTTTCGCGTTATTTGCCTCTATCACGCCTTTACCCTCTGCAAGTACATCGCGATAAATTTTACGCTCGTGAATAATGGTCGTTAATGGATTTAACAGCGGAAAATCACTCAAGTATTCTTTGGCTTGAACGACTTCTTTATTGGCGCGGTTAGTCGGTGCTAAGGTCAATAGCCCAAAACACTGCAATTGCTCGTTAAAGCTAAGTGCCTGATCAATCACTTCGGTTAAATGGGGTAGGGTGTCTAAATCCAGCTGCGATGGTTTAAACGGCACAATTAATTTATTAGTCACTAACATCGCAGTCCGTAGCTCTTTACTGTCATGTCCTGCCACATCAACAACTACGTAAGCATAGCGCTGATTTAGATCTTTAAGGGTACTTTTGATATCACCATATCGCTGGATACAGTGTACCTTTGCTAGACTGGTTTCATCCCGATCTCTCACCCAATTTGCGGAACTTTGCTGGGGATCAGCATCCACCAAAACCACATCTTTGCCAAGGTTTGCTAAGCTACAAGCAATGTTAATGGCGATGGTAGATTTGCCACAGCCACCTTTTTGACTACCTAACAAAATAATCATAATGACCCTTAATGTACTATCAATTTAGAACTAAATGATAACTTATTTAATGGTTAACTAGTTTTTTATTAGTATTGATTATAGTGCATTCAGAATCGAAGTCAACCAAACGTATTTGACAGCTTTATTCATGTGATAGAAATTAAATAAGAAAGGCGCAGATAAGTTTTTTTATATATTTTGTGGATTATAAAATGTATCAAAATACAGACTATATCGAATAAAGAAACCTAGAATATATTTTTCCAACTTTACGGTTATAATCAGATTAACCTTTTTATACGACTCGTGATATGACCAGACTCTCCACTACGATTTGTGCGATGACCTTTCAAGGCAATGCCAGCAACGGCTTGCAGCAAGATGCATTTTTCTTTGTCGATGATTATTACCAAGAAGCGCTTGGTATAACACCTGTGCATCGATGTGATGACGCCTTTTGTGTTGCGGTATCCGATGGTGTCTCACAGTCCGATTTTTCGCAAGTTGCTAGCCTTAAAGCGATGAAGACGGCCAAACAATTGTGGCAAACTTACCTAGATAATCCTAATCAATCGGCTGTCATGGATATTTCAAAAATCTATGAAAAAGTGGCAACCTTGCCAAAACGCTATTATGGGGCATCCGCGACGCTTGCCTTAGTCTATCGAGCGTTTGCAAAGGACAACCAGTCCAATTCATCTGTGGTTATCAAACATATTGGTGATAGTCGTGTCTATCATTTTTCAGCTATGACAAAAACATGGCGATGTATCACTCGTGATCATAATTTGCTGAATCAAATAGTAGATGAGCAAGCCGCAGCAGAAAATCGCCAAGCCGACTTTGGCAAATACAACCAAGAGGGCATGGCAAGCCCCCTTTACGCATTAACCGATTGTTTGATTGCCGATAGTGACTTAGACAACAATCCAATGCCTACTTTTGACAGTCAAACGTTAAAGGTCTCATCAGATGATTGCTTAGTGGTATGTACCGATGGCGTACATGAATTAGTGTCATGTAAAGAATGGCAGAGTATTGATAAGCATACTAATTTACAAGCATGGCTAAAGCAGCTACGTAAACAAATTTATGCCTCTAAAGGTCGTGCGTATGATAATGCAACCGCAATTTTAGTAAGGTTTGATGAGCATTAAAGCGAAAAGGCGTATGTGAAATGGAAAATAATTCGTCAGTACTTGATAGTGATATTGTAAAAGTCGATAAATATGAACCACATAAAATTGCCAATGACAAAAATGAAGTCACTTTTTTTGTGGCGAGTGATGAGGTTGATTTGGCAGATTTGCAACGCTATCGCCAACAAACGCAAACGGAATGCTTGATTGCGATTACTACCACGAATAAAGATTATGATTGCCTAAAATTTGCGGATAATGTCATCTTGTGTTCACCAAATGAAGTGCCTTTAGTTATGCAAGCATTTCAACGACTACATAGCAGTAGTAGCATCATTGGTATGAGTTGAGACGAAGTAAAATGGGCAATTTCTGTTAACAAAAATATTGAATTTTTACATGGTATGCCAAGTGGTGAAAATTGTGTGGCTTTAGCATGTGAACAGCTTATCCCAAAATTAAAGAACCTATCATCTAACTATCCGATAAAGAAGATGATATTGAGCTAGTTATTATAGAAGACGATATACAGATGAAAACCACTAATCCAACTCAAAGAGTAGGCAACTCAATTAAAGAGTATCTCAGACGACAACAGCAAAGTAATAAAAGTGAAAGTTAACTTCTTAAACCATTTAAAAAACGGGAATTTATTATGCTTGAATATTTAGATTTTGCTGCGTTTACTGAAAGAGACAATGGCAAGAAATGGGAACACAAATTATATGAGCCTAACAAATTAGCGGATAGTTTCAATCTCATCACCTATTTCATTGTCAATGACGATGTTGATGCCGAACAAGTCCAGCAATATCGAGAAGCCACAAAAACTGAAGTTCTTATTGCTCTAAATACCACTGGTAAGAGTTACGACTGCTTAAAAATTGCAGACAACATTATTCATTGTGGCTCAGATGAAATAGAGTTGGCAGTTTATGGTCTGTCTTTTATGAATGCATATGGTAATTTTATCGGTATAGACTGGTATGACGTGAAAACGGCACTTTCTTACGGAAAAAATATTCAATTTCTGCAGAGTTCCAGGATTGGTGAAAATTGTGTAGGGATTGCTTGCCAGCAATTAACAGAAAAATTTAAGGCTTGCGATTCCAAATATACATTAAAAGGTATGATGATTAATATTTTTGCAGATAGTAGTTTTGATTTTGAAAAACTGGAATTTATTAATAATCAAGTGCAAGAAAATATTGATGTCGATGAGGTTGATATTTTTTATCAAGTTAATTTTTTTGAGGAATTTGATTCTTGGAAAGAGGGTGATCAGGGTTGTTGCGTTTGTATGTTGTTAATTTATTCTGATGAAGAAAATGATAGTGAGTCAGTCACTAGAGAACAGAATATACCAAAGCAATCAACTAAGCCAATTCAAGGAACAAGTAATTCAATTAAAGAATATCTCAGACGACAACAGGAAAAGAATAAAAATGGATAATCAAACCAAATTGACACAGTTTGCCGAACACCTTAAACAAGCTGATGGCTTACTCATCACCGCAGGCGCAGGGATGGGGGTCGATTCAGGTTTGCCAGACTTTCGTGGCGACCAAGGCTTTTGGAAAGCTTATCCACCGCTTAAACATCTGGGTAAAAGTTTTGTCGATATGGCAACGCCAGAATTGTTCCACACCAATCCAAAACTGGCTTGGGGGTTTTATGGTTTAAGGCTCAATGCGTATCGAGCTGTCGAACCGCATCAAGGTTTTCATCTACTCAAACAATGGTCAGATACATTACCCAATCTTAAAAATGGCTCATTTGTATTTACCAGTAATGTCGATGGTGAATTTCAAAAAGTTGGATTTGATGATGACCAAGTATTTGAATGTCATGGTTCGATTCATTGGTTGCAGTGTTTGGATAATTGCACGCAAGCTATTTGGTCAGCGGACGATTTCAAGCCCGTAGTCGATGAAGAATATTGCCAGCTAATCAATGAATTTCCAACCTGTCCACATTGTGGTGGTATGGCGCGCCCCAATATCTTGATGTTTAGCGATTGGCATTGGCAGTCACAGATGCAAGATGAAAAAGAGCAAAAACTCATTGCTTGGCTGAAGCAAGTTAAGAATCTAGCCATTATTGAGTTAGGGGCGGGGACGGCTGTACCAAGTGTGCGTAATTTTGGTGAGCGATTGGTCCAGCATCCAATCAACGAATCAGTAAGCTTACTGCGTGTTAATCTGCGAGAACCGCAAGTACCTGATAAGTTAAATTGCTATGGTATAGATTTGGGGGCTTTGGAAGTCCTAATTGATTTGGAGAAAAAAATAAATGTCTGAAGCAAAAGCCACTATCAAAAAAATTCAAGAAATTTTTGATATAAATCTTAGAATACCTGAATATCAACGCCCCTATAAGTGGCAAGTTAATCATGCACAACAGCTTATTATTGATATATTGAAGCACTTTAAACAAAATATTATTTATCGTATTGGTACGATTGTTTTATATCATCATACTAATAAAATGAATAACGAAGTTCAGTCTGATATTGATAATAATATTGTAGATGGACAACAGCGTTTAGTGACTTTATCTCTAATTCTACATTTATTAGATTATCAAAATATCAAGTTATTGAAAGAAGAATTTAATCATACAACTAGCCATGTAAATATCTATCAAAACTATGAGTTTTTAAAAGATTTTATTAAAGACAATATTAGCAAAGAAGATAAATCCAATTTTAAGAAATACATTTTAGAAAAATGTGAAATGGTCTGCATTAAGCTAGAAGATTTGGATGAAGCCTTCCAATTTTTTGATTCACAAAACTCCAGAGGTAAGCCTTTAGAATCCTATGATTTATTAAAAGCGTATCATCTACGAGAAATGAAAAGTAAACCTGAATATTTGGTTTTAAAGAGTGTTGCGAACTGGGAACAAGCTGCTTTAGCTGATAAAAATACTCCAAATTTGAGCAAAATTATCAATCAGGTATTATTTCGTCTTCGCCGTTGGCACTATAATCTTGAGAGTGAAAACTTTACAAGCCAAGAATTGAACACGTTTAAAGGTGTTTCTGAAGAAGTTAAATACCCTTATTTACATACCCAGAAAACTGCAAAGTTACTTTCACAGCTTATCCAATCCAATCCGAATTTATATAATCCTGAGCTTCTTAACTTAGGATTTCAAATTAATCAACCCATCATCAACGGAGAATTATTTTTTGCTTATATCGAGCATTACCGCAAACTATATGATGAATTATTCAATAACAAGACAGGTAAGCTATTAATAGTTAAAAAAATTAATGGCAAGCACTTTAATGATGTTTTAAAAGAAAATTTAATTCAATTTTTAAACAATTACCAAGGCTATTCTCGTACAGGTGACCGATATTTAAGAATGCTGTTTGAAAATACAGTATTAACTTATTATGATAAGTTTGGCGATGTAGAACTAGAACGCTTTGTTAACAAGGCATTTTGGTGGGTGTATAGACTAAGATTCCATCATGGTCGTATTGGGTTTAAAACTATAGAAAATCATGCTATCTCCTCTGATAGCTTGCTCAAGCATATTGAAAAAGCATACTCACCTGAGGTCGCATTACAATTCCCTAAAATGACGTTTAATACAGAATTTGAAAATACTGATAAAAAAATGAAAGAGATTTTTGGAGTAAATGTCTAATGAGTCAACCCGATACCTTATCTATATCACAATTACTAAGCCAAGACCATTATATAATCCCGATCTACCAACGTAACTATGCTTGGGGAGAGGTCGAAATTGAAGCATTATTAACCGATATCAAAAATGCAATGGATAGAACGCCTGATAACAACTATTACGTTGGCAGTTTGATTGTATTTAAAAGAGATGATGGCAAATTTGAAGTCATTGATGGGCAACAGCGTTTGACAACGTTAACCCTTATTGTCAAGGTGTTAAAAAATAGCCAACTGAAAGAAAAATTACCTGAAGCCAACAATATTAGTTTTGAATATCGCAAAGAATCAGACAGAGTTTTAGAAAATTTATCTTCTGGGAAGAATTCATCAGGATCTTTACCCAGTAATTTTAAAGATGCTATAGATGCCATTGAAAAATATCTTGATGACAATAACCCAGATAAGTTTGTCAATTTTTTATTGAGCAAAGTAGAAGTAATTAGAACAGAAGTCCCGCCTAAAACTGATTTAAATCATTATTTTGAAATTATGAATACTCGAGGTGAACAGCTAGAAAAACATGAGGTTTTGAAGGCTAGATTAATGAGTAAACTATCGAAAATTAATGGTGACCAAGGTGCATTCTCGAAGATTTGGGATGCTTGCTCTGATATGAATCGCTATATGATAATGAGTTTTGATACTGCATTTAGGAAACAGTTTTTCGGTGAAGACTGGCAATCACTACCTGATAAATTTGATAGTATTTCTCAATATTTTATCAAACCTAATAATGAAGCCAGTGTACAGACTAGCAGAGACGAGGTAGGTAATCGTGATAATCTGCAGCCTACTATTATTAACATTATTGAAAGCCATTTCAAAGGACAGGAAGAAAATAAAAATGAAACTTCTGAAAGATTTAATCCCGTTATTGATTTTTCGAATTTTTTAATGCATGTTCTAAAAATTTATGTTGAACAATATCCTTATAAACAAATTTCAGCTAAAAAAATTCCATTAGATGAAAGAAATTTGCTAGAAAGTTTTAAGTTTTTGGATAAAGACGACCATCAAACTGAAATCAAAAATTTTGCCTTATTATTGTTACAAATAAGGTTCTTGTTTGACCGTTATGTGATTAAGACTGATACCTCGAAAGAAAAAGATGACCATTGGTCATTGTTAACGCTAAAGCCTGCTGACAAGAGTAGCTATCAATATAACAACACTTTTAGCGATGCTATTCTAAACCAAAATGTCATTATGTTATTATCAATGTTTCATGTATCCAATCCATCACGAATGTATAAAAATTGGCTATATGCTGTTGTAAGATGGCTAGTCAATCAAAAAATCAAAGATAAAGATATAGAAGCCAAAAGTTATATCGATTATTTAGAAAATTTAAGTGACCGATACTATTTCGGACACTATGGCAATGGGCTTGATTTTTTTGAATTAATTACAGCAGATACGCGTGATATTAATGCAACGACTGCAATTGATAAATATTTAAATAGTGGTACAAATGTCCCGAATTTCATCTTTAACCGATTAGATTATTTACTCTGGAAAAGTAAGGAATATCGTAATATCTATCCTAATTTTCGATTCACTTTTAGAAGTTCTGTTGAACACTTCTATCCCCAAAATCCATCGGAAGAAAATCAAGATGAGACTATAAAAGATGTTTTGCATAGTTTTGGAAACTTATGTTTAATTTCATCAAGCACGAATTCCAAATTTACCAATAATATGCCCAAAGCTAAAAAAGCTAATTTTGGCAATAGTCAATATAACAGCATAAAACTTGCTATCATGATGGAAAAAGCAGATGAATGGGATAAAACTCAAATTGAAAAACATGGACATGAAATGATAGATATACTAAATAAGCGGTTACTCAATCAACCACAATGACCACTCCAAAAACCTACGCTATTGACGACATACATGGCTGCAATCAACAACTCATCGCCTTACTATCCGCCCTAAATATCCAATCCGATGACACACTGATTTTCTTAGGCGATGTCATCGATAGGGGAGCAGATAGCAAAGGCGTGCTTGATACCATCTTGCATTATCAGACCCTTTGTCGAGCCATCTTGATAAAAGGCAACCACGAAGAAATGATGCTCGGTGCCATACATGAGCGAGAATATCTCAAATACTGGCTAAAATTTGGTGGTATCGAAACCCTACAATCCTTTGGCGTAACCACTGATTTGCAAGGGCTACTGCAAATTCCTTATATTTACTACAAACTGTTAAAAACGAGTCTGCCTTATTACCAAACAGATGATTTTATCTTTACTCACGCTATACCATTGCCACACCTACCAATGAATAAACAAACCGATGACAGCTTACGCTGGCAGTTTATTCCATCCGATGGACAAAATACTCACATCTCAGGCAAAACCATCATTTGCGGACATTCAGCACAAAAAAACGGCAAAGTTTACCATCAAAATGGCTTAATTTGTGTCGATACCTTTGCACATGGTGGTGGTTATTTGACAGCGATTGAAGTTAGTCAAATGAGGATTTATGAAGTCGATTTAAATGGCAATGTGCAACAATTTGATTTAACCAAACTTTAGCATTTTAGGAAAAATAATGCCTAGTATCATGGAAAAAAACCGTGGAGAACGCTTAATTCTGCTATATCAAAATTTACCCAAAGGCGAAAAGAACGCCAAAACCCTAAGCGAGCTATTAACCAGGTTTAACCCCACAGGCGGCAAAGCCAAAAGCCGTGCCAAACTCCTAGAGCAAGACTTGCTTTCATTGTATTCACTGTTTGGCGATAACTCTATGTGTCGTATGCCAGCATGGGAAGAAGGTTCAATTGCAGGTAAAACCCCAAAATACTACCTTCACCCCAACTTTACCCTAGATAGCTTTGACAATGAAAACCTATTTTTTTGGGAAATGCTTGATAAATTCACTGCCAACTACTTACCTAAAAATATTCATAATAAATTAACTGCCAAGATTGCCAACGTCAAAAATCATCAAAATCGGCAATATCAAATTAGTCAGCTTGGGCAATGGAAAAACCACCTATTTACGATACCAAGTTTATTGCAAGCCCCTAAATACGATGAGCATATTCTAAAAACTATTCATCAAGCGATCATTGATTGTAAAAGATTAAAAATAAGTTATCTAGCGAAGTGGGCAAATGAGCCTGTTACGCGGTGGGTTTATCCAAGAGGATTGATATTTATCGATAATATGATTTACCTAACTGCTTTTTACAAAATAGAGGAGAGTATATCGACGCCTGAAAAAGTCTATTTAGATGCTAACCGCAATTACGCCATCATACGCATCCAATCAGTACAGATTTTAGAAGAGCCAATACCCAATTGGGTGAATGATTTAAGTTTGGAAGAATTAAGTCGAAAGGGCATGCTTGAAACCCATTTAACGCAGCGAGGAAAGCCAATTATATTAAGGCTTAAAATTAATCATATTGCTGCCCAACATCTGACCGAGCGACCACTGTCAAACGATCAGAAGTTAGAAAAGCTGGATGAAAAAAACTTGTTACTTACAGCGACCGTGATGAATACTGTAAGGCTTGAAGATTGGCTAATCAGTATGTCGCATATGTCAGAAGTCATTGAGCCTGTTAAGCTTAGAGAAATAATTATTGATAGATTAACGGACGGACTGAATCAATACACCAAATAAAATTATCAACTAGTAGTTTTAGATTAAAATTAAAAAAATGTAAAATTAGTTATAATTAAAAACCAAATTAGAACTAATTTTACATTAATGATTTAGGATTAATATGCTTTTTTATGTCATTTATAAGTATCATCCATAACTACTCAATTTAATCGTAAAGCCAACAAAACATTGGCGAAAAAGCTGCTATTCCTAAAGCAATCTACGTGATCGATGCATTACCCTTAACCGCCGTGGGTAAAGTATTTAAACCTGCACTAAAACGTCAAGTGAGTGTGATGTGTAGTAGCATAATAAACCACGACAGTTAATAAGAGATTATAATACCTTCAGTAGAGAAATAATCTCATTACAAAAGTAAGAAATCAATACTCACCAGAATTTAAACTTGAACTCATCAAACTGATTGAAGAGTAAGGGCAAAAAGTTCCTGATGTTGCCAGTCAATACAATGTTGGCAAATCAACTTTGGAAAAGTGGCTACAACGCTATCGTGTCGAACAATCAGGTAAACCATTAAGTTCAGGTAGAGCGATAACGCCCAAACAACAAGAAATCCAGCGACTTAAAAAAAAAGTGGCACAACTTAAGCTAGAACGAGATATCTTAAATGAGGAGGGATAAGCGAAGCACTGCTTCGCCCCGACGAAAGGCGAGAGTTATCCTCGAGTGGGCATCCGCTCTATTGGCACAAGACAGTCTCGGTTTTCGCTAATAGAGCAAGTTGCTAAATCTGAACGTAAAATCAGGCTGTGCCAGCTATTTGATATACCAAGGAGCACTCATTACGCTCTAAAAAAGCCTAAACTGCCCAGCTTAGAACAAATAAATCTAAGGACTTGGGTTTTTTTTTATTCTCTCAGTCATGCCGTGAAATAGCTTGCCATAGGATATCAAACAAAGGATCAAAGTCAGCCGTCATCGGTTTGGCAGAGTGTCTTAACACGTGCATCAGCCCCAATCGGGTGATAAACCCCATAAACACATCTAATAAGGTTTTAAGCGAGACATTTTGATTAAGCTCCCCACGCTGCTGCCCATCCGACAACACTTGCAAAAAAGCTTCCATCAAGTCCTTGTTTTCATAAATGGCAATATGTTGATAGTGGGAGACAGGAATCGCTGTAGAAAAAAACAATACCGCATCAGGATTGTGGTCAACAAAATCAAACATCACCCATAGCGTCTTACGCAGCCGGTCTTTAACACTATCAATACCGCTCAAATGGTCAATCATTCGAGCGGCTAGGCGACTAAGCACTCGATCTAAAATCACATAAATTAGCGTGTTTTTATCGCCAAAATATTTATACAAGGTCTGCAGTGACACGTTCGCGTGTTTTGCAATTGACTGCATTGTCACACTATCCGCAGCGACCTCACTCTCACCACTGGCATACAGCGTAATCACACTTTTTTCGATTTTATCTAAGGTTGCAGGTCGTATCTGCGCAAGTAAGGTTAAATCACCCATTGCATTACTAGGACGTCCAAGCGTCATTGGCTTTTTCAACGCAGTCATAACATTCTCTATTTAGATATTTAAAAAATAGTAATATATATTACCATATCTACAGACAATATTGTTCTCATTTTTTATCTTTGTTATTATGGCGGTATTATTTGGCTATTTAATCATAATATTAGGGTTTATAGTTAGTATTAGAATGGTAATATAAATTACCTTTATAATATAATTTAAGGATAAATAACTATAAATAGCCGAGCAATTTTTTAAGGTAGTAATTAATATTACTATGATAACGGTTTAATTAATCTCTCAATAACGAACGAGGAATCAAGGATGATCAACCATTTTGAATCAAGCTGGATGAACGAAGAAGTCGCCATGCTAGAAGAGACTGCCAAGAAGTTTTTTCAAACTTGGATTGATAAAGACATCGAGTGGCGAAAAAACGGCATGATGGATAAAGAAGCATGGCTTGAAGCAGGCTCGATGGGCTTTTTATGTGCGTCGATGCCTGAAGAGTATGGCGGTGCCGGTGGCGACTTTCGTCATGAAGCGGCATTGATTTATGCCCAAGCCGATGCGGCCTTGAGCGGATTTGGTGGCTTTTTGCATTCAGGTATTGTGGCACCTTATATCTTGCATCATGGCAGTGAACAGCAAAAACAGCGTTGGTTACCAAAAATGGCAACGGGCGAATTGGTTGGTGCGATTGCGATGACCGAGCCAGGGACGGGGTCAGATTTGCAAGCTATCAAAACCTATGCCGTTAAAGACGGTGATGACTACATTTTAAATGGTTCTAAAACTTTTATTACCAATGGTCAGTTAGCCAACCTAATTATCGTCGCTTGTAAAACCGACCGCGAAAAAGGCGCTCAAGGGGTATCTCTCTTGGTATTAGAAACCGATGGTTTAGCAGGCTTTGAGCGGGGTCGCAACTTAGAGAAAATCGGTTTATCGTCACAAGATACCTCAGAGTTGTTCTTCAATAATGTGCGTGTCCCACAAAAAAACTTATTGGGCAGTGTGGAGGGCATGGGCTTTATTCAGTTGATGCAAGAGTTGCCACAAGAACGCTTAATCATTGCTTTAGCGGCGGCGGGGGCGATTAAGAAATCGATTGAGCTTACCATCGAATATACCAAAGAACGCCACGCCTTTAACAAGCCTGTGTGGTCATTTCAAAATACCCGATTTAAACTTGCCGAATGTAATGCGGACTACCTTGCCGTCAGGGCAATGTGTGATGCGGCACTCGAGGCCCATCTTAACAAAAAACTGACCGTACAACATGCCGCTCTATTAAAAGCCTTTACCACGGATAAACAAGCCAAAGTCACGGATGAATGCTTACAGCTATTTGGTGGCTATGGTTATATGCTGGAGTATCCGATTGCCCGATTATATGCTGATGCCCGAGTGCAAAAAATCTATGGCGGTACCAATGAAATCATGAAAGAGTTGGCGTCTCGTTTTATGTAACTCATCGTTTTATATGGCTGCGCCACTTTTTAGCTAGCCTAGATATTAGTATCAGATATTAGGATTAGCCATTAGCAATTGACAAATTTTAATCATGATTAAGGAAAATCAAATGAGTAATACCGCTTATATTTATGATGCTATCCGCACGCCGCGTGGCAAAGGCAAATCCGATGGCAGCTTGCACCAAGTCGCTCCAATTTGGTTAATCAGAGAACTGCTGACAAATTTACAGTCGCGCAATCAGTTGGACACGCAGTTGGTGGATGATGTGGTACTAGGTTGTGTCACCCCTGTTGGTGAGCAAGGCTCGGATATCGCCCGAATTGCGGTAATTGATGCCGGTTGGGCAGAATCGGTGGCGGGCGTTACTTTATCGCGATTTTGTGCATCAGGGTTAGAGTCAATTAATTTAGCCGCGAGCAAAATCATGTCGGGCATGGAAGATATGGTGGTGGCAGGTGGCGTGGAGTCTATGAGCCGTGTCAAAATGGGGTTAGACGGCGGGGCTTGGTACATGGACCCACGCGTCAATACCGCCACCGGCTTTGCCCCACAAGGCATCGGCGCTGATACGATTGCGACATTAGAAGGCTTTAGTCGCAGTGATGTTGATGCATATGCCACCGAGTCTCATCGCAGAGCCCAGCAGGCTTCTGAGCAAGGGTATTTTGCTAAATCGATTATTCCTGTTAAAGATATCAATGGTCTGATGATTTTAAACCATGACGAAACCATTCGCGCTGATACCAGCGTTGAACGCTTGGCAGAATTAAAGCCCTCGTTTGCCATGCCAGGAAAAATGGGCTTTGATAAAGTAGTCTTAGATAAGTATGCCACGATTGAAAAAATTAACCATGTGCACCATGCCGGTAACTCATCAGGTATCGTTGACGGGGCCGCGTTATGTCTGCTTGGTAGTCAATCAGCGGGACAAGCGGCGAATTTAAAACCCCGTGCCAAAGTCACGATGGCGGCAGTGGTGGGGTCAGAACCGACGATTATGCTAACAGGTCCGACACTGGCTGCAAGAAAAGCCTTAGCCCGGGCGAATATGCAGGTGTCTGATATTGACCTATGGGAAATCAACGAAGCGTTTGCAGCGGTGCCAATGAAAACGGCAAAAGATTTAGGGCTTAATATAGATATCGTGAATGTCAACGGTGGTGCGATTGCTATGGGACATCCATTAGGGGCAACAGGGGCAATTTTGATTAACACCTTGTTAGATGAATTGGAGCGTCGTGATTTGACCACTGGACTTGCGACCTTATGTGTCGGTGGCGGTATGGGTATTGCCACGATTATTGAACGTGTTTAAGTCGCCTATTTAATTGAATTAAAAAATCTAAGAAAAAAGGATGTTTCTATGACCAGTCTTACCAGCCAAGCGGCGAATCAATTGGCCAATTTTTCTGCCACTGACGACGATAATATTGTCATTTTGACCATTCAACAATCTCGCAAAATGAATGTGCTTGATGAGCATTTTAGCAATGATTTAGAAAAAATCGTTCAAAGTTTTATTCAAGACAAAGACAGCAAAGGGCTTATCATCACCAGCGATAAAGATAGCTTTATCGTGGGTGCCGATATCGACCAATTTGCCAATATCCAATCCCCCAAGCAAGCTTTTGATTTTGTTGAACATTTCAAAAAGGTGTTACGCAGCTTTGAAACCTGCGGTAAACCTGTCGTCGCTGCATTAACAGGCACTGCCTTAGGTGGCGGGCTTGAAGTAGCGTTGGGCTGTCATTATCGCATTGCCGTTGACCAACCGAATGCCAAATATGGCTTGCCTGAAGTCAAGTTGGGCTTATTACCTGGGGGCGGTGGTACGCAGCGTTTAATGCGTCTTGTCGGTATGCAAAAAGCGTTAGAGTTGATGACCCAAGGTACTAAGCTTACCACCCAAGCCGCTCATCAGCTTGGCATTATCGATGCGGTAGTTACTGATAAAACGTCACTGATTGAACAAGCCAAACAGTGGATTCATGAGCATCTAACCGCTCAGCAGCCTTGGGATGACAAAGGCTTTAAAATCCCTCAAGGTAACGCCTTAACCCCGCAAAATGCCCAAATGCTGAGCATTGCCCCTGCGATGGCGAATCAAAAATCGCATGGCAACTATCCTGCCATTACCCACATTTTATCATGTGTGTTTGAAGGTAGCTTAGTGGACATCGATACTGGTCTGGCGCTTGAGTCGCGCTATTTTGTCGCCTGTGCCATGTCACAAGTGTCAAAAAATATGATTGGCACGCTTTGGCACCAACTCAACAGCATCAACAAGGGCCAATCTCGTCCAAAATCTATCCCGCCATATCAAACCAAAAAAGTCGGTGTGTTGGGTGCAGGGATGATGGGTGCAGGTATTGCCTATGTCTCTGCTAAGGCAGGCATTGACGTGGTATTGCTCGATACCACGATGGAAAATGCGGATAAAGGCAAAACGTATTCAGAAAACTTGCTGGATAAAGCGATTGCCAAAGGCAGAAGCAATGATAGCAAAAAACAATCCTTACTGGATAAAATTCAAACCACCACGGATTATGCAGATTTAGCGGATTGTGACTTGGTGATTGAAGCGGTGTTTGAAGACCGTGATATTAAAGCCAAGTGTACCCAGCAAACAGAAGCAGTCACCGCTAGCGATGCGATTTTTGCGTCAAATACCTCAACCTTGCCAATTACCGGTTTAGCCAAAGCGAGTGGCCGTCCTAAGCAATTTATCGGCTTACACTTTTTCTCACCTGTCGATAAAATGCCGCTTGTTGAAATCATTATGGGCGAGCAAACCGATGAAACTACGTTAGCCAAAGCCTTTGACTATGTATTACAAATTGGCAAAACGCCGATTGTGGTCAATGATAGCCGTGGTTTTTATACGTCTCGTGTGTTTGCCACCTATATCACCGAAGGCTCTGCCATGCTCTCTGAGGGCGTCCATCCCCGATTGATTGAGGTAGCTGGTATCAAATCAGGTATGCCTGTCGGACCGTTGGCACTGCAAGACGAGGTGTCTTTAGGTCTGATGCTGCATATTAATGAGCAAACCAAAAAAGATTTACAAAAAGAAGGCAAAGAAATGCCCCATCACCCCGCCGATAGCGTGGTTGAGCTGATGGGCAAAACCCACGGGCGTTTGGGTAAAAAAGTCGGCAAAGGGTTTTATGACTACCCAGAGGGAGGTGAAAAACAACTGTGGCCCGGGCTATCAAACTTATTCCCTGTCGCAGACACGCAGCCTACTCAGCAAGAGCTTATTGACCGCTTTATGTTTATCCAAGCCAATGAAACCGCTCGTTGTTATGAAGAAAACGTGATTAATTCAATCGCAGATGCCAATATCGGCTCTATCTTTGGCTGGGGATTTGCCCCGCATCATGGGGGTACTTTGCAGTTTATTAATGCCTATGGCGTTGATAATTTTGTCGCACGCAGTCAACAACTTGCCGAGCGTTATGGCGAGCGCTTTGCCCCTGCCCAAGTTTTAGTAGCTATGGCAAAGGCGCATAAGGAGTTTGTTAATGAATGACGCCATAGCCGCACTGGGTATAGCTGACTGCTTAACAGGGCTAAAAGTTATTGACTTATCACGCAACTTGCCGGGTCCATTTGCCACACGACTGCTCGCTGATTTGGGGGCAGATGTGATCAAATATGAACCTAAGCCAGGTGACCCTGCCCGGGCGTTGGGCAATTTATTTGATGCTTTAAATCATGGCAAAGCTTGTCACAAAATGGACTTTAAGCACCCCGATGATATTGCTAAGCTTAAAAGCGACATTGCCACTGCTGATGTGATGATTGATAGTTTCCGCCCCAACGTATTAGAAGGCATGGGACTTTCGCCACAGGCACTGCTTGCGGACAACCCAAAGCTGGTGATTGTTTCCATCACTGGCTATGGTACGACGCCCAACTGGGCGGATAAAGCCGGGCACGATATCAACTTTATGGCAATGAGTGGCGTACTTGACCAACTCAAAACCGCATCGGGTGAACAAGCCATGCCCAATGTGCAATTTGCCGACTTGGCTGGCGGGAGTGACACGGCGGTCATCGCTTTATTAGCGGCCGTTGTCAATGCCAAGCTAACTGGCAAAGGTCGCCATATCATCATCAGCATGACCCATAGTTTATACAACCATTTGGTGATGCCAAAAGCGACGGGAAAATTTGTCAAAGCATTAACACAGGTAACACCGACGCCTGAGCAGGATTTTTTAGGCGGCGTGCTGCCATGTTACCGGCTATATCAGACACAAGACGGTCGTTATATGGCAGTCGGCTCGCTTGAGCTAAAGTTTTGGCAAGGCTTGTGTCAAGCGTTAGACGTTAATGAACATGCGGCTAGCCATTGGCAAATGGGCGTACTGCCTACTCATCCGCAGAGCCAAGCCGCTGCCAAGGCTATTGCCCAAAAATTTGCCTCGCAGCCACTTAGCCACTGGCAGCACTACTTTACCCAATTTGATGTGTGCGTGACGCCTATTTTAACCTTGGCAGAAGCCGCCTGTCATGAACTATTTGCTAATCAAGATGAGTATGGTAATGTTAAGCCTTGGTGTGATAATGATTGCAACTAGGCTATTCATTTGCGTCACTATCAACTCAAGGCACAGTAATTGATAGTAATCAAAAAGCGCGGCAATACGCGCACCCTAATAGGCCCATGGAAAAAACCTTTTCAAGGGCCTATTAGCCTATTTTCTAAGGACAGAAAAAGGATAACAACATGGAAAATTTTTGGACAAAATTTTATGACCCTGCCACCGCCGCACACATTCACGCTTTAACTGATCAATCGTTAATAGAATTTTTTGATGATCGTTTAACGGCCTTTGCCTCCCGAGAATTCACCAGCAATATGGAGCGAGCGATCAGCTATCAACAGGCGGATAACGTCGCACGCCTAGTCAGCCGCTGGCTACAATCCCAATCCTTGGGCCCAAATGCCAGTGTCGCTATCATGTTGCCTAACGTACAAGCGTATTTACCGGTCATGATAGGTGCGATTCGCTCAGAGTATGTTTTGACGCCGATTAATCCGCTACATACAGCTCGTGAATTAGAGTTTCAGTTGATTGATGCCAATACCGAAGTTATTTTTATTTTAGAAAATTTTGCTCACACTTTACAAAAAATCATTGATAAAACCCCAGTGAAAAAAGTCGTAATTATCCGTTTAGGAGACTTGTTAGGATTAAAGGGTAAAATAGTCGATATCGCTGTAAAATATGTCAAGAAAATGGTAGAGCCTTACCAAATTGACCAAAAGTATCAGCCATTACGATTGGGTCAAGTGATGAAAACCGCTAAATCCATGCCTTACCAACAGCCATCCAAATCACTTGATGATGTTGCCTTTATCCAATACACCGGCGGCACCACTGGCAGACCCAAAGGCATCTTGCTGACCCATCGAAATATTTTGACAGCAGTTGAGCAATACTATCAGTGGTTTTTGCCGGTACTCAACCAACAAAAAAATGTCGAACAAGTATTCCATAGTATCCTAGCGTTGCCGCTATATCATATCTTTGCCTTTATCTTTTCCATGTTAGGCATAAAATCTGGCATGCGCATGACCTTGGTGACCAACCCTAAAGACATTGCCGGTTTTATCAAAATATTATCTGCTAAGCCGTTTCACATTCTTCCTGGGGTTAATACCTTGTTTCAGGCATTAGTTAACCATCCCGATTTTAAAAGTGTCGATACCCGTGAACTAAAATTATCAATCGCCGGCGGTATGGCAGCCACACCCGCCACGGCCAAAGCTTGGCTTGAGCTCACTGGCTGCCCCTTAATAGAAGGATGGGGCATGTCCGAAACTATCGGTGCAGGCACGTGTAACCCCCTCACCAATCATGAGTACACCGGCGATATTGGGCTACCTTTGCCGAGTATCGATATCAAAATCTGTGATGATGTGGGCAATGAAGTGGCGTTAGGCGAAGTGGGTGAAATCTGTATCAAAGGTGATAATGTGACTATAGGTTATCATAACATTGACAACACCGATTATTTCTTACCTGAAGGCCATTTAAAGACAGGCGACATTGGGATGATGATGCGAAACGGGCATATCAAATTAATGGATCGCAAAAAAGATATGCTGATCGTCAGTGGCTTTAATGTCTATCCAACCGAAATTGAAGCGGTGCTGTTAAATCACCCGAAAGTCCAAGAATGTGCCGTGATTGGCGTTGAAGATGCGCTTCAAGGACAATCGGTTAAAGCCTATATTGTCAAATCAGATGACAGTTTGACGATAGATGAGCTGAAAGCCTTTAGTCATGAGCAATTAACCGGGTATAAACGACCACGTCAATATACGTTTATTGAGCAATTACCCAAAACCGCGGTTGGCAAAATTCAAAAAACTGAACTAAGATTGCTTAAAAAAAATCTGACTTAACAACCATCCTGCCCGCAAACGTGCCAATATCTACGACCTACAATCCTGGCGCGTCATGCAAAAAGCTGACCCCAATTAATAGCTTTGAGCAAAATATCCGACAGTTGACAATAAGACGTTATTAACCAGCAGCCAAGCCCCACAGCTAAGCGCCACAGCCAACTAACCACAAAGCAGATTTACTCTGTTTGGTAATCTGAGGCGTGGATAGGGGTGTTTGGCTAATATTGTGGGTAAGCTCGCTCACATTAAGCCCGCAACTGGTTAAAAGCGCAGATAACAGCTGATATTTGACTGCATAATTCATGTTTTGGGTATTGGCAATGGTATGGGTAACCATACCGACGACCTCGCCTGTGGGAAGCAGGAGCGGACTGCCACTTGAGCCAGGCTGAATTGGCGCAGTAAACTGCATAAAACGAATATCATTGCCAATGCCTTGTAGCCCTGCGATATTGCCTTGGGTGACTTGTAATTGACTACCAAGACCTGTTAGCGGAAAACCAAGCGTGGTAATCTGCTCACCCAGCAAATCATAGCCACGTTCTCGCACGGGCAGATAACTTGGTAAAGGCTGATTGACTTTAAGTAACGCTGTATCACTACCTTCATCTGCCAGCAACACTTGGCATTCCATGTCGGGATAGCCTTGTTGACGCAGCGCAATTTGCGTTGCCCCGTCCACCACATGCTCACAAGTGAGTAAATGATAGGGATCAATTGCAAAAGCCGTCCCAGTCCAAGTGTCACCTGGCTGAGGGCGAGGACGTCTGTTGTTTGGTATAGCGTGCAAAACGTTGCCTGTCGTCATGTTGTTAGGGTAACGGGCGTCGAGGCTGATTTGTAAACGTTCGGCAAAACTGGCTAGACTTTGACTAGATGTTTCCGCGAGTGCTCGGCATTTATATTGCCCATTACGCTGGTAGATCTCCAGTACAATACTGGCTTTGATATGGCGCTCTGGGGTATGAAACGCATAGTCAATATCGCTAGCGACTTCAATACCCAGGACTTTGATACCCAGATCATTGACTTCCACGGCTGGGGCAATCACACTAGCGTCTTGGTAAGCATACACGATCAGTTGCAGATACTGGGTTTGATTTTGGGAAAAGACATTGGCTAAGTCTAATTTCCAAACATGGCTTTTCTCACTCTCGACTGTCAGCGCTGCCCAATCTTTGCTTTCATGCAGATAAGCAGGGCTAGTAGTTGCTCGGCGACTTGCATCCATCGCTATCCAAACGCAGCCCATCTCAACCCCAAAACGACTGGCATTTTGGCTAGTTACTGTCACTTGGCAAGGCGTGTGGGGGATAAGCGTATTTGCCCCAAGTACCAAAGTTGGCATCGTGTTTCCTTATTATTTTTTTATTATCCGAATAAAAAAATACCCCATTGACAGCAAATAGGGCATTGTTATCTACAATTTAAATTTAGGCATGTGGTGTAATAGCAGGCATCAAATCATGAAAGGTACGACCACTGGCAATTTCGCCAATGGCATGCATTTTCCATTCACCATTGTGGCGATAAATCTTTGCCAAAATAAGCGCGGTATGACCACCTTGAGCTGATAAGTTATAGCGAGCCACTTCGCTATTATTGCCGGCATTAACGATACGACAAAACGCATTGGCAACTTTCTCAAACGTTTGACCCGTAAAGCTATTGACGGTAAATACCAGTGACTGTACATGAGCAGGGATACGAGATAAATCGACATTGATGACCTCATCATCGCCATCCCCTGCGCCTGTGCGGTTATCGCCTGTATGAACGATACTACCGTCCTTTGACTGCAATTGACCAAACCAGATTGCATCGATGGGCTGTTTACTCGCGTCAAACATAATGCAAGATGCATCCAAATCGATACTATCATTACTACCGCCGCCACCGAATAAACTGCCCAAAAAGCCACCGGATTTTGGGGTGGATGCAACATCCCACCCTAGACCCATTTTGATACGAGTCAGTGCCGTGCCTGCTTCTTTATCAAGTGAAATTTTTTGTCCTTTTTGTAGACTAACCGCCATCTTTATATCCTTTATTTAATGAGTCTTTATCATTCTTTTACTGATAAATTGCTGCTTGAAATCTGATTTAGCCGATATTTACGCCATATTGTTGGCACATAGCTGCTAAGCCACCTGCATAGCCTTGACCCACCGCACGAAATTTCCATTCGCCATTGTGTTTGTAGACTTCGCCAAATACCATGGCAGTTTCGATTGAATAGTCTTCTGCTAAGTCAAACCGTACTACCTCTGCCCCTGTTTCTTCATTGACCACACGAATGAAGGCATTGGATACTTGACCAAAGTTTTGATTACGGGCTTGGGCATCATGGATTGTCACAGTGACTGCAATTTTTTCAATATCGGCGGGTACTTGGGAAAGATTGACTTTGATCACTTCGTCATCACCGTCACCTGCCCCTGAGCGGTTGTCCCCGGTATGTTCAACTGCACCGTTGTCAGATTTTAGTTGGTTATAAAAAATAAAGTCATGGTCGCCGCGTACTTTGCCTGTATTATTAAGCAAAAATACGCTGGCATCTAAGTCAAATTCTGCCCCTGATGTGGCACGCTCATCCCAACCTAGACCAATTAATAGCCGTGTTAGGGTAGGATCTGTTTTTGACAGGGATAAGTTACCGCCTTTATTGAGTGAAATGGCCATTTTGCTCTCCTATACTATAGTATGTATTATCCAAATTTATTTGATAATGTTTTTCTCTATCAAATTAAACAATTATCTGTATAAAGTCAAAGTTCTATTCGTTATTTTAATGCCTTAATCATCATATTTTTTTAGAAACTTAAAAATGAATTAAGTAATAACCTGTTCAAAATCTTTTCAATAATAAAGCAATGAAAGCTAAAGTCATATTTTTCAAGTAAACTATCCCGCAGCATCGTTGCCAAATTGGCAAAAAAGGTCAAGGGTAATGGCTGAGTACCATCACCGATTGAAAATAAGTAGGTGTGTTTTAAGCGTCTTTTACGAGTGACAAATTGCTCAAAATTTTCAAATTCTGAAAATGGCTCGAAAATGGCAAGTTTAGTAATTAAATTGCTATCGCATAATTCTTTTTAATTTAGCCTCATTTAACCAACTGGGGAACTCTTCTAATAGCAGCTCATACAAGCGCTCATCGCTGATAACGGTGATACGCTCTAACTCGAAGAAATTGCAATTATCAATAATACGGCCTGCCATATCATCGAGTTTTTCAAGCACCCCATAATTGCGACCGCCAATGCCAACAAACTGCCAAAAAATGGGTAGCGTTGCTGCCTGCGTTAAAACCTTTTGCATTTGCCGGCCACTGCCCACACCACCATCGGAGATAAACAACACATACACAGGGATACCATCGTCAAACTGTTGATAGTAGTTAATCACTGCTTCAATCGCCGGTATCTCTTGATTGATCCTTGCGCCCACCTGCCAGTTGCGCCAACCTCGCTTGGTTGTTTGAATAAATTGATTTACATTGGTTAAAGTGACATCATCAAGCTGCGTGGTATATTGAGCAAATGCCCAACATTCAAAACTACCGTCATTGTCAAAGTTAATTGCCAATGGCATAAGACGATCAACCACTTTTTGCACATCGCCATTATGATATTGATGGTTCATTGAGCCTGAGGCATCTAGCACTAAAGCGACACGTGCTTGTACATCAAGTAGGTTTTTCTTTTCCAGTTGTATCAGTGACTTTTTGGTTAAATCAATAATGCTAGCGTTACCTGTTTTCTCTGCTTTTTCTAAGGAAATTTTCTTTTTTAAATCAATTTTGGATAGTTGTGGGGTAGTGGGCGCCGTTGGTGCGGCTTGGGTAGGCACTGCTTCAGCCACCTCACCGCCGAAATGCTTGATTAAGGCTGCCAACCCACCATTAAATCCTTGTCCAACTGCATTCATGCGCCAAATATTATCTTTTTTATAAAGTTCCAGTGCCATTAACGCCTTTTCTTGCTGAAACATACTGCCGTCAATTGGAAAGCTTGCGACCGTCTGCTGCTGAGATTGCAAGTTAATTGCCATTGCTGGCAACTGTGCCATGGTTTGATGACCATCAATGGTTAAGGTTAATACCAAGCGTTCAATTTGCGGGGTTAAAGTGGCCAAATTGACATCGAAGCTGACTATTTGACTATCATTTTGGGTGAGCTTTAGGCTACCGCACGGGCTTTGGGGTTGGTTATAAAATATCATGTAGGCTTCGTCGCTAAGCTTACCCTGACTGTCTAAACCAAACAGTGCGATGTCTAAGTTTAAATTGCTCGGTATAGTAGTTGCTAAGCTAAAACTCAGCGAATTGTTTAATACATCTGACAGTTTAAGTTTTTGTCCACGAATAAGCTGCATCTGTAAATCCTTATTTATCGTTGTTGGTCATTGTTATTTTATTAGCGCAACCAATTAACATGCGAGCATCTTTATAGGGCTAAATGTTAACGGTTTAATTGTTGACCCAATTGCATTGCCATCGCGATATTATAGGCAGTCTTTTCAACATTCTGTTTTGCTAAAGCAAGTGCCTCATCAAGCGAGCCTAAAGTTTGAATACTGGGCATCGCGATTGTAAAACCATCGTCTTTCCAATGGCTGTGGGGGTCATCGACCACGCCACAAATGGCGATAACGGGCACATTCACTGCTTTGGCAAGTGATAGTATGCCTGATGCTACTTTGCCCATGGACGTTTGAAAATCCATTTTCCCTTCGCCGGTGATGACCAAATCTGCTTGCTGAATCATTTGCTCAAGCTTACTAAATTCACTTACTAACTGAAACCCGCCAGTCAGTGTTGCCGATAAAAACGTCATTAACGCAAAACCCAAACCGCCTGCGGCACCTGCGCCTGCTTCATTACGATTATCGGGGAAATTTTGACGGCTGGCAATATTGGCAAAATGATTAAGTGCATTATCTAAAATAACGATATCGTCTAGCGTCGCCCCTTTTTGCGGGGCATACACATGGCTAGCACCGAGTTTGCCACATAATGGATTGGTCACATCACAGGCGACGGTAATACTAATATCAGCGATTTTATCGCTAAATCCACTGCTATCAATAAAAGCCAATGCCGCTAATGCTTTACCGCCTTGCGCAAGCTCATGATGCTGTGCATCCAAGAAACAATAGCCCAAGGCCTTTAGCATACCTGTACCTGCATCATTGGTGGCACTGCCACCGATACCTAGGATAATATGTTTTGCGCCTTTATCAATCGCATCAAGTAGCATTTCACCCACGCCATAAGTGGTCGTGATACTTGGGTCTCGCTCTGATTGTATCAGCAGGTGCAAGCCAGCACAGCTTGCCATCTCAATAATGGCGGTTTGATTGGGCAGTAACACATAGCTTGCCTTAATCGGGCGCATCAAAGGGTCATGTGCAATGATACTTTGCCATTCGCCAGACAGCGTTTCTTTAAGCGCGGCAGCCGTGCCTTCACCACCATCTGCCATTGGGATTTTAATGATGTCAGCCTCTTTAAAAACAGTGGTAAATCCTGTCTCAATGGCATCACATACTTCACTGGCAGTGAGACTTTCTTTAAATGAATCTGGGGCAATAACAATTTTCACGGTACTTTTCCTAAAGTTATTTTATGACAGGGTGTGACTTAAAGCAGAATAATCGATAATAACCAGATAAACACCATGCTAACGACCCCTTGGATACCTATAGCGACAGTATGCGCTCTATAGGCTTGTGGCACACTCATACGACTAAACTGACTGACAACCCAAAAATAGCTATCGTTGGTATGTGATACGGTCATCGCGCCTGCCCCAATAGTACAATCATCGGAACATCCTTTTTCCCGTAGTTTCATGAGTTAACTGAGTTTGTCCATCACATCAGCTAACTGTAGCAAATATGTACGAAACAATACCAGAAATTTTGCCTGACATACCGTATTATTTCTAGAGGCAATTTTGACGTATTGCGATACTTAATTTAGGACTAAAAAGGACTTTGACACGATGAACCAGCAAATAAAAAATCAGCACGACCTTGGACAGTATGAACAAAATTTTCCTTTAAACCTGCCTAGCAGCACCTATCAGATGCTATGTGATAGTGAAGCTCAGTTTGGCGATAAAAAAGCCCTTACTTTTGTTTTAAATGCTACGCAGTATCCAAACAGCACAAGCTATAGCTATCGGGAACTATTGGCTTATATACGTCAAACCGCCAATATGCTTTATTCGTTGGGCGCGGATAAAGATACGGTCATTGCGATTTTATTGCCAAATTTACCCGAAACTCACTTTTGTATCTGGGGCGGCGAGGCAACCGGTATTATTTTTCCGATTAACCCATTGCTTGAACCTTCTGTGATTGCCGGCTTATTAAATGAAGTCAAAGCCACGCTACTCATCACGCTTGCGCCATTACCCAATCAAGATGATAAGCCGCAGCTTTGGCACAAGGCGGTAGCGGTTGCCAAGCTTACCCCAAGTTTGCAGCATATCATTGGGGTGACGATGGCTCATCATTTCGCCCATCAACTTAATATAACCTTGCCAGATGCAAGTAAAGAATTTGTACAGCAGTTACCAGAGACTATCACCTATCATGACTTTTACACGAGGATTGCAAACCAGCCCAAAGATAGATTAATTAACCCCCGTGCGATTGTGCCTGAGGAGCTGTCTTCATTCTTTGGAACCGGTGGTACAACTGGTATGCCCAAAATCGCCATGCGTAATCATAAAAATGAAGTCGCCAATGTCTTACAGGCACGGGCATTGTTTGGTGATGACATGCTAAATCAGGGCAATGTGGTGCTGTGCGGACTACCCCTATTTCACGTCAATGCCGTCATGGTTACAGGATTATTACCGTTATCGATGGGGGGTGAAATTCTGCTGGTTTCGCCAGAGGGCTATCGCGGCGATGGGGTGATGGCAAATTTTTGGGCGATTATTGAGTATTATCACGTGAGTTTTTTTAGTGGTGTGCCCACGCTTTTTGCTGGATTATTAAATCTACCAGTTGGCGACCATGATATTGCTAGTTTAAAACACTGTTTGTGTGGCGCAGCCCCGATGCCGATAGAAGTATTCAAGCAATTTGAAAAACAAACAGGCGTGCAAATCATTGAAGCGTACGGTATGACGGAAGGCAATTGTGGTAGTTCAGCCAATCCAAGATTTGGGGAGAAGAAAATCGGTTCAATAGGGCTACGTTTCCCGTATCAGCCTATGCAAGTGATGATACTTGATGATCATGGCAAGTTTGTGCGAGTTGCCAGCACAGGCGAGGTGGGCAATATTTGTATTCGCGGCGATAATGTGTTTCTCGGCTATTATTTGGCGCAGCAAAATCAAGGGATTTGGGTAACTGACTCTGACAATCAAACTTGGTTTAATTCAGGTGATTTGGGCTATCAAGATGCAGACGGCTACTTTTTCTTGACGGGTAGAAAAAAAGAGTTAATTATCCGAGGTGGACACAATATTGACCCAAAAATGATCGAAGAGGTGGTTTATCAATATGACGGGGTAGCCGGCTGTGCTGCCATTGGTAAGCCTGATAGCTATACAGGCGAGTTACCTGTTTTATTCGTTGCCCCTAAGCCGGGTGTCAGCTTAGACACTGATAAACTCATGCAATTTTGCCAACAAAATATTGGCGAAAAAGCGGCAATTCCTAAAGCCATTTACGTGATCGATGCATTACCCTTAACCGCCGTGGGTAAAGTATTTAAACCTGCACTAAAACGTCAAGCGACCGTGATGGCTGTCAGTGAATTACTGCAACAACATCATATCAATGCTACCGTCAGCAGCAAAGACGACCCTACTTATGGGTTTATTGTGCTAGTCAACCTAGATGGTGATGCATCACATCAACCACAAGCCAAAACCTTGTTAGACCAGTTAGCCATTCATTGGCAGTGGGGTGAATAGGTTTTTTAAATAATTAAGGCAACTACTAAATTAAGCGATGGTACAAAATAAGCGGTAATATCGGTAGGATTATTTTACACTATAGGATGAAAAGGACTGACATCCAGTCCTTTTTTTATAACAAATGTTTAACGATATCGCAATCTACGTACCAACCTAAAGTTAAATAAATTAGTTTACCTACACGATCTTTATTAAATTATTACAGATAGTTGGCCTCTGTTAAGCGCATTCAAATGTAAAAATAGGGCAAGTTTCGCCCCAAGTTTTTAAATTATAAGATATTAGTCGGATAAATATTTCCTAGTTTACGCCGTCTTGCTTTATGACTACACGCATACCAGATTTTTACTGCGTTGTTATTTTTTGACCCAACTCATTTGCCAAAATACCAATCCTAAACTCAATACTGCCATTACAGCACCAACCATTGTCACTGCACCATAGCCAAGGTTTAAACTTAAAACCAAGCCACCCGCTGCCGCACCGACCGCATTACCCAAGTTAAATGCCCCAATATTCACTGAAGATGCAAGCCCTGCTGCTTCATGAGCGACTGACATCACCCGTATTTGCAGTGGTGGCACAATACCAAATGCCGCTGCACCCCAAATGACCAACGCTACACCCGCACCGACACTGGTAGTTGCAAGCACAGGAAAGGCGACCATCACCGCAATTAACACCCCTAAGAATCCAATCAAAGTTTTATCAATCGAACGGTCTGCAAACTTGCCGCCCAAGTGATTACCAATCGAAAACCCAATTCCAATGAGTACTAGCATCACTGTAATCATGGTGGCGGAAGCATGGGTAAAAGTTTTTAAACTCGGTGCAATATAAGTATATAAGCTAAACATCGCACCCGATCCCATCACGGTTGTCAACAAAGCCATCAAAACACGGGGGCGCATGAGTACTTGGATTTCTTGTTTAACATTGGTAACTTCGGTCGATTTTAACGGTGGCAAGGCTTTATACAATGACAACATAGTCACGACGCCCAATGAAGCAATCGTCGCAAAGGCAGTTCGCCAACCTAGATTTTGCCCAAACCAAGTGGCAAGCGGTACACCGCCAATATTCGCAATCGTCAATCCCATAAACATGGTCGCCACCGCACTGGCTTGTTTTTCTTTGGGAACGAGACTGGCAGCCACGACTGAGCCAATACCAAAAAACGCCCCGTGATTGAGGCTGGTAATTACTCGTGCCGCCATCAGACCCAGATAACTCGGTGCGACAGCGGCGAAAATATTGCCAATCGTGAAAGTTCCCATCAGTAAAATCAGTGCTTTACGACGAGAGTATTTACCAAACCATAGCGTCATCATTGGTGCGCCAATCATCACACCCACCGCATAAGCAGTCACCAACATACCTGCTTGTGGAATCGAGATACTGAGGCCTTGGGCTATCTCAGGTAAAAAACCCATCGGTGAAAACTCAGTCGTACCAATGGCAAAAGCACCAACTGCCAAGGCGAGTAATGGAAAATTCAGTTTCATCATACGCTTCAAATTTTTAAATCGTTATAAGTTTTAACATGGCGCGTATTATGCCGAAATTTTTAGTGCCAAAAAATGCAATAATATTCAAAATATTATTGATTTAAAATCAACGATACTTAAAGGTATAAAAATGGCAAAATCAACGATTGATGAATTAAAGGCATTTATCACCATAGTAGAGAGTGGTTCAATCAATGCCGCTGCTGACCGCCGTGATGTCACTACATCGGCAATGAGTCGCACCCTACAAAAACTCGAAAAGAAACTGGGTGTCACCTTATTAGAACGCACAACCCGTAAATTAAATCTAACCCATGAAGGTGAGCAGTTTTTAACCAAGGCTCGTACCATTATCAATGAGCTAGAATGTGCCGAAGAAGAGCTTCTGCAGTTTGACCAAGATATCGCAGGGGTGATAAGGATTGATTCTGCCACATCGTTCGTATTGCACGTACTTGTGCCATTAATTCAGGAATTTCAAACCCTGTACCCTGCTATCGAAATTGAAATTAACAGCACAGATTTCAATATTGATTTGCTCGAGCAGAACACAGATATCGCTATTCGATTTGGCAAATTACAAGCGTCAACGTTGCACGCCAAGCGCTTATGTCAAACCCGATTAATACTGGTTGCCAGTCCTGATTATCTAGCCGAGTATGGCATGCCTACAACGCCCAACGATTTGCTTGCCCATCAACTGATTGGCTTTAGCAAAGTGCCTTCGTTAAATACTTGGTGTGTTGCAGTAGATGGGGCGCTTTTACAAGTTAATCCCAAGCTCAAGGCTTCTAGCGGTGAAACGGTTAGGCAATTAGCGTTGCAAGGCAATGGTATTGCTTGTTTGTCGTTGTTGATTGTGAGCTCTGATATTGAAAACGGTCAGTTAATTCCCGTTTTGGAAGACTTTAATCAACCCATTTATCAAGATATCCATGCAATTTACTATCAGCAAAACCATTTGCCAAAACGTATTCGTGTATTTATGGATTTTTTATCGCAGCGGTTTGACCCAAAAAACATTGGTATTAACTAACTGTAAAATACCTCGTAAAAAAATCATTTAAGGTAATTAGCTGTATTTTTCGTGCCGATACTTACCAAGGTAGGGGGTGTTTAGAATTAAAATAATACTAATTTGGTTCTGTTTTAGTTGTCTATTGGAATTATGGTCTGTGTTGATCCCGAGTTTATTTTTAACAAACTATCACTTTCATCCTTTAGGTCTACGCCTGTTAGCTGGCGTTCAAATGCTTGCTCAATTAGCCAGTTAAGTTTGAATGCGGCTGCTTGTGAACTAAGTCCGCCAGGTCGAATGTTAGAAATACAATTACGCTCAGCATCTTTTTTACCGATTTTAGGAGCGTAAGTCATATAAACGCCCAATGAGTCAGCTGCTGATAGACCAGGTCGCTCACCAATGAGTACAATGACCATTTTAGCATTAGTAAGTTCACCTATCGCATCGCCCAAGGCAACCCGTGCCTGTTGTGCAATAAACACAGGTGCAATCAGCAGCTTTGGATTAAGAAAATTTTTGAGCGCTTCTAGCAGCGGTAAAACTTGGGTTTGCACGGCCAAAGACGATAAGCCATCACCTACCATAAATACGAGGTCGTATTCTGCTGATAAATTATTTTTTGATGTTTGGTTAAAACGAAAGGCATCCTTGCATTCTATTGACAATTGACGCCCTAAATCAGGGCGACGTAGGTAAATTTCACGGTTTGCTGCCTTGCTATGGATGTGTTCAACTTGCCAGTTGTTTTTTTTAAGTTGCTCGCTTAATAAGTCAATATTTAATGGGGTATGAATGGCATCGCAAGCTTGGGCATGGGCTAAGCCAAAATTTAGTACTTCATGGGTAGGTAAAGCTGCTCCCACACGACCAATAGCAATACGAGCTTGTGTCAGTTCCCGCCAGTCTTGCCAATCATTTTGGGTGATGCTTTTGTCAGGAATGACGTCTTTGTTAATTAAAAATTGGACTGTATCGTCATTAGGAAGATTAGCCATAACTTACACTCAATGTATTGGGCGCCATTAAAAATTGTTTGCCATCAGATAACAAATGGCCTTGTGGGTCGGTTAGTTGCATTTTCTGTAACCATGATTCAAATTCGGGAGCTGCGCGTTTTTTGAGCGTTTCTCGGATAAATCTAGCATCATGAAAACTGGTGCTTTGGTAGTTGAGCATAATATCATCTGCCCCAGGCACACCAATTAAAAATGTCAACCCTGCTGCAACAAGCGATACGATGATACTGTCCATATCATCTTGGTCAGCATCACAGTGATTGGTATAGCAAACGTCACAGCCCATGGGCAATCCCAATAACTTACCACAAAAATGATCTTCTAAGGCTGCCCGTAAAATTTGTTTACCATCAGCCAAATATTCTGGACCTATAAAACCGACAACTGTATTAATTAACAATGGATTAAACTGTCGAGCTACAGCGTAAGCTCGCACTTCACAGGTTTGTTGGTCGATGTCATAGTGGGCATTAGCAGACAATGCACTGCCTTGTCCTGTTTCAAAGTACATAACGTTATTGCCAACGCTACCACGATTAAGCGATAACCCTGCTTCATAGCCTTCTTGCAAAATCGCTAAGTCGACGCCAAATGAACGATTTACCGCTTCTGTACCACCAATGGACTGAAAGACCAAATCAACAGGTACGCCTTTATTTATCAGTTCAATAGTATTGGTAATATGAGTTAATACGCACGATTGGGTTGGGATTTGATATTCATTGATTAATGCATCAAACATCTTAGATAAATCACCCAAAATCAGCATACTGTCCGATGCCGGGTTAATGCCGATAACGGCGTCACCCATGCCATATAATAGTCCATCGAAAGTAGACGCGATTACCCCTCGCATATCATCTGTTGGATGGTTGGGCTGGATGCGTACAGACACCCTATCTGGTAAACCAATGGTATTGCGAAACGCAGTAATCGTTTGACACTTGGCAGCAACCGCAATCAAATCTTGATTGCGCATTAGTTTGCTCACCCCTGCTATCATTTCAGGGGTAAATGCCCACTTACAATCTTGCAAAATCTGCGTAGTGGCATATTCGCTTAATAACCAATTTCTAAATTCACCAATGCTCATGTTACCAAATGGCGCAAACGCCACGCTGTCATGCTGTTGGCGAATCAAGCGGCTAACCTCATCCACACTGTCATCAAGCAAGGGCTCATCCAAAAATATGCCTAATGGTAAATCAGCGAGTACAAAGCGAGCTGCCATTCGCTCAATATTCGTGGTCGCAGCAACGCCAGCAAGTACATCACCTGAGCGTAATGGACTTGCTTTTGCCATCACTTCTTTGAGACTGTCAAATTGCCAAACATGGTTGGCAATCGTGGTTGAAAAACGCATGTTACTATCCTACTGTCTACTGTGCTCACAGGGCGGTTAATGGTTTATTGGCAACACTTGCCAAATGTTTATTGCGCAGCATCATCATTACGCCATACGCAATCGCCATTAATACTATGTATAAAACAAATAAACTAAAATTAAAGTAAATCATTGCAAGTAAACTAAACAAACCTAAGCCTAATGCAATCGCAGGAAACACAGGGTAAAAAGGTGCTTTGAAAGGACGATATAAATTTGGTTCACTACGACGCAATTTAAACAAGGCTGCCATAGATACCAAATACATATTGAGTGCACCAAATACAGATAGCGTAACAATATTTGCTGTCAAGCTTTGATCATTAAATTTAATCAAATTATCACTAAAAATTGCCGTAATCCCGATCACGCCGCCGGTCAAGATTGCTGCCCCTGGGGTTTTAAATTTGGGATTTAGTTGTCCTAATCGCTTAGGTAAAAAGCCTTCTCGAGCCAAAGCAAATATTTGTCGAGAATAACCCATTATAATGCCGTGGAAAGAGGCAACTAGACCAAATAAACCAATCCAAACCAATAAATGTAACCAACCGCTATTTTCTCCAACAACGACTTTCATCGCTTGTGGCAATGGATCATTTACATCAGAAAATTGTCGCCAATCACCGACACCGCCTGCCATAATCATCACACCAAATGCCAAAAATACCAAAGTCAAAATCCCTGCGATGTAAGCTTTGGGGATGGTATGAGCGGGATCTTTGGCTTCTTCTGCCGCCATTGCTGCCCCTTCAATCGCCAAGAAAAACCAAATCGCAAAAGGCATGGCTGCTAAAATACCGCCAATAGCTGACATAGAAAAATGATTACTACCTGCCCAGCCATACGCTGCAAAGTTACTCCAACTCCAACCAGGCGCCACAATGCCCATAAACATCAATAGTTCACCAATGGCTAAAATAGTCACAACCAATTCAAAGGCAGCCGCAATACTTACTCCTAACCAATTTAGCAGCATAAATACAAAATATGCACCAACGGCTATATATTTGGCATTAAGTTCTGGAAATTGCACATTTAGATACGCGCCAATCGCCAACGCAATAGCAGGTGGCGCAAAAACAAACTCGATAAGCGTCGCATAACCTGCAAGAAAACCCCCTTTATCACCGAAAGCTCGTTTGGCGTAGGCATAAGGGCCGCCGACATGTGGAATGGCCGTAGTGAGTTCGGTAAAACTAAAAATAAAGGTAGTATACATAACGGCGATAATAGTAGTCGCAACTAAAAAGCCTAATGTACCAGCTTTGCCCCAACCATAGCTCCAACCAAAATATTCCCCGCTAATGACTAAGCCAACAGCTATTCCCCAAAGGGAAAAAGTGCCCAATACTTTTTTAAGTTGATGGTTTGTATTGATACTCATAAGTGTAGCCCTTCTATGTTATGCAAGTGCTACCGCAAAGTTTATGCCAACAATAATAATTTTTTATAATAATTTATAAAAATCAAACGGTTAGATAAAAAAGACTTTCTTTGTGTTGGTCAATGAGTCCATTAAACCAATTATTAGAACAGGTTAAATGTATGATTGATACTGTATTGATTCTCTATAACAGTGAGGTAGACAACTAAAATGGTGCATATACCGACACTATTTAATTTAATTAGCACCAAAAATCACAAACGCTTTTTTCAGCACCTGTAAATTTTTTTACCCTCATAACACATTTTTAATGCTGTAAATCTTATTTTTATTAGCTTGTGCTTTAGCGTTTTAATAACTGGGCTATAAATTACATGGCTAGGCTATAAAGTACCCTGAAAATGATATCGCTCACCTGCATACCACATATTGACCACTGTAAGCACTTGGTCTTGCGATAACGTTTTACGGTTTAGCAATAACACTGGCGCACCCACTTCGATAGACAGAGCCTTTGCGACTACTTCATTCGCCAATTTAGCAGATATGGTGTATTCACCACCTTGTAAAGGCGCATGGGCAATTAAGTACTCACTAGTATTAACTTGGGTAAAATCCTGCGCTAAAAAATCGCTTACCTTGCTGTGATTGACCCAACGCTCTTCAAATTGTAAAGGCACGTTGTCCGCAAAATGGATAATCTTTACAGTAGCAATTTGACTTTGATCCTTCTCTACAGGCGTACAAAACTGTGCCTGTATGCTATCAGGCAATTGCGAAAACTCAAGCAATCGTTGCTCCAAAACTTGCGCCTGATATAGATGGTCTTGTGCTTGAATATCATGCGCAATATTTCGTATTTCAACAAAAGTGTGACTAAAATGTCGCTGTGTCACAAATGTGCCTGAGCCTTGACGACGCTCAAGCACGTTTTCTTCAGACAATTCCTTTAACGCTCGATTGACCGTCATACGAGACACTCCAAACTGCTGCGCTAAGGTAAGCTCAGGTGCAATTGCTTCTCCAGCTTGCCATTCACCTTCATGAATCTTTTGTAAAATCATCTGTTTGATTTGTAGGTAGCGAGGAGTTTTTTTGCTCATTAGTAACAACCACAATATTATTTAACGTAAAAATAGCCTTTGCCAGACTTGGCAAATTGACTTGATATGATACTGAGAAAATAGCAAAAAAAATACTTGCTAAACCAGTTATAAGTTGATAATTTGTATATACAAATATTCATTTGTTTCCATTACAAGGACTGAACATGGAAAAAATCAATGGTTTCAAGGGGTTAATATGACTATGTTAACTTTAATACCTGGTAAATTAACCCTTGAACAATTACGCCAAGTCTACGACCAAGACGTAACAATTGAGCTAGTGGCAAGCGCGTATGAGGCGATTGATGTCTCACGCAAAGCAGTTGAAGCAATTATTGCCAAAGATAAATCGGCTTATGGGATTAATACAGGCTTTGGTTTACTTGCCAAAACGCGTATCAGTGACGATGAGCTTGAGCTTTTGCAGCGTAATTTGATTTTGTCACATTCGGTTGGGACTGGTGAGCGCTTACCTGATAACGTGGTACGTTTGATTATGGTGATGAAGGTTTCAAGCCTTGCACAAGGAATGTCAGGCATACGACGTGAATTGGTCGATAGCTTATTGGGCATTATCAATCACAATATTATCCCCAATATTCCTGCCAAAGGCTCGGTAGGCGCATCAGGTGATTTAGCGCCATTGTCACACATGACTTTAGCTATGCTAGGTGAAGGCGAAGTGTTTGTTAATGGTAAAAAACTATCTGCCAAACAAGCACTTAGTGATGCTGGCTTGCAACCCATTACGTTAGCAGCAAAAGAAGGCTTGGCGTTGATTAACGGCACCCAAATCTCAACTGCGCTGACGCTACGTGGTTATTTTATGGCGCAAGACTTGGTGGCAACAGCGACGGCGGTTGGCTCGTTATCGATTGATGCTGCTAAAGGCTCGGATGCCCCTTTCGATCCACGCATTCATCAAGCGCGTGGACATCATGGACAAATTGAGATTGCCAAAACCCATCGCCAGTTAATTGAAGGCAGTAAAATTCGTGCATCACACCAAGGCGACAACGATGACCGTGTACAAGACCCTTATTGTTTACGCTGTCAGCCACAGGTCATGGGTGCATGTCTAGATTTAATCAACCAAGCTGGCAAGACCTTACTGATTGAAGCCAATGCGGTAACTGATAACCCCTTAATTTTTCATGATAATAATAATCCTGTGGCGATTTCTGGCGGCAACTTTCACGCTGAGCCAGTGGCATTTGCTGCTGACATTTTAGCCTTGGCAATTAGTGAAATTGGCTCGATGAGTGAGCGCCGTGTGGCGTTATTGATTGATACCACGTTATCAGGTTTGCCGCCGTTTTTGGTCAACAACCCTGGCGTCAACTCTGGGTTTATGATTGCGCACGTTACTGCCGCTGCTTTAGCCAGTGAAAACAAATCACACGCCCATCCTGCGAGTGTTGACAGTATCCCTACGTCTGCCAATCAAGAAGATCATGTATCGATGGCGACCTTTGCTGGTAGACGCTTATTTGAGATGGCGCACAACACCGCTACGATTGTCGCAATTGAGTTATTGGCGGCAGCGCAAGGCATAGATTTTCATCAGCAAGAAGGTTTGACCACCTCCGCTTATTTACAAGTAGTTTATGACAGGCTACGTCAAAAAGTCGCCTATTATGATAAAGACCGCTATTTTGCACCTGATATTGAAGCGGCAAAGCAATTGGTGCTCAATGCTGAACTCATTAATAATTGGGCGGCATTGCGCGAAAACTGGTTTTTAGCCAACTAATCAACATTTTCACCCAATATAAGGATTTAATATGGAAAATTTCACCCGCCGTGACGAAAGTCGTAACATCTTAGCGCCAACTGGCACGTCATTGACTTGTAAAAGCTGGCTGACTGAAGCGCCTTTTCGCATGATTCAAAACAACCTGCATCCAGACGTCGCTGAAAATCCTAAAAGTCTAGTGGTATATGGCGGTATTGGACGTGCGGCGCGTAACTGGGAATGTTATGACCAAATTCTTGCATCATTAAAAGAATTGGAAGATGACCAAACTTTGCTGATTCAATCAGGTAAACCAGTGGGTGTGTTTAATACTCACGAAAACGCCCCACGAGTCCTGATTGCTAACTCGAACCTTGTGCCGCGTTGGGCGACTTGGGAGCATTTTAACGAGCTTGACCGTAAAGATCTGTTCATGTACGGGCAAATGACGGCAGGTAGCTGGATTTATATTGGTACTCAAGGGATTGTCCAAGGTACTTACGAGACTTTTGCCGAAGCTGGACGTCAGCACTACCCAAGTGAAACAGGGAATAACTGGAAAGGTCGTTGGATTTTGACGGCGGGTCTTGGTGGGATGGGGGGTGCACAACCGCTAGCAGCGACATTTGCTGGTGCCACCTCACTTAACATCGAATGCCAACAATCAAGCATCGATTTTCGCCTACGTACTGGCTACATTGATAAACAAGCCAAAGATTTGAATGATGCTTATCGCTTGATTAAAGAACATACCGAAAAAGGTGAGGCAGTATCGATCGCTTTATTAGGTAATGCTGCCGAGATTTTACCTGAGATGGTAAAACGGTCACAAAACGCTTCAGCCAATGAAAAATGGCTTAAACCGGATCTTGTCACTGACCAGACTTCTGCACATGACTTGATTAATGGTTATTTGCCAATAGGTTGGACGGTCGAACAATGGAAAGCTGCCCAACAAGACCCAAACCAACACGAACAGCTAAAGAAAGATGCCACGCGGTCTTGTGCTATCCACGTTGAAGCCATACTGCATTTTCAAGAACTGGGTATCCCAGCCACTGATTATGGCAATAATATCCGCCAAGTAGCTTTCGATGAAGGGGTCAAAAATGCCTTTGATTTTCCTGGATTCGTCCCTGCCTATATTCGTCCGCTATTTTGTCAAGGTAAAGGACCTTTCCGCTGGGTTGCTTTGTCAGGCGACCCAGAAGATATCTATAAAACTGATCAAAAAATCAAAGAATTGTTCCCTGACAATAAACACGTCCATAACTGGCTTGATATGGCAAAAGACCGCATTCATTTTCAAGGCTTGCCCGCTCGTATCTGTTGGTTAGGCTTAGGGGAGCGGGATAAAGCAGGGCTTGCCTTTAACGAGATGGTAAAAAATGGTGAACTTAAAGCGCCGATTGTCATCGGTCGTGACCACTTGGACACAGGCTCGGTTGCCAGTCCGAACCGTGAAACTGAAAGCATGAAAGATGGCACTGATGCCGTGTCAGACTGGGCACTGCTGAACGGTATGCTTAACGTAGCAGGTGGCGCAACTTGGGTATCATTACACCACGGTGGTGGTGTAGGTATGGGCTACTCACAGCATTCAGGTATGGTCATTGTCGCTGACGGTACCGATGCTGCTGCCAAACGTCTTGCCAATGTGTTGGTCAATGATTGCGGTAGTGGTGTGATGCGTCATGCAGACGCTGGCTATGAGCTTGCTATTGAGACAGCAAAAAATTATGGCTTGAAATTACCCATGATTAAATAAGCCCGATTACTTAAAAGTGGTTTTAGTAAAGTCGTTTTAATGGATTTGTCTTTACTAAATTTAAGATAACCTTAACTCGGGTATTTGGTGGCAGGCTTAGTGGTTTGTTTACTTTATAAGCTCCAAGGCTGCTTTGTTAGTTGACAATGTTTTTATTAAGGAAATCATATATGCATTATTCACCAAAAAAAGATGGGGCTCGTAGTCATGGTCTTCCATATGACCCGTTTAAAAGTAGCGCTGTGCCCCGTCCTATCGGCTGGATTTCAACCGTGTCAGCGGATGGTAAACACAATTTAGCCCCCTATAGCCAATACCAAAATCTGACATGGGATCCACCGATGGTGATGTTTGTTGCCAATCAATCGGTGCTCGACAATGGTAAGAGCCGTAAAGACACGGTGCGTAATATTGAAGAAACAGGCTGGTTTGTGTGGAATATGGCAACCTACGATTTGCGGGAGGCGGTCAATCGTTCGGCTAAAGCTTTGCCTTATGGCGAAGATGAGTTTGAATTTGCTGGTGTCACCAAAGCTAGTTGTCTTGAAGCCCCATGTGCTAGAGTGGCGGAGTCACCGATTAATTTTGAAATTGAGTTTGTTCAGTCACTGCATATTCCGACGGGAAATCCTGTTTCTACCTTTGATTTAATCATTGGTCGGGTTGCGCATGTGCATATCAAAGATGAGTTTATTTTAGATGACGGTAAAATTGATATTTTATCCATTAAGCCTTTGGCGCGCTTGGGTTACTACGATTATACCTATGTAGATAAAATGTTTGAGATGAAAGCGCCTGCGGCTACGGCTGAGGAGTTAGCTGGTTTAGAAGGTCGTACTGATTAAATTTTAATTTACTTAGTAAGACATTGGTACGCGATGGCTGATCAAGTATTGATTAAGCGATAAGTTAATGCTTGGTCAGCTGATATATTGGTTGTCATTAAAAAGGAATTTCTATGAACCAGCTGTCTACTGATATCCCCAAACAAGCTGTTTCTGCTGTGAATAGCGGTATTATTGAACACCGTACAATTGATTTTATCCCAGAGTCTGAGCGCCACGGCAGTCTATTTAGCCAGTTTACCTTATGGTTTGGCGCTAATTTACAAATTACTGCCATAGTGACTGGGGCATTAGCCGTAGTGCTCGGTGGCGATGTATTTTGGTCAATTATTGGGCTGTTTATAGGTCAGCTATTTGGCGCATTTGTCATGGCTTTACATGCGGTGCAGGGTCCCAAACTTGGCTTGCCACAGATGATTTCAAGCCGTGTGCAGTTTGGTGTACTTGGCGCAGGTATTCCGATTGCCCTAGTGTGTGTGATGTACATTGGCTTTATCGCCACAGGGTCGGTGCTGTCGGGGCAAGCCTTATCTAAGCTGTTTAATATCTCCACAAGTATGGGTATTTTAATTTTTGCAGGGCTAATTATTATCTTTGCATCGCTGGGTTATCGTATTATTCATGTGATGGGGAAGGTCAGTAGTGTTGTTGGCGTATTGTCGTTTATTTATCTATTTGGGGCGATTTTTGCCAAGTCAGATATTAGCAGTTTACTTGCGGTCAATCATTTTAGCTGGACTTCATTTTTTTTAGCAATTGCCTTATCGGCTTCTTGGCAGATTTCGTATGGCCCGTATGTGGCGGATTATTCTCGTTATTTGCCCTCAAATACCGATGGCCGCAAGGTGTTTTGGTCGGTGTTTTCGGGGACGGTCATTGGCGCACAGTTGGCAATGATTTTGGGTGTGTTTGTTGCCCAGTTGGCTCAAGGTAGTTTTTTGGGTCATGAAGTTAGTTATATGGTGGGACTGTCGAGTGCAGGGCTGATTGCGGTGTTATTGTATGCCAGTATTGTGGTGGGCAAGCTTACCATGTCTGTGCTAAGTGCGTACGGTAGTTTTATGTGTATGGCGACAATGGTAAGTGGGGCAAATGCTTCTATTAAATTTACCAAGATGCAGCGGATTGTGGTGGTGATATTGGTGGTCTGTTTTTCTGCAGGCATTGCACTGGTAGGACAAGCTGAGTTTTTAAAACTATTTAAGAATTTTATTTTATTTCTTTTAACGTTTTTTATCCCATGGAGTGCTATCAATCTAGTCGATTATTATAAGATCTCGAAAGGTCGCTATAATATTGAGGCACTGGGTGATGTCAATGGTCAGTATGGTAAATGGAATTGGGTCGGCTTGGGCTGTTATATGGCGGGTATCCTCATTCAGCTTCCGTTTATCGATAGTCCATTTTTTACAGGGAGCATTGCCAAAGCAGTGGGAGGGCTAGATTTATCATGGCTTGTTGGGTTGGTAGCAACAGGGATTTTGTATTACTTTCTCGCTAAGCGACAGCGTGACAATACCACATTGTTGGTAAATTAAAGATTGGCTAGCCCATCAAAAAGTATGCTGAATAAAAGCAGGCTGAGACACTGATAGAAGTTAGTATTTTTTTATATCAATAATGGATCTGCCGGACGTCAGCATATTTTTTAAAGCCCACCAAATAACAAATGTGACCTAAAATCTCTGGCAACCGCACAATTATTGAGAATGAGTTTAGCATAATTGGAAAAATAACATGGCACATGTGGAAGTAACCGAGTATAACCCAGACCTTTACACAGGACGCGCCGAACCTTACGAGTCAAGTGTTGCTCAATACTGGTATCAACATATTAAGGCATTTAATAGCGACCAACCGAAAAAAATTGGCTTAATAGGGTTTGCCTCCGATCAAGGGGTTAACCGTAACCAAGGACGTATTGGTGCGAAATACGCCCCTGATGCCATCAAAGCCGCCCTCGCCAAATTACCCGTGCCTTTATCAATCCAAAAACAAGGTGACAAACTAACAAACTTGGTCGCAGATATGGGCAATGTCGCTTGTGTTGACGATGATACGATTGTCCCCGAAATTTTGGAATCGGCTCAACAGACTTATGCCAATCGAATCACTCATATGCTTGCTCAACATAGTCTTGCTATTGGCTTAGGGGGTGGACATGAAATCGCCTATGGTAGTTTTATGGGACTATGGCAGCACCTCACACAGACTGAAATAACCCTACCTACTATCGGCATTATCAATATTGATGCCCATTTTGACTTACGTCAAGACCAGTATGCCACTTCTGGCACGCCTTTTCGCCAAATATCTGAACTTTTAGCTGAGCAACATCAAGATTTTTATTATTTGTGTGTGGGTATTAGCCAGTTTGCTAACACAGCGGCTTTATTTGAGCGAGCCGAAAACCTAAGTGTAGAAACAATTAGTGATGATGATTGTCATCGTCTTGACTGGTCGGCAATTGAACAGCGAATTTTAAATTTTATCGCCCCGCTTGAAGTGATTTATTTAACGATCGATATGGATGCTTTATCGGGATTTGTCATGCCAGCCGTAAGTGCCATAGCAGCAAAGGGTTTGAGCCTTGATTTTGTTGAGCGCTGTGTGTCGCTGATTATTGGTACTGGCAAAGTCAAGCTAATTGATATGGCAGAAGTTAGTCCGAAGTTTGATATCGATGGGCGAGGATTAAAAGTAGCCAGTCGTTTGCTTGCATTGATGATTGAACAGGTTTTAACTCTTACTAACCCCTAATATACGCAGGAAACGATGATGACACAATGTTTTGATACGTTAATTATCCATGCTAATATCGCCACGATGAACGCTGAGTTTGGCTTTGGGCTAACAGGCGAGAGTGCCGTGCCTTATGGTCAAGTGCTTGATGGCGCCATTGCTATCTCTGATGGCAAAATCGCTTGGCTTGGTGCAACTGCCGACATTGCGCAAATTTCTGCCAAACAAACTATCGACCTCCAAGGTAAATGGCTCACCCCAGCCCTCATTGATTGCCATACCCATATCGTGTATGCCGGCAATCGCAGCAACGAATTTGAAATGCGACTCAATGGCGTGCGCTACGAAGATATCGCCAAACAAGGGGGTGGGATTTTAGCGACAGTAAAAGCCACTCGTGAAGCAAGCTTTGATGAGTTGTATGCGCAAAGCGAAAAACGTTTTCAAGCATTGATTGGTGAAGGGGTGGGTACGGTCGAAATCAAATCAGGCTATGGACTTGACCTAGCAACTGAGCGAAAAATGCTCCAAGTCGCCCGTAAATTAGGTAAAGACTATGGCGTGACCGTCAAAACTACTTATCTTGCCGCTCATGCTACCCCGCCAGAATATCAACACCAAAATGACGCTTATATCGAACAGGTGTGTGAATGGCTAACGATTTTGCATGGCGAAGGCTTAATTGATGCGGTCGATGCGTTTTGTGAACACATTGCTTTTAGCACCGATCAAGTCAGAAAGGTTTTTGATGTTGCAACATCGCTTGGTTTGCCCGTCAAACTTCATGCTGAGCAAATGAGCGACATGGGCGGTGGGGCGTTGGTTGCATCGTTTGACGGTTTATCGGCTGACCATATCGAATATTTAAGCGATGTGAGCATTGATAAAATGGCACAATCGGGTACGGTAGGCGTGTTGTTACCGACTGCTTTTTATGTACTAAGAGAAACCAAACTACCACCGATTGAAAAAATGCGTGACCAAGGCGTACGCATGGCAATCTCTACTGACTGTAATCCTGGTACCTCACCTTCCACATCCATCTTGCTAGCAATGAACATGGCATGTACTTTTTTCAAACTCACCCCCGAAGAAGCATTAGCGGGTACAACCCTTCATGCCGCCAAAGCCTTGGGGTTACAAGATAGCAAAGGTAAAATTGCGGTGGGCTTTGATGGACAGTTATCAGTGTGGGATATCGATCGACCAGCGGATTTAAGTTATTTGATTGGCGAAAATAGACATAATAAGCAGTACAAATTCTAAGCATTCGATACTACCATCGCATACAAAAAAGGTGAGCAGCTAAATCGCCTACGGGGTCTCAAGTTCTACTATCAGGCTGCTTGTATCAAGCTACTTGATGAAATCTACTCACTTTTTTCAGCTTTTTGAGTCCAATCAGTTATCATTGGATTGCGCCGCCTACAAGTTTCTTATCTGCTTTTATGCTAATCAAAAACACAGGCACTTGCCACGATTGGAATATCTCAATCGCCTCGCTACGTTTTTTGGTTTGGGCAGTTTTTGCGTTATTTGATGACTGGCTAAAAGCTCTGCTACGTCATTTGCCATGGCTTTGGAAATCACAGGCATGGTCAGCAATCGCTACAAGACGCATTAACCCTTACAGCGTTTTTCGAAAATCACTGGCTGACATATTAAACTGCTGTTGAAAGGCTCTGGAAAAAGATGCCAGATTAAAAAAGCCAGTCGCCATTGAAATGGTGGTCACTGGCATGGTGGTATGTTTGAGTAGATTTTTAGCATGCTCTAATCGTAAATTAAGATAATACTGTTGGGGTGAGACCTCTAGCTGTTTGGCAAATTGCCGCTGTAGTTGTCTTTCAGAAATGCCTACATATTTAGCAATATCCGCTAGCGTGAGCGGTTCTTCGATATTGGTTTTCATTAACGTGATAGCATCGATAACATGCGCGTAGCTATGACTGAGGGTCTTTGGCTTAGGTAAATGTTGGATGCTCGCTGGCTCTCGGATAGCGGTGATGACAAACATGTCTTGAATTTTTTCAACGATTTCTCGCCCAAAGTGCTGTTTGATGATGTGCAGGGTCATATCAAGCGCACATACCCCGCCAGAGCAGGTATAGAGCCGATCACCAATAGTAAAAATATGGTTTAAGAATTTTACATTGCCAAATTGTTCCTGAGCCAGCGTAACATTTTCCCAGTGCAGCGAGGCTGATTGATTGGCTAACAACCCTGCATTCGCAAGCGCTATTGCCCCTGTACAAAGCCCCCCTAACGCAATATCCCGAACGGCTAAACGCTCCACAATCCCCTTTAGCGCGTCTGTCATTAAATTTTCGGCTTCATAGCCGCCGCAGATAAACACGAGTTCACAATCAAATAGATGTTTGATTTCAGCGGTATGAGTGACTTGTACCCCATTACTGGCACTGGTCTGATGACCTGCAAAACCACTAATAATCCAGCTATATACGGGCTGGCTACTGACATAGTTTGCCATTCGTAACGGCTCTATGACATTGCTAAAAGCCATCATGGTAAAGCCATCAATCAATAAAAAACCAATTTTTTTAATATTCGCTGTCATAAATAAAGTATGAATAGACAAGCTGTGTTGTCGTAATTAGTCAAAAAAATGTCGCCTTATGAAAAACTGATTTTTTAAATTTACGTATGATGAGGGATGTGAAGAGCAAAGATTTTCTTAACACCAACCTAAACCTCGTGAGGCGCAAACAATGAACCAGTCAGTTGAACATATGATAAATAAAACGGGTAGCCTGGATACTGCACTTAGCATGCCAAGCTTAATCCAAATCAAAAATGGCGAGAAAGTTAAGCCGACTTTTAGCGCCCAAGAATACCAAAACCGCCAACAAAAGCTTAAAGCCTATATGGCAAAAAGCGACATTGATAGCGTGTTATTCACCTCCTATCACAATATCAACTACTATGCAGACTTCTTATATTGCTCATTTGGACGCTTCTATGGTCTGGTCATCGACCAAGACAAAGTAGTTACTATCTCCGCCAATATCGACGGTGGACAGCCTTGGCGACGTACCATGGGCGATGACAATATCGTCTATACCGACTGGCAACGTGATAACTACTTTAAAGCCGTGGCAAGTCAAATCAACAACAAAGGCAGAGTGGGGATTGAATACGATCACTTACCCATTGAACGTTTGAAAAAACTACAAGACGCCTTGCCCAATGTCGAATTTGTCGATATCAGCCAAGCTTGCATGAAAATGCGAATGGTGAAATCAGCCGAGGAAATCGCCCTTATCAAGCAAGGTGCACAGGTTTGTGACATTGGTGGGGCAGCGCTCGTCAACGCCGTGCATGAAGGGGTTCCTGAGTATGAGGTAGCGTTAGCCTCTACGCAAGCGATGGTACGAGAAATCGGGCAACGCTTTGAGCATGTCGAGCTCATGGATACTTGGACATGGTTTCAATCGGGTATCAACACCGATGGCGCACACAATCCTGTGACCAATCGCAAAGTGCAGCGCAATGATATTTTAAGCTTAAACTGCTTTTCGATGATTGCAGGCTACTATGTGGCGCTGGAGCGTACGCTGTATTTTGGTGAACCTGATGCGGCAACGCTCAACTATTGGGAAATTAACTGCAAAGTGCATGAAGAAGGCATAAAACTCATCAAACCTGGCGTTCGTTGCTGTGATATCGCCTTAGAGCTCAACAAAATCTATGCCGAATATGGCATTTTAGACCGCCGCACCTTTGGGTATGGGCACTCATTTGGCGTGTTGTCACACTATTATGGCCGTGAGGCAGGGTTAGAACTGCGTGAAGACATTGATACGGTACTTGAGCCAAATATGGTCATCTCAATGGAACCGATGATTATGATTCCAGAAGGTATGGCAGGGGCAGGTGGTTATCGTGAACATGATATTTTGGTTTTAACTGAAACAGGCGCTGACAACATCACAGGTTTCGCCTATGGTCCTGCGCATAACATCATCAGTTAGCTTACTTTAGCATGACTCACTACCAACCAAGGGGAAACTAAATGACAACTTTTGCACTTTCACCCACTGCCGTAGCAATGCAACAACCAGCTGCCGAGCCGTATGTTAAAGATCCTGTGTTACTCAAAAAAGCCGCCAAAGCCAGTTTTATTGGTAACTTTGTCGAGTGGTTTGATTACGCATCGTATGGCTATTTTGCCACTGTCATCGCTAGCGTATTTTTTGCTAAAACCGATGCAACCGTCGCATTGATGTCAACTTATGCAATTTTTGCGCTATCCTTTATTGTCCGTCCGTTTGGGGGTATTTTTTGGGGACATATTGGCGATAAATACGGTCGAAAAGCGGCTTTATCTTGGTCGATTTTGATTATGTCGGGTGCCACTTTCCTAATCGGATTGTTGCCAAGTTATGCCACCGTCGGTATTTTAGCGCCTGTGTTGTTGTTATTGTTGCGCATGATTCAAGGTTTTTCAGCCTCAGGAGAGTATGCAGGGGCATCAGCATTTATGGCAGAGTATGCACCGCCCGACAAAAAAGGATTTTATACCAGTATCGTACCTGCCAGTACATCCGCGGGTCTATTACTGGGCTCACTGATTGCTGCAGCTATGACCGCCTTTATGGATGCTGACTTTGTACAAACTTGGGGATGGCGTATTCCGTTTTTATTGGCTGCACCACTGGGTCTAGTGGGTCGATATATGCGGTTGAATCTTGAAAAAACCCCGGCTTTTAAGGCGTTTGAAGAAAGCACCATTGAAAAACCGGTGCCAATCAAAAATTTGTTTGCCAACCATAAAAAAACCTTGTGTATTGCCTTTATGTTATGTAGTTTGAATGCGGTGGCTTTTTATTTAATCCTAAGCTATATGCCGACTTATTTATCGACCCAAATGCACATCAATGAAACGCAGTCGCTGCTAGCTGCCTCCATTTCATTAGTCGCTTATATCGGTATGATTTTCACCATGGGTAAACTGTCAGACAAATACGGTCGCAAAACCATGCTGATCATCGCATCTGTGTTGTTTATCGCGTTGACAGTGCCTTTGTTTCATATGCTAAGCCTGGGTGGGTTTTTAACGATTGTTTTGATTCAACTGGTGTTCTCGCTCTTATTATCCGTCAATGACGGCACGCTACCGGCATTTTTAAGTGAGATTTTCCCAGTCGAGGTGCGTTATTCAGGTTTTGCTTTCACTTTTAACTCAGCCAATGCCCTACTCGGCGGCACAACCCCCTTGATGGCAACTTGGTTAATGAGCAAAACAGGCAGTCAAATCGCGCCAGCTTGGTTATTGGTGATAGCAAGCGTAATTGCACTGGTAGCAACTGTGATGTATAAAAAATCCGATAGTGTGTCGATGTTAGAAAAAGGTTAGAAAAAAGTTAGAAAAACGTTAAAAAGAAGTTAGGAAAATAATTGATTAACCATGGTTATCAATAACCCCATGAGGTTAAGTTAAGTTTTTTCCCAAAGTGGTTTTAGCCAACCTTGTTTGCTAGAATCACTTTTTTTATCCCCCATTTTTTAGGAATTGCCAGTGACTCGTAAACCCGCTTTCGCTACCAACCAATCCCGTAACACGCGCAATCATGCGACGATGGGTGGCTTGCAAGTCATTGTGGCGGCTATCTGTTGGGGCACGCTGGGGATCTTTACCACCTATCTACATCAACTGGGTTTTGATAGTGTGCAAATTGCCATTTTAAGAGTGGTGACCGCTGCTATGATGCTACTGATATTATTGCCATCGTTGTGGACATCCATTAGGCAGTTATCAGTCGGCGAGATATTACAGTTGAGCTTGCAATCGTTGATTGGCGTGTTAGGCATGACGGTTTGCTATTTTATCGCGGTCAATTTTGTGGGCGCGGGCATTGCGGTATCGCTACTATATACGGCGCCGATTTTTAGTTTGGTATTGGCATTTTTTTTATTAAAAGAACCGATAACAAAAAAATCATTTACCTTAGCTTGCATCGCGGTATTGGGCGTGGCACTGACAACGCTCAGTGAGAACTTTACATTGAGTTGGGGGATTGTGTTTGGTCTATTGTCTGGGGTGTGCTATTCACTGTATGGCATCTTAGGCAAAAAAGCCTTACACAAACACTATCCGCCGACCTTGGTGTTTTTTAGCTCAGTGGTGATTAGTGCCATGGCTTTATTATTTCTACCGATGACTTATCAAACCTATGCCAAAGCCTTTACCATGCCTGCTATCACTTGGTTGTGGGTAATGGGGCTCAGTCTAGTGGGTACCGTGATTCCGTTTTTCTTGTATATGTCAGCCCTGCACAAACTCCCTGCAACCAAAGCCTCGGTATTCACTGTGTTTGAGCCGTTTACCGCGATTGTATTGTCGATCGTATTACTGCACCAATCGCTCAATGGCATGCAGTACTCAGGGATGATATTAATTCTTTTAGCCACCCTCCTAAATTCTATCAGATTGCCCATGCAGCGTCATCGGCAACTGACAGAAGCCGATACTCAAGTCTAATAACAGCCCAAACCGTGTAAACATTCCTGATTTGGGCTTCACCATATTGGTATCAATGCTGGTACTAATGCTGCTATCCATACTGGTATCAAGGCTCACTGCACAAATGTGGCACAGCCCTTGCATTCTATAAAACCATATATTTTTCATATAGTTAGATAGATATGACTTGGCACTCAGTCCTTACCTTAGCTTTTGACGCCCAACATGCGGGTGAGCATGCTCGCACCAATTTGGTACAACGCCACCACCAAGGCGCCTTGCGGGTACAAAAAGCCTTATATCCTGAAAGCGGTGAACAGCAAGGTATTTGTCATATCATCATGCTGTATCCGCCCGCGGGCATTGCCTTAGGCGATAAACTCGATATTGATATTGGCGTAAAACATCACGCCCACGCCGTGATTACCACGCCAGGGGCAAATAAATGGTACGGCAATTTACCAAGTTACACCCCTAACAAGCAAGCCGATGAAAGTCCACCAACCAAAAAACCCCAAAAATCTCAAACAACCCAAGAGAATTTAAATAGTTATGCTGTTCAAAATGTCACGGTTTATCTGCAAGACGACAGCCGTTTTGAATGGCTACCGCAAGAAAACTGTTTTTATAACGCAAGTTTTGCCCACGCCACCAATCAGTTTTTTATCAGCCCAGCTGCCAGTGTTATCGCTTGGGAAATTAACCTGTTAGGGCGAGAGCATCATGGCGAGCGCTATAGTACAGGCGAGATGCGGTTATCAAATCTATTTTGGCGCATGGATGAGCAGCCCAAATTGCTGCTTGCTGATACTTTACATCACTGTGCTGAACACGATTGGTTTGGCTCACCCGTGGGTCTCAATAATCATAGCGTATTTGCGAGCTTATGGGTTGTGCCAAGTGTTGATGCGCAAAAACACCTGATTGACTGGGTCAAGCAATTACGTTCATTTATCGACCACCATAGCTTGCCTGTCTCTTGCACCCAAACAGGGGAGGTGATGATTATTCGCTATTTGGGGGATGATGTCCGCCAATGTTTTGATAGTTTTGGTGCAGTTCGTGATGAAATTCGCACTTTAATGTGGCAACAAGCCAGTCATTTGCCCCGAATTTGGGCAACCTAATAGCAGTGACGGTCTAATTTTTAACACTAAAAAAATAATTGGAGTAACCCATGCATTTAACCCCCGCCGAAAAAGATAAATTACTTATTTTTACCGCAGGACTGGTTGCCGAACGCCGCAAACAACGTGGCTTAAAACTTAACTATCCAGAAGCAATAGCCTATATCAGTATGTTGGTACTCGAAGGGGCAAGAGAGGGCAAAACGGTGGCACAGTTGATGGGCGAGGGCACCACGTGGCTTAGGGTTGAGGATGTGATGGATGGCATCGCCGAGATGATTGACGATGTGCAAGTGGAAGCCACCTTTCCCGATGGTACCAAACTGGTGACCATTCACCAACCGATTGTGTAATTTAAAAAGTATAAGGGGTAAACCATGAAAGTTGGCGAATATAAGCTAAAAGACCAAGCCATTATCCTGAATGAAGGGCGAGCCGTCCAAACTATTTTGGTCAAAAACACCGGCGACAGACCGATTCAAATCGGCTCTCACTACCATTTTGCCGAAGCCAATGACGCACTGGCGTTTGACCGTGACAAGGCGCTCGGGTTTCGCTTAAATATTTTATCGGGTACGGCAGTGCGCTTTGAGCCAGGGCAAGCGCGAACAGTTGAACTGGTCGAGTTTGGTGGCAATAAGGCGATTTTTGGGTTTGCTGGTCGGGTGATGGGGCAAGCCACCGTATCTGTGGATACCGCAAGTTTACCAAAATCACAAAAAACCGTATCCCGCCAAATGTATGCCGAGCATTTTGGCTTAACCGTGGGGGATAAACTGCGTCTTGCTGATACCGAGCTGTGGCTCGAAGTGGAAAAAGATTTTACCAGCTATGGTGAAGAGGTCAAATTTGGTGGTGGCAAAGTGATTCGTGACGGCATGGGGCAAGGGCAACGCCCGTTTGCCGAAGTGGCTGATACCGTGATTACCAACGCGCTTATCTTGGATTATACTGGGATTTATAAAGCCGATGTGGCGATTAAAGACAGCCGAATTTGGGCGATTGGCAAGGCGGGCAACCCCGATATTCAATCCAATGTCACCATCGCCATTGGCGCAAGCACTGAGATTATTGCAGGTGAAGGCAAAATTTTGACCGCGGGCGGGATTGACACCCATATTCACTTTATCGCGCCGCAGCAAGCGGAAGTTGCCTTGATGTCTGGGGTGACGACCATGATTGGCGGGGGTTCAGGGCCTGCCCAAGGCACGCTTGCCACCACCTGCACCAACGGCAAATACCATATCGAAACCATGCTCAAAGCCCTTGATGATATGCCCATGAACATTGGGCTACTGGGCAAAGGCAATGTCAGCTTGCCGCAGCCGATTGTCGAGCAAATCGAAGCGGGTGTGGTCGGGCTAAAACTGCATGAAGACTGGGGCACCACGCCGCAAGCGATTGACAACTGCTTGAGCGTTGCCGAAGAGTATGATGTGCAAGTGGCGATTCATACCGATACGCTCAACGAAAGTGGCTATCTAGAAAGCACGCTAAATGCCTTTAAAGACCGCTGTATTCACACCTTCCACACCGAAGGCGCAGGCGGCGGGCATGCCCCTGATATTTTGCGGGCGATTGGCGAGCCGCATGTACTGCCGTCTTCGACCAACCCCACGCGTCCGTTTACCATCAATACCATCGATGAGCATCTCGACATGCTGATGGTCTGTCACCATTTGAGCCCTGCGATTGCCGAAGATATCGCCTTTGCTGAGAGCCGTATCCGCCAAGAAACCATCGCCGCTGAAGATATTTTGCACGATTTGGGGGCAATCTCGATGATGAGTAGCGACTCGCAAGCGATGGGACGGGTGGGCGAGGTGATTATTCGCACTTGGCAAACGGCGGATAAAATGAAACGCCAACGCGGATTTTTAGCACCCGATACAGTGAGCCAAAATGCGTCTAACATTGAGCTTCATGACATCGACCCAGTGACCGAAGATACAGTGACAGAAAATGACAATTTTCGCATCAAACGCTATATCGCCAAATACACCATCAATCCCGCCATTACCCACGGTATTGCCGAGGAAGTCGGTTCGGTAGAAGTCGGTAAATGGGCGGATTTGGTGCTATGGTCACCCAAATTCTTTGGGGTGAAACCTGACACGATTTTAAAAGGTGGTAGCATCGCCGCTTATCCGATGGGTGATATCAATGCCTCCATCCCAACCCCGCAGCCGGTGCATTATCGTCCGATGTTCGCAAGCCTTGGCAAAGCCACCCACCAAACCAGTATCACCTTTGTATCCAAAATCGCCTTTAATAATGACATCCAACAAAAACTTGGTTTGCAAAAAGTGATTCGCCCTGTGCAGGGTATTCGTAACATTCGCAAAAAAGATATGCGGTTTAATAGCTATTGCCCTGAGATGTCGATTAACCCAGAAACCTATGAAGTACGTGCCGATGGTGAGCTTCTCACTTGTGAGCCGTCGGCTGTGTTACCAATGGCACAGCGTTATTTCTTATTTTAAATGGGATTTTAGCTATAAATGCCAATGTGATGACTAGAACCGAACAATCTCATCTACTCTGTGATGAATGTGGCAGTGAGTTTTTTAAAAATGTATCGCCAATGCAAAATCGTTGCCCAAACTGTTCGCATTTAATTTATGGACTTAACAACTGTGAACATCTATTTAAATAGGGTCGCTGTCAAAAATGCGGTTATCAAGGGCAAACTTCTGAGTAGGTAGAAAATTTAACAAAGGATAATAATGAAAATTTATAATCAACGGGTGCAACAGTTAACTCACCAACAGCAAGCAGATTTGGTTAACCAACAAGCAAACGGGCAGTTTTTGCAGCTCGATTTTGACACACGCCAGCGGTCACGCTTTCGTGCAACCTTGCAAAATGGTGAAGCGGTCGGTATCGACCTACCACGCACAGGTACGCTCAAAGACGGTGATGTGGTGCAAAACGACACAGGCGACCTAGTGCAAATTTTTGCCAAACCGCAAACCCTCACCCAAGTCACTGCCGACAATCCCTTTGAACTGATGCGGGGGGCGTATCATTTGGGCAATCGTCATGTGCCTTTGATGTTGGTTCAGCATGACAATGATTACGCCCTGTACTTTGAGCCTGATTATGTGCTTGCCGATATGCTAGTGAAGTTAGGCTTAACCGTGAGCGAAGTGGAACACGCCTTTGAACCCGAAACAGGGGCATATGGGCATGGCGGGCATTCACATGGGCATGATAATCGGTTAAGCCATGCAGATACGCAAAGCACAGTCGTCGGCGATTTAACCAAAGCCACGTTTTTTTCATGAAAACAATGACAACAACGTCGCACCTCACACAGACGACGCCGCCACAACAATTGCTTAAGCTGATGATGCTAGCGTCGAGCAATTTGCCGATTGGCAGTTATACCTATTCCCAAGGTGTGGAGTCTGCCATTGAGCAAGGTTTTATTCATGATGAAGCCAGTAGTTTGGCGTTTTTGCAGGCGTATCAACAAGAGGTTTTACTCAATTTTGAACTGCCGCTGATGGCAAGTATGATGCACTTGTCAGCGCAAAAAAATCACCACAGCTTGGTGGATAGTCTAGCCAATTTTTATGGGGCAAGCCGTGATAGCCATGAGTTTTTATTAGAGAGTCAACAATTGGCGCAGGCATTTTGTGCTTGGCTCGATGGCGTGCTCGACCTTGCGATGCCACAAGATTGGATAGCGCAAGGCTATTTACCGTTATTCGCTCGCTTGGCGTATTTTTGGCAACTGCCGATAGCCGATAGCCTGACGACCTATGCGTTTGCTCAAATGGAAAATCTGACCTTGGCGATTGTCAAAACCTTACCGCTGGGGCAAATGGCAGGGCAACGTATTATTTGGCAATTGGGGCAAGCGATGGATGAACCGATTGCCAAGCTTTGCCAAACGCAAGCCAGCAAAGTCAAAACGGCATTGACAGCTATCCATCATCGGCAAGCGGTTGTGGCTGCTCTAAAAGACATTGCGCCACAATTTTTACAGGCACAGCAGCATGCCCAAACATTACTGATTTTAATCAACCACTTGCAACTATCAGCGTCTGTACCGTCGTTGGCAGAATTATCCTGTCATCATGAACAACAATATAGTCGTCTGTTTCGTTCCTAAAACCCCTGTTTTTAATACTACTCACAAGGAAACCCCATGACTGGCTTCACCCAAAAAACCCCAACCCAACAACCTCGCTTATCCCCGTTACGCCTTGGCATTGGCGGGCCTGTTGGCTCTGGCAAAACCGCTTTGACCTTGAGCCTGTGTCGCCGTCTCAAAGACGTGTACAACATGGCGGTGATTACCAACGATATTTATACCAAAGAAGATTCGGAGTTTTTGACCCGCCATGATGCCATGCCCGCTGAGCGGATTATCGGGGTGGAAACGGGCGGCTGTCCGCACACAGCGATTCGTGAAGATGCGTCGATTAATCTTAATGCCGTAGCCACCTTGCAAAATCGCTTTGACGGTCTTGAGCTGATTATTATTGAGTCGGGCGGTGATAACTTGGCGGCGACCTTTAGCCCAGAGTTGTCGGATTTGACCATTTATGTGATTGATGTGAGTGCAGGTGACAAAATCCCCCGTAAAGGTGGTCCCGGGATTACCAAATCAGATTTGCTGATTATCAATAAAACCGACCTTGCGCCACTCGTGGGCGCGGATTTGTCGATTATGGATAAAGACGCCAAAAAAATGCGCGGCGATAAGCCGTTTGTGTTTAGCAACATGAAAACTCAAGACGGTTTGGATGACATTATCAAATTTATCCAACAACAGGGCATGCTAAGAGCGCTAGAGATTCCGTCACAGCCTGTCCAACATTTACCAAGCTCAAGCGAAAATATGTAAAAAATGCGATAAAATCAAGGAGACATAATGAAAACTTTAACACAAAAAACGGCGTTGGCAGCGGCGCTTGTTATTCTTTCAAGTGTGGCAATGGCACATGTCGGTCATGGTTTAACCCATCATGCAGGTGCAAGCTCGGTAGATTTCATGGCTGCCGTCACCGCAGGGCTCATGCACCCTATCTCAGGTCTTGACCACGTGGTGCTTGCAGTTGGCATGGGCATGGTGTTTGCCCGTCACAAAAAACTGGGTTTGGGCTTATTGGTGACAAGCTTACTGTCAGGCTTTGCTTTGGTGCAACTATCTCATGTGGCGATTGGCTCATCGATTATTGAAGGTGCGATTTTGCTATCGGTGGTGTTGACAGCGGTCGCAGTTTTGGCGCAGCGCACCAAGCTAGCACAAGCCAATCAAACAAGCTTTTCGCTCATGATGGCGATCAGCTTATTTGGTTTAACGCTATTTCATGGTATGGCGCATGCCGTGGAGATGCCAGTCAGTAGCGTGAGTCAAGGGTTTGGCTTAGGCATGATAACCGCGATGTCCGCCTTGTTTGCTGTGGGTGCAGCGGTGATGAATTGGGTAAAAGCACAATCTCATGCGCATCCCAAGCTGTCTTGGCTACCTTCAATTATGGCGGCATTGGGTATGGCACTGGTATTAGCTAACTAGGGATTAACTAGGGGTTAACAACATTTTTGATAAAAAGTGCAAGCTGCCTGGCTTGCACTTTTTTTATGCAATAGATTGGGTACTGTCATAAAGACACTGACGATAAAGCGTTGTTTAGCGTCAATCAATGCTAGCTAAATGCTAGAGCAATGCCAGATGAATGGTAATAGTGCAAAAAATCCCCCGAGTTCATCAGATTGGTGAAATCGCTAAGGTCGCCAAAGTTTGCTCATTTTTTACCTAGTAGCAGCATTTATCCAAATGGGTGATTGTTTAAAATAACTGTCTTTAAGTATGGTAATTCAACCTTTTGATTTAATTGATAAAATTTTTAAAAATACCTTTTAATATACAGATTGGCACACTAATTGAATTGTCATTATAGTCAGTTAAGACAACCAGCAACCGATAGCCAAAGCCTATCCGTTACGATCTACCTTAAAACGGCAATCCATCTATTTTAGGAGTGACACATGTTAGACAAAAAAACCACCGAGCTAACCACGACTGAGCGTCAATTAAGCCGTCGTGCATTTGGCAGATCCTTGGTTGCCCTAGCGGTAACGGGCAGTATGATGTTGACAGGTTGTTCAAAACCGCAATCATCAAGTGACGCCAAACCAGCCAGTGGCACGTCAACCACTGCTGCCACCGGTAGTGCGCCTGCCCCTAGCAATGGTGATACCATCAAAGTGGGTATCTTGCATTCACTCTCAGGCACCATGGCAATCTCTGAAACATCGCTCAAAGACACCGCGTTGATGGCGATTGACGAAATCAATGCCAAAGGTGGGGTGATGGGCAAAAAACTTGAGCCTGTGGTTGTCGACCCTGCCTCAGACTGGCCATTGTTCGCCGAAAAAACGCGCCAGCTACTAACACAAGACAAAGTCGCGGTTATCTTTGGTTGCTGGACATCGGTTTCTCGTAAATCCGTGTTGCCTGTGGTTGAAGAATTAAACGGCTTATTATTCTACCCTGTGCAGTATGAAGGACAAGAGCAGTCCAAAAACATCTTTTATACTGGCGCCGCGCCCAACCAACAAGCCATTCCTGCGGTTGAGTACTTGATGTCACCAGAAGGCGGCGGTGCCAAACGCTTTGTGCTATTGGGTACTGACTATGTGTATCCTCGTACCACCAATAAGATTTTACGGGCGTTCTTAAAGTCTAAAGGCGTGGCAGATAGCGACATCATGGAAGAATATACCCCATTTGGCTTTAACAACTACCAAACCATCGTGGGTAATATCAAAAAATTCTCAGCGGGTAAAAAGACCGCAGTTATCTCCACCATCAATGGTGACTCAAACGTCCCCTTCTATCGTGAGCTTGGTAACCAAGGCATCAAAGCGGCGGATATTCCTGTGATGGCGTTCTCTGTGGGTGAAGAAGAACTTCGCGGTATCGACACCACCCCATTAGTCGGACACTTGGCAGCATGGAACTACTTTGAATCGGTCAAAAATCCTGTAAACATCAAGTTTGTGAATGCTTATAAAAAATACGCCATTGACCACAAACTGCCAAATGCCGATAAAGTAGTGACCAATGACCCCATGGAAGCCACCTATGTGGGTATCAATATGTGGAAACAAGCGGTTGAAAAAGCGGGCTCCACCGACGTGGATAAAGTCCGTGCTGCCATGGCAGGTCAAAGCTTTGCCGCGCCATCGGGCTACACGCTAACCATGGATGCCGAAAATCACCACTTACACAAACCTGTGATGATTGGGCAAATCCGTGCCGATGGTCAGTTTGATGTGGTTTACAAAACCAAAGATGCCATTAAAGCTGAACCTTGGAGTCCTTATATCCCAAAATAAGAATCCCAAAGTAAGTATCCCAAAATAAGCCTTTCAAATTAGCTTGAATGAAGTTAACAATCGATGTTGTGACAGCCATACCGCTTATCAATACCCCAGCTGGTATGGCTTATTTTTTTGCCAAAATTTTACGATTTCACCTTTTATTGATTTAAACATTGATCCGTCACACCACCAAACAGATGACTAATCATAAAGACTAATCATACAAACTAAGGAGCGACCATCATGCTCAATGGTAATCATTTTCTCGGGCAGTTTTTGCAAAAAAGTAAAAAAATTGTGCTCGGCATGTCGCTAGCGACCACGATGGGCATTGCGTTGCCAAGCGTGAGTAATGCACAGGCAAGTACCGCTTCGGCCACTACGATGACCAGTACAGTAACCACAGCAGCCCCAACTAGCGCAGCCATAAGCACCGCAGCCAGCGCAGGCGATGATATTGAAAAATTCGTAGCCGCAGATTTTGCGGGGCGTCAAGCCATGCTCAACAACTGGACAGGCACTAGCCAATCCTATGACAAACTGGTCGAGCTGATTAACAAAGACGAGCTGTACCGTGATGATGCCAGCAATGTCTATACCCTAGAAAACACCGACCAACTCTACAGTTATCCTGCGCATACCTTGGTAAGCAATTGGCCAAGCGACCTAAACCAAGTCACACTCAATAACGCGCTGCGTTCGGCGTTGACGCTAGGGCAGACCAAAGCCAAACTCAAATCCGACGATGCCAGCGAGCGCCTAAAAGCGGTGGATATCCTAGCTGACAATATCGCCACGCTCGATAAAAAAACCGTTGCCGATATTTATGCCAATGAAAAAGACAGTACGGTAAAAGCAGCATTGGCGCAACTGCAAGCGCGCATGGATTTGCAATCGGGCGATGAGATGACCCAGATTGCGGCCTTAAAAACCTTGGCATCCAGTAACAGCCCCGATGTGTTAGCTGATATCGAAGGGATGGCAAAACAAACCAGCCACTCACCCGAGCTCAAGCAAGCCTTACAAACAACCCAAGACAAAGTCAAATCGCGTATCAAAGCCAGTGAATGGACAGGACACGTGTTTTCTGGCTTTAGTACCGCCAGTATTTTGTTGTTGGCGGCGTTGGGGCTTGCCATTACTTACGGTCTATTGGGTGTCATTAACATGGCGCATGGTGAGCTCATTATGATTGGTGCCTATACTACCTATGTGGTGCAAAGTTTTTTTAAAAGCCATTTGGCAGGCTATGTCGATTGGTACATGCTTGCCGCGATTCCGCTGGCGTTTTTGGTGAGCGCCGTCATTGGCATGATTATTGAGCGGGTGGTGATACGTCCATTATATGGTAGACAGTTAGAAACCTTGCTTGCCACGTTTGGGGTGAGTTTGATTCTGATGCAGTTAGTTCGCATGATTTTTGGGGCACAAAACGTCGAAGTTTCCAATATTTCATGGCTAAGCGGTGCTGTCGCCTTGACCCCAAGCTTGATGTTGCCATACAACCGTATTGCGATTATCGGCTTTACCATTATCGTATTGTTATTACTGGTTTTTTTACTCAAATATACCCGTTTTGGTCTGTTTGTACGCGCTGTGACCCAAAACCGGCAAATGGCGCGCGCGGTGGGTATTCGCTCGGCGCGTGTCGATATGATGGCGTTTGGACTTGGCTCTGGATTGGCAGGTTTGGCAGGCTGCGCTTTGGCGCAAGTGGGCAATGTCGGTCCTGATTTGGGGCAAAACTACATCATCGATGCTTTCTTGGTAGTGGTGGTCGGCGGTGTCGGTCAAATTTGGGGGGCAGTACTGGCAGCCCTAGGTCTAGGCGTGAGTGGCACCGTGCTTGAGATTGGCATGGGTGCGGTGATTGCCAAAATTATTTTGTTGGTGCTGGTGGTGCTATTTATCCAAAAACGCCCACAAGGTCTGTTTGCCCTTAAAGGTCGCTTTGTCGAGTAATCATTGGAGAGTTAAAAAATGCGTATTTTACAATTATTTGCAGATAAACCAGTGAGTCGCTTGGCAATTATGGGCTGTTTTGCGGTGTTGATGGTGTTGCCTTGGTTGCATCTGCTACCTGCTGATTCGGCGCTGCATTTATCCGCTTATTGGGTCACTTTGATTGGCAAAATCATGTGTCTGGCGATGGTTGCTTTGGCACTGGATTTGGTATGGGGATATGCGGGGATTTTAAGCCTTGGGCATGGCTTGTACTTTGCCCTTGGCGGATATGCGATGGGTATGTATCTGATGCGCCAAGCATCAGGCGATAGCTTGCCGGAGTTTATGCGGTTTTTGAGCTGGGATAACATGCCTTGGTTTTGGGCAGGGACAGACAACTTTGCTTGGGCAATGGTATTGGTCGTCTTGGTGCCGGCATTGGTGGCTTTTATATTTGGGTTTTTTGCCTTTCGCTCAAAAATCAAAGACGTGTACTTTTCGATTATCACCCAAGCCATGGTGTTTGCCGCATCACTCTTATTTTTCCGTAACGAAACTGGGTTTGGCGGTAACAACGGTTTTACCGGGTTTAAAACCATCTTGGGCATGGACATCGCTGCTCCCATGACGCGCACCTTGCTATGTTTTGCCACCGCATTCGTGCTGATGCTTGCCTACCTTGGCTTGCGTTATTTGATGCACAAGCCGTATGGTCGCGTATTGGGCGCCGTGCGTGATAGCGAAAACCGTTTGCAATACCTTGGCTACCGTACCCTATGGTACAAACTATCTGCGTGGGTGTTATCGGCGATTATCGCAGGGGTTGCTGGCGCGTTGTATGTGCCACAAGTGGGCATTATCAATCCCAGTGAGATGAACCCTGTCAACTCGATTGAAATGGCGGTCTGGGTCGCCACAGGTGGACGCGGCACGCTGATTGGGGCGATATTGGGCGCAGGTGTGGTCAATGCGGTGAAAACTTACTTTACCGTGGCGTATCCCGAAGCTTGGCTATTGATTTTGGGCGGGTTGTTTGTGGTCGTCACCTTGTTTTTACCCAAAGGCATTATTGGTCTATTGGACAAAATCACGCATGGCAAAAAAACGGTCGAGCCAAGCGTAAAAAATATGCAAATAAACATAGAAGCAAAAAAAGAATCTTAGGCGGCAGGGGCTTCAGGGGCGGCAGCGGCTTCATGCTGACCACCTGCAACCCAGTAGTTAGTTTGATTATACCCGATGACTAATACCCCATAAACACCCCATTAATAACACATCAAAGAGTCTGTTATGAATACAAACGATAATAATATCAATGACTTTGCTGAGAGCAACTACGGACGGCTAAAGTCACCAGAAGCGGATTTTAGCAAAGGCATTGCCCTATATATGGAAGATGTCAGCGTGTGGTTTGATAAATTTCGCGCCTTAAACAACTTATCTTTGTACATCAAAGAAGGCGAGCTGCGTTGTATCATCGGACCTAACGGTGCGGGTAAAACCACGCTGATGGACGTGATTACCGGTAAAACTCGCCCCACGGAAGGGTCAGTGTATTTTGGACAAACCCACAATCTTGCCAGCATGACCACCGAGCAAATTGCCGAAGCTGGCATTGGGCGAAAATTTCAAAAACCCACGGTGTTTGAAAATTTTACCGTCATGGAGAACCTACTGCTTGCCGCACCCAAAGACAAGCGGGTCAAAAAAAGCCTATTTAGCAAGCTTGATCCGGATGCGCAAAATGCCCTTGACCAAACTTTAGCGACGATTCGCTTGGGTGAGTTTGTCAATAAACCTGCAGGATTGTTGTCGCACGGGCAAAAACAATGGCTGGAGATTGGGATGCTACTGATGCAGCGCCCAAAGCTGATTTTGCTTGATGAGCCAGTGGCAGGCATGACCGATGCCGAAACCGAACGCACCGCCGAGCTATGTTTGGAGCTCAAAAAAAACCATACCTTGGTGGTGGTTGAGCATGACATGAGTTTTATTGACACCATCAGTGAGCAAGTGACGGTATTGGCGCAAGGGGCGATTTTGGCAGAAGGGACGCTTGCTGAAGTACAAGCCAACGACGATGTCATCGAAAAATATCTAGGGCGATAGGGGATAGCGATGTTAGAAGTAAACACAATCAATCAATATTATGGCGGTAGTCATATTCTGCGCGATGTCAGTTTGACTGCGCCTGTGGGTGAGTGTTCTGTGGTACTCGGTCGCAATGGCGTGGGTAAAACCACACTGTTAAAGTGCCTGATGGGAGTTTTACCGATTAAATCTGGTCAAATTTTGCTCGATGGCAAAGACATCAGCAAATTATCGCCCGAAAACCGCGTGCGCGCAGGCATGGCGTATGTGCCACAAGGGCGAGACATTTTCTCAACCTTAACCGTAGAAGAAAATATCTTGATTGGCATGGCAAAGTTTAAAGGCAGCAAAGCCAAAAAAGTCCCAAACCATTTGTACGAGATTTTTCCTGTGCTCGATGAAATGAGCCAGCGCCGGGGCGGTGACTTGTCAGGCGGTCAACAACAACAATTAGCGATAGCAAGGGCGCTCGCTTCTGAGCCACGGGTGCTGATTTTGGACGAGCCGACCGAAGGAATTCAGCCATCGATTATCAAAGATATCGGACGGGTGATTCGTCGATTGGCTGACCAAGGCGATATGGCGATTATTTTGGTCGAGCAGTTTTATGACTTTGCTGAAGAACTTGCTGATAACTATACGGTTATGGCACGGGGGCAAGTCATTGCCCAAGGCATAGGCGGTGATATGCCAGAAAAAGGCATCAGGGAACTAGTGGCGATTTAGTAAATAGCCAACGATGCGAGAGCTAGCTTTTAGCCAGATGACTGTCATCTGGCTAAAAATTTGCTGATAAAAATTGATTGATAAAAAAGTGCGATTACGCTGCATTAACCTGCACATTACTTTCGACTAATCATTTTTGAATTAGTTACTTTCGATTAATCACTTTGGACTAGTCATGGCTTCAGGTTTGACCCACTCATCAAATTGGGCGTCAGTCAATAAACCTAACTCAACGGCAACTTGTTTTAAGGTTTTATTTTCTTTATAAGCAGTTTTGGCAATTTTTGCTGCATTTTCATAGCCGACATGGCGATTGAGCGCGGTGACTAACATCAATGAGTTATGCAAGAAATAATCAATTTTTTCTGTCACAGGCTCGATGCCTACCGCGCAATGGTCATTAAAGCTGTCGCAGGTATCGGCAAGTAGGCGAATCGATTGTAGCAGGTTGTAGCCGATGACTGGCATAAACACATTGAGTTCAAAATTACCCGACGCCCCCGCCATATTGATGGTGACATCGTTACCCATCACTTGTGCCACGACCATCGTCATGGCTTCAGACTGGGTTGGATTGACTTTACCTGGCATGATGGATGAGCCTGGCTCATTTTCAGGGATTTTAAGTTCACCAATCCCACATCTAGGACCTGAAGCCAGCCAGCGCACATCATTGGCAATTTTATTGAGGCTCGCTGCCAAGGTTTTTAGGACACCTGAGGCAAAAACTTCAGCGTCTCTGGCCGCTAACGCTTCAAATTTATTGGGCGCGGTGACAAAAGGCACATCGGTCAACGCAGCTAAGGTTTGCGCGACCTGCTCGGCATAGTCAGGGTGAGCGTTTAGTCCTGTACCGACTGCCGTGCCGCCTAAAGGCAGTTCATACAGACCTTGTAGCGCGGCATCTAGACGAATGAGCGCATGATCTAACTGACTGACATAGCCGCTAAACTCTTGTCCTAGCGTCAAAGGGGTGGCGTCTTGCAAATGGGTACGTCCAATTTTTACAATGCCAGTAAACTGTTCAGATTTGCTTGCTAAGGTGTCACGCAGTTTTTGCACCGCCGGGATAAGCAGATAGACAATCTGACGCGCCGCCGCTACCCGAATCGCGGTGGGAAAGCTGTCGTTGGTAGACTGAGCATGATTGACATCGTCATTGGGATGAATCGGCTGATAACTACCTTTGCTTTGACCGGCAATTTCATTGGCGCGGTTGGCAATCACTTCATTCATGTTCATGTTGGACTGGGTGCCAGAGCCTGTTTGCCAAACGACCAAAGGAAATTGGTCACGCAGTGCCCCGTTGATGATTTCATCGGCGGCCTGCACGATAAGGTCACGTTTGTCATCACTGATACGCCCTAATTTGGCATTGGTGATGGCGGCGGCTTTTTTGACCAGTGCCATGGCTTCAATCAGCGGCTGTGGTAAGGTTTCACCACCGATTTTAAAGTTATTGCGACTACGCTCGGTTTGCGCACCCCAGTAGGCATCTATAGGGACATTGACAGCGCCCATAGTATCTTTTTCGCTGCGAAATTGCTGGGTATCGGTTTGGTTGTCGGTTGTCATTATTGTTCTCTTTTTTAGTGAGTTTTTCGATTCTGTCATTATCAAAGCGGCTGGTTATCGCCACTTATGCACCAAAGCACAGGGTAAAGTTTAACAGAGTTATCGACCATAAAAGTTTGAGAATATGTGTCGTTTGTTATTTTTGTTAAAGTAAGCGGTAAAATGACGGGTGATAACGAAAGATAGTTAACATTTTATTGCGATATGTTGTTGAGCAATCGTTTACTATGAACGAAATTTTGCCAGCGTCGGTAGCTTTTTTAGCATTTCGATACGCTTTGGTTTGCTATCTAACACTGTATAAAATTTACCTAGCAGGTCAGTAATAAAAAAATAATTAAATTAGCCATCGTTATCATTATTATCATTAAGCAAATTTGACGGTATGAAAAAATCACAACAACTTCCAGATTTTAGTTCGGTCGGCACGCTATGGCGACCGTTTTTGTTTTTCTTGTTGCCTTTACTGCTGACCAACATCTTGCAATCGCTGTCAGGGACGATTAATACCATTTTTGTTGGGCAGATGCTAGGGGTACAGGCGATTGCCGCCGTATCGGTGTTTGCCCCAGTGCTGTTTTTTTTGATGGCGTTTATCATCGGTATCGCTTCAGGCTCATCGATTTTGGTAGGGCAGGCTTGGGGTGCCAAAGAGTTGGATTTGGTCAAACGAATTACCGGCAATAGCTTTGCAATTATTTTGATATTAGGGGTGATGATTGCGGTTACGGGCAGCTTGCTCAGTCAATTGATTATTGTGCAGATGGGCGTCCCTGCTGAGATTCAAGGCTTGGCAAACCGTTATGCCAAATTGATGTTGGCAGGAAGTCCGCTACTGTTTTTATTTATTGCTTATACTTCATTATTGCGCGGGGTTGGCGATTCGGTGACGCCCCTGTTTGCCGTGGGTATTTCCATTGTGATTGGGATTGTGGTGACGCCTGCGCTCATTCAAGGTTGGTTTGGGTTACCCAAGCTCGATATCCAAGCCCCTGCGATTGCGACTTTATTGTCACAGTTGTTGGTATTGCTGTTTTTGTTTTTTTATACCCGTGCCAAAAATCACCCCTTACAAATTGACAATCAATTGCTCAAATATATACGCATCCAACCCGACATCGCGCGTAAAGTGATTCGGTTGGGGTTGCCTACTGCGTTTCAGATGGTGACAGGTGCGATATCTGGCTTGGTAATTATTGGGCTGGTCAATGGCTTTGGTACCAATGCCACCGCAGCTTATGGCGCAGTCAACCAAGTGTTGAGCTATGTGCAATTTCCTGCCATGTCGATTGCCATAGCGGCATCAATTTATGCCTCGCAAGCGATTGGCGCAGGTAAAGCGACAGCCCTAAACTGCGTCACTCGCACCGCCATGATGACCAATTTCATTATTACTGGGGGTTTGATTGTTTTGGCGTATCTTTTTTCCCGTTATTTGATGGCGATGTTTATCACGGTGGAAGGCGTGATTGTACTGGCGCAGCAATTATTGCACATTGTGTTATGGAGCTTGCTTTTCTTTAGCAGTGGCATGATTTTTAGTGGCATGATGCGTGCGACGGGCATGGTGTGGCAGCCCATGTTTATCAGCATCGGCACTATCTTATTGGTAGAGATTCCCAGTGCGATTTTACTCAGTCGTCATTTTGGACTGCAAGGCATTTGGTGGGCGTATGTGGCAAACTTTATAGTGATGAGCGTTTTACAAGGCTTGTACTACCAGTTTGTTTGGAAGAAAAAAGCGGTTGAGCGATTGGTGTAAGCTTGATTGTTTTTGATAGCGAATTATTCGTCATTGACGAAACGATGGATATCGAGGATGGGATAGCATCAAACAGGGTTGTTAAAAATTTTGTCATGGTGGCGACCGCTATCAACCCCATCAATCAAGCCTAATGAATTAAAGCAATCAAACTAAAGCAATCAAAGTTATCTGTAATAGGCGGGCTATAATCAACAGACTATAATCAATGCACTATGCGGGGTTTTGCTGAGCAACTGGTATGGGAAATGCAAGCTTTCGGCTATACTGTGGAATAAATCATCTGACAAAAGTAAGCCATCTCTATGCCGACACCGACTATTGCTCACAACACCCATATGCCAAGCTTAGATAGCGACAGTGAGATGTCGCTGTATCATTATCTTGCAGCGGCAGCGCTTGACATCCCAACCGGCAATCATGCCTATCTCACTTACAAGCTTGACGTTATCAAAATCCTTGTGCTTAATGCCGCCGAGCCATTGTACCGTAAAGCTTGCGGGCTGCGAGTCAAAGAAATACGTCTACTTAGACTGATTCATGATTACCCAAATATCACCTCAAGCGAACTTAAAGTAAAATTGGTACTGGATAAAACGCTGTTATCCAAATATTTAGCAGGGCTTGAGCAGCGCGGTATGATAGAAAAAATTCCAGATAAACAAGATAACCGTATTCAGCAGCTACGCTTGACGGTGGCAGGTGAGCAGGCGTGGCAAACTTGTGAGACGATTGGTCGCGGGCTTGAAGCAAAGTTTTTTCATCATATGAGCGGGCAGGAATGGGATCAGCTGCATCGTCTGCTTGATAAAGCCTTGAATTCATTAACGGATTGGCACAGCCAAGCCATATCCGATGGCTAACAAATCTGATAGCTACCAAGTCTGATGGCTAACTAATCTGTTAACTACCCAATCTGTTGGCTAAGAGGCGCTTTTTTTCCAACCGGGTAAATGATAATTAAACGCCAGTGCGGCAATACGCAGCCCTGTGGTAGTGATGGTACTGATAAACATAATCACCCAAGCGGCAAGCGAGCTGTAAACCGCCAAAATCGCATACACCCAGCCGCCAACCAAGGCACACATGGCATACGGACGATGGTCAAAAAACGCGGTGGGCATCTCACCACAGGCGATATCACGCATCACCCCGCCAAATACCCCAGTGATAATCCCCATGATGACTGACACTGCCATCGGCATACCGCTTGCCAGTGACGCTTGTACCCCAGAGGCGACAAACAAGCCCAAACCTAACGCATCTGCCAATTGAATCGCCGCAGGCGTAATACGAAACGGGCGGCAGCTATTGACTAGCATTACCACAATACAAAGCGCAAACACCAGCCATAACATCAGCTCTTGGGACACCCAAAAAAACGGCCGCCGCTCTAGCAAAATATCACGCAGCGTACCACCCCCATACGCCGATAAAAATCCCAGCACCGCTACCCCAAACATATCCATACGTTTGCGCACGCCTGCCAAGATACCTGACAAGGCAAAAGCAATCGTGCCGATGACTTCTACGGCGATTCTGAGTGATTCACCCCAAGGTGCCAAATCAGTTAGCTGCATAGCATAAAAACCAAACAATCATAAAAAATCACATCATAGCATACCTACCAAAATTACCGCCTAGCAAAAACCCACAGTATTTGCATTATCTATGGCAAGGCAATTGAACTATAGCCACTCAATTGCCTAAGACAGGTTGATATAGATGGGAGCACATTATGTCTCAAGAGCGGTATATGCCAAAAACGCTATAACCAAAAGCACGGCATAACCAAAAGCACGATATAAATCGACAGGGGAGGACACAGTGAAGAACCTGCCAAATAGCTCGATGTGGGTTTATTTTTAACTGTGTGACAGTTGCTATTGCCAATAGCTTAAGGGGGAGTCTTCAAGTTCAGCCAGAATTTTTCTCAGCCCATCTGACCAGTGCTGGCGGATGTTGGCAAAGTATTCATCGTTTTCATCAATGCGATACCCTTGTGGCATCTGTAGGCTGTCATTGTGATAGACCAACACATCAATGGGCATACCGACGGATAGGTTGGAGCGGATGGTTGAATCAAAAGAAATCAGAATGGCTCGCATCGCTGATTTGAGTGATGAATTATAATTCATGGAACGGTCTAAAATAGGTTTGCCGTATTTACTTTCACCTAACTGGAAAAAAGGCGTATCGGTCGTTGCTCTGATGCAATTGCCTTCAGGGTAGATAAAATAAATTTCGGGGGATTGCCCCTTGATTTGCCCACCCAAAATAAAACTGCTTCTAAACTTGGTATCCGTTTCTTGTGCGATGGTTTGGGCATGGATGGTGGTTTCTCGCAGGCATTCACCCACCAATTGCGCAGCATCATACAGGGTAGGGACAGTATGCAAATTACGCTCTTGCGCAAGTTTGATGGCGTTATCCAATTTGGTAAATACCGCTTGTGACGTCGCCAAGTTGCCGGCGGTCTGTAGCACCAAAAATCGCTCGCCTTCAATGCCGTATTGGTACATTTTGCGAAACATCGATACTTGGTCTACGCCCGCGTTTGTGCGAGTATCACTGGCGAAAATCATCCCGTCTTTGAGTCTGATACCCACACAATAGGTCATGGTTGTTCCTTTTTAGCAAATATTGGTTTAGCAAATATTGGTGAATCAATAGTGGCAAATTACTGCTGCGCTGCAAACTGCGCGTTAAGCTGCGGTATGTACTGGGGGCTTGTAGATACCATGACTTGACTATAAAGTCGCTCGTCACCGCCCCCTGTTCTCACCCCGCGCACTGGCGCCGCATCGGCATAGTCACGCCCAAAGGCGATGTAGACATGGGAGTTGGGGGTAAAATGTTGGTTAGAGATATCAAAGGTGTACCAATTACCCGCAAGCCAGACCTCTGCCCAGGCATGGCTTGCCATATGCGCTTGGGTCGCTTCATAAATATAACCCGATACATAGCGCGCTGCAATGCCTTTATCCCGTAGCAGTGCCAAAAATACATGGGTATGGTCTTGGCACACGCCAGCCGCCATCGCAAACGCTTGCTCTGCTGTGGTACCGACATGGGTCACGCTTTTGGTATAGGGCATTTTATCGAGCAAGCCTTTTGCCAATGATTTGAGGATGGCTAACTGGGCATCGATGTCCTCACTTTGCAAAAACTGCTCAAGCGCGTCATGGGCAAATTCACGCATGGCTTCGGAGCATTGGGTCAGCTTGGTGGGTACGGCAAAAATCTGATACGGCACTAGCTGATTGTCAGGGATAAATAAGGTATCAGCGTTAATTTCTACTTCACCAAAGGCTTGAATTTGCAAATTGTTGTGCGGTTCATGACGGCTTAGGGTGAGCCATTGGTTGCCAAAGCCATCCGTTTGCATTTGTGCGACTTTAGGCAGCATCACTTGCCAGTTATGGATGGTTTGGTGGGGCAGTGTCATCGGCGTCATGCGGATGTATTGCACACTGCGTAAGGCAAGTTGTTCATAAAAATAATTGGTTTGGTGGCTGATTATAAGTCTCATTGTACTCTCACTGACTGCTTATTTTTGTCAAAATGATGGTAGTCATCTAATAGATTTGGCTTACACACCTTGCTGTAAAATATTTGAAAACGCGCCCGATAGTGACTGAAAATCTTTGGGTTGATTAGACTTTAACAGTTGATTGACCAATCGATCCAGCTCACGCCAGCGGGTGTTTTCTGGCAAGGTATTAACAACTTCTTTAAGTTTTTGCACGCACTCACGGCAATCTTTTTTCATCAATATATGACAGTCCAGCGATTCAAAACATTGTCCGAGTTGCCAAAACGTGACCACAATCGGGTTTTCTTGCTGCATCGACGCATTGCAGGCATATAGCTGTAGGCTGGCAGCGCGATACGCTCCCGTATTGGCTAACCGTTTGATAAGGTTATAAAGTTCAGCCGTATCTTTGCCAATAACGCCTTTGACGTCTTGGACATTTTGCTCGATAAAGCCAATGGTTTCGGGCACCTTTTTGTTGGCAAGATAGTCATATAGAGCATCGGCATCGGCTGAAATCGGCAAGCCAAGATTGTGCACGATTGCATCGACGTCTGTTTGGCTGCACTGGTCATTTGACAGCCGTGTAATGATTTGTTCATAGTAACGTAAGCGCTCACTGTATCGACCTAGCCATACTAAGTAGCTCGCTGTTGATAACAGTAAAATTAAGCGATTGTGGTTGATATTTTCATACGCCAATAAAGTCGATGATTGCGATTTTCGTTCATGGTTGGTTTCAATGGTGCCCAAATTAGCGGTACCTTGTTTGCCGCTGAGTTTGCCATTGACGGTATCGACCACCCAAGTGTCTTTTACCCCACCGCCTTGGGATGAGTTGACCACCAATGAGCCTTCGGTCATTGCCACCCGTGTCAATCCGCCTGGTACAATATCCACCGTACCGTCACCATGTGACAATACAAAAGGACGCAAATCAATATGGCGCGGTGCGATGCCACTGGCAACCGCGGTTGGGTTGGTGGACAAGCTAATGGTCGGCTGAGCGATAAACCCTGCTGGATTGTCTAGTAAGCGTTTGCGGTAAGCGGCAATTTGTTCTTTGCTTGACGTCGGTCCTATTAGCATCCCATATCCCCCCGAGCCCTGCGTTTCTTTAATCACCAACTCTGGCATATGGTCGAGCACATATGCCAACTCATCGGCATCACTGCATTGATAGGTTTGCACATTGGGTAAAATCGGTTTTTCACCCAAATAATACTCAATTATTTTGGGTACAAACGGATAAAGGCTTTTATCGTCAGCAATCCCTGTGCCTGGGGCGTTGGTTATCACCACATTGCCTGCGCGATAAGCGCTCATCAGCCCTGACACCCCCAAGATTGAATCGGGTAAAAACGCCAACGGGTCCAAAAATGGGTCGTCAATACGGCGATAAATCACATCCACTTGTACCTTGCCGCGTACCCCTTGGATATAGACATGGTTGTTTTCTACAATCAAATCATAGCCATGCACCAAAGGCACATTCATTTCACGCGCCAAAAACGCATGTTCGTAGTACGCACTGTTAAAACGACCTGGGGTGAGTACCACGATTTGTGGGTCGTATTTGTTGGTGGTGCTTGATAGACACGCCTTTAACCGTTTTGGATAGTCCGCCACCGGCAACACTGACTGAGATTGGTAGAGTTTACTCAGTAGGGTTTGCGACACGTTGCGGCTCTCAAGCATATAAGAGACGCCAGAAGGGGTGCGTAAGTTGTCCTCGAGCACACAATATTGTCCGTGCTGGTCGCGAATCAAATCAATGCCGCTAATATGGGCATAAACGGGTTTATCCAAGTTGATACCCAGCATCCACGGCTCGTAGCCACTGTTTTTAAAGACAAACTCGCTTGGCACAATGCCTTCTTTGACAATCGTCTGTTCGTGATAAATATCATGGATAAATTGATTGAGCGCGCGGATACGTTGTTGGCAGCCTTTTTCCATCACTTGCCATTCTTGGATGTCAATGATGCGCGGGATGATATCAAAGGGTATCATGCGCTCAATGTTGCTGGCATCGCTATACACAGTGAAGGTCACGCCGCGGCGATAAAAAATATCCGATGCTTGGTTATTCAAACTAATTAACGTGTCTGAATTCATCTCTTGAAGCCAAGCACCTACCTGTTGTGCCGAATGTCTATATTGCCCATCGGCGAGTTGCAGTTCATCAAATGCTTTGGCAATTGGCATTATTGGCTCCTTATTCATGACAAAAGATAGAATAGTTTTTGCCTCACGATGGAAGACATTTTCTTGACAGATTATTCTATAAATAACTTATTAAATAATTCATCAAGTTTCATGCCAAAAAAACAAAGCGAAAGGCAGTTAAATAGTTGAAAAATAGATTAAAAATCGCTCAATTTTGCACCAAAACTAATCGAATTATTGAAGTTGGTGCAGTGTAAAACAAAAAATCTATGCCATAGGCGCATAAAAATCATGACATGAACCAAATTGATGCAAGAGAAATATTTTGGTGAAAAATTAAACGAATATTTTTCTAATAAATTGTTGTTATATGAAAAATTTTTTTATTAAAAATTATGGCAATACATCATCAGATAATGCGCATACTAATAGCAATAGTCAATACCCAACTTGTACAATTCAAACAACCTGAACTAGTCGAATGCCGGCTTCGTTGCCCAATCGACGCTAAGGCTCGTGACTTAAAGTATAGAAACAGTTAACAGGCTAATCGTTTTTTATTAAGTTCTCCCCCAAAAAATCAATTAATAAGCGTATTTTTAAATTTAAAAATGCTCGATTCATATAGACCGCATAGATTGATACGCTGCTAAATGGCTGCTCAAACAATTTGACCAGTCGTCCTTGCGCAATCTCATCCTCAATCAGCCATTCGGGCAATATCACAGCGCCCATGCCTGTTAGCGCCATCTGTGCCATCATCACGGTGTTATTACTGCTGTTATAGGGTTTGAGTGTGGTTGCCATGTGCGTATAGTTGGGTAAAATCCCTGGCACGCCACTGAGCGCCTCTGCAGACGTAGGCGGCTCGTGCTGCGCAAGAAAACGCGGACTTGCGACATAATAAAAATCTATTTTACCGAGCGGTTTGACAATTAAATTATCTTGTGGCGTGTTGACCACCCGCAGGGCTAGGTCATAGCCTGCAGCAATCAAATCGGTGAAGCGATTTTCCAAATCAACCGTTAGCTCAATTTTGGGGTAATCTTGCTGGAATTTGGCAAGCAGATTGACAAAATAGGGCGTGGCAAACCATACCGGTGCAATGATTCGCAGTTTTCCTTCCGGCAATACACTGCCATCGTGTGCCTTGGTTTTTGCCTGCTGCAAAATATCTAGGGCGTGTACCGCTTCTGCATAGTATTGTTGACCGACTTCAGTGAGGCTCAAATTACGGTTGTTGCGATGTAACAGCTTGGCTTGCACATAGGCTTCAAGGTGTTGTAAGTGTTTGCTGGTCATGGCAAGCGACATATCGAGTGCATCAGCGGCTTTGGTAAAACTGCCTTTTTCTACGATGGTGCGAAACACTTGCAAGCTTTTGAGCGTATCCATGTGTATCCTTCAGTGAGTTAATGCTTCAAGTGAATTAACGCTTGAATGCGTCATTTCAATTATCAACTAATAAGAAATAATATATCAATATTTTATGTGTTTTTCTCTTAATAAGATATCAATATAATGGCGCCATCACATATATTCATGACCGTAATTTTAGAATAATAGGACACAACAATGAACAATTTTTCTCGATACCAACCTTATGTACTTGGCTTGCTTCGCATCGTACTGGGCTACACCTTTATGCTACATGGTATGGCAAAATTATTTGGGGTGCCGCATGTGGCGATGTTTGATGGCTTGCAATTGTTTTCGCTGATGGGTTTAGCAGGCGTGTTAGAATTGGTCGGTGGCGTGTTACTGATTTTGGGGTGCTTTACGCGTCCTGTCGCTTTTATTCTGTCAGGTCAAATGGCAGTGGCGTACTTTATGATGCACGCGGGCATTGATAATTTTTGGTTGCCGTTGCTCAACCAAGGGGAAGCCGCTGTGCTGTATAGCTTTGCTTTCTTATACTTATCTGTCGCAGGCGCGGGTGCTTTCTCCATTGATAATCGCGGACAAGCTGTCAGTGCCTAGTTAATAAAATTTTAGGTAATAAAAATCTTAGGTGATAACAATAGGAGGTCGCCATGAAGGGTTTAACATTAACTGATGTATTCGGCGCAAGCATTGACAAGCCAACGCTGCCGAGTTTATTTATCTCGCATGGGGCACCGACGATTGCGATCGAAGATACGCCATTTACTAAGGCGCTGCATCAGCTCGGTGCAGCTTTACCAAAGCCAAAGCTTATCCTCATCATGTCGGCGCACTGGGAAAGTGGCGAGTGGCTGATCAACGCCAATCCAGCCCCCAGCACTTTGCATGATTTTGGGGGTTTTCCTAAAGCGTTATTTGAAATCCAATACCCCGCAGCCGGTCATCCAGCCGCTGCGCAAAGTATCGCTAAGCAGCTAGCGCAAATGCAAGTGGCGGTTAAAGTGGTCGACAATCAACCATTTGATCATGGTGTCTGGACACCGCTGCTACACATGTACCCCAATGCCGATGTGCCAATCGTGCAGGTGTCGTTGCCACACGGGTTTAGCCCCAGTCAGTTGTATCAACTTGGGCAGTTGTTTGCGCCGCTACGGCAACAAGGGGTATTGATTGTGGCATCGGGCAGTATTACTCATAACTTATACAATGTGCGTTTTAACAGCCAACAGATTGAGCCGCAAGCCAAAACCTTTAAATACTGGATAATAGATCAGTTAAAAGCCAATGACAAAACGATGTTTGATTGGCAGACGCATAGCTTGGCGCGCCACAATCACCCAACGCCCGAACATTTACTGCCTGTATTTTTTGCACGTGGTGCAGGGGATGTGATGTCGGTGGTGCATGAAAGCTTTGCTCACTACAATTTGGGTATGGATATTTATCGCTTTGATTAGTGGATAAAAAAAGGCGAATTAACCGCAGTAAATTTGCCTTATCATCAATTTATCGCAAAATGAAGCTATCGCAAAATAAATCTAGCGCAAAAATGTATCGTACAAGCTTTATAAGGCTTCATAAGAATGTCATTTGTATTGCTTTATTTTTGCACTTTTACCCAATATTGTAGCGGCTAAACAAACCTCATAAAAAGCCATTATTCTAGGATAATGGCTTTTTTATGGCGATAAAAAAGTTTTGATAATTACCACTCAGGGATTAAGTTCAAAATTGTTTACTTGTATGTAAAGGATTGTAGCTAGCCGTCAGCAACCCTGCTATCAATCCTCAATATCTGCTAAAATAACACAGATAATTTTAAACTACTGATAATCAATTATGGGTTTATTTCGTTTTTTTGAAAATCGTCTGGAAGTCTATCCAGAAGACAATTACAACCTACCAACGGATAATTTTTTGAAGTTTCTGTGGGCGTGTACCAAGGGTCTGCGCGGTTGGATTTTTGCCTTCATGTTCTTGACAGGCTTGATAGGCGTGTATGAGTCGCTACTGTACAAGTGGATTGGCGATATCGTCAACTGGCTAGGTGCTTATACGCCCGCTAATCTGTGGGCAGAAAAAGGCGATAGTTTGCTAATGATGGCGGCCGTGTTGGTGGTCAGCCCGATTTTGGTAGGCTTAAGTTCGCTGATTCATTTTCAGACCTTACAAGGCGTGTTCCCAATGCAGATGCGTTGGCGTTTTCACCGTCAAATGCTCGGTCAATCCATGCAGTTTTATCAAGACGAGTTTTCTGGTCGGGTGTCTGCCAAGGTGATGCAAACCGCGCTTGCGGTGCGCGATACCATTATGACCATTGCCGATATGCTGGTGTATGTATTGGTGTATTTTGTCAGTAGTGGCATTATTTTATTTCACCTTGATGGTTGGTTACTCATCCCATTTCTGTTGTGGATGGTAATGTTCTTTGCCACCGTGGCGTATTTTATCCCCAAGCTTAAAAACTCTGCCAGTCGCCAAGCCGATGCGCGTGCCTTGATGACAGGGCGGATTACGGATGCGTATGCCAATATCACGACGGTAAAATTATTTAGCCACTCTCGCCGTGAGCTGACCTATGCCAAAGATGCGATGAGCCAGTTTTTGGGTACGGTGCATGAGCAAATGCGCTGGGTGTCCCGCCTTGAGCTGGTCAATCATTTGATTAATGTGGTGTTGGTCGGTACTACGGTAGCCCTCGGTTTGTATCTGTGGTATTACAACGGCTTGAGCGTAGGAGCGATTGCGGCAGCGACTGCGATGGCGATGCGTCTTAACGGCTTGACCCATTGGATAATGTGGCAAACGGCGGCATTGTTTGAGAATATCGGTACCGTGCAGGATGGCATGAAAACCTTGTCAAAACCGCATACCGTGGTAGATAAGCCGAACGCTAGGGATTTACTCATCACGCAAGGCGAAATCAATTTTAGCCATGTCGATTTTAATTATGGTCGCAGTGGAAATAAAACCAATGACGCCGATGTCAAGCAAAAACTACTCGATGATTTTAACCTTGAGATTAAAGCAGGTGAAAAAATCGGTCTAGTGGGACGCTCTGGCGCAGGTAAATCAACCTTGGTGAATTTGCTACTGCGTTTTTATGATGTCGATGGTGGCGCGATTTTGATTGATAATCAAAACATCAGCGATGTCACACAAGAGAGCTTACGCCAACAAATTGGCATGGTCACTCAAGACACCTCACTACTACACCGCACCGTGCGAGAAAATATTGCCTATGGTCGCCCAGATGCCACCGATGAGCAAATCATCAGCGCCGCCAAACAAGCGCATGCGTGGGAGTTCATCCAACATTTAAGTGATGCAAAAGGCAATGTCGGCTTGGATACCCAAGTCGGTGAACGAGGGGTCAAACTCTCGGGCGGACAACGCCAGCGCATTGCCATTGCCCGTGTGATGCTCAAAAATGCCCCGATTTTGCTGCTCGATGAAGCGACCTCAGCACTCGATAGCGAAGTGGAATACGCTATCACTGACAGCCTTAACGATATGATGGCAGGCAAGACCGTGATTGCGATTGCCCACCGATTATCGACAATTGCGTCGATGGATAGATTGGTGGTGATGGATAGAGGGCAAATTGTCGAGCAAGGTAGCCATGCCCAGCTATTGGCTCAAAATGGTGTGTATGCCAAATTATGGGCAAGACAAAGCGGCGGTTTTCTTGGCGAAGATGATTAAATAAAGACAGTGCTAACTTACGCTAGATTTAATAACACCCAACGGCAAGGGTGAATGCCAAGTCACAAAAGGGGTAGCCATAACTTTTCACTGGGTCTTATAATCAACTAACCAAGTCACCTTTTAGTCACTAAAAAGTGGCTAAAAAAGTGATTAATTAGGACAATTGGCATGGAAGAACAACGCATCAATCTAAATGGCAAAAACGCGAAATACTATAACATTAAAAACCCCACCGCCAGCCAGACTGCCCATTTTTACGGCGGTAACGGCTTTGCCTTAGGCGTCTATGAGCCACTCTTGAACGATTTATCGCAACATCTTAACATCACCGCGCTAACCATGCGGGGTGAATGGTACGATAAACCGACCGAAACCGCGTTGACGCGGGAACAAGACGCCGATATCTTGATTGAGTTCTTGCAAGCCACCCTAGCAGAGCGAGACGGCAAGCCCGTCATCGGTATCGGGCATTCACAAGGGGCAACTGCCACCACCATGGCGGCTGCCAAACGCCCAGATTTGTTTAGCGCGCTTTATTTGCTTGAGCCTGTCACCTTTACCAACCAGCAAGGCAAGCTTTATAGCCTGGTGCCACGCATGGTGAAAATGACCCGAGAACCCTTTAAAAGCACCCAAGTCAAACAAGCCGACTGGCAAAGTGTGGATGCGTATTATCAATTTCTTCGCCGTCATAAAGCGTACAAACGTATCAGTGATGAACACCTTTTAACCTATGCCAAAAATAGTTTAGAGGCAGGTGAGCAGGGTAAACTCACGTTACGTTTTTCACCCAAGCAAGAACTCGCCAATTATTTTGGTACACCACTGATTATGAACCCATTACAACAGCTTATTGCCGACAACAAAGTGCCTGTGCAGTTAATCATCGGTAAGCCGTCGATGTTTATCAGTCAACAAGTTCGCCAAATGTGGGATAAATTCGTGCCCAATGAGCAAATGACGGTGCTCAATGACTATGGACATTTACTGCCACTTGAAGCACCAGAACTATGCGCTAAGCTCATTTTTCAAAAGCTGAAGTTGACAAGCTAACATGACATTATTTGCCGCCAATCCCAATGAGAATTTATTGCCATACGATGGCATTGTCAATGATTTTGGGCAGGTTTTTGACAGCCCCGCTGATGAGCCCAATGCGCTTTATCGGCATTTTTTAACGCAGTTACCTTGGCAGCATGACGTTGTCACAATTTTTGGCAAAACCCATGTCACCCACCGCCAAATCGTGTGGATGAGTGAAAACGACTATCACTATTCTGGACAACGCAAGACGGCAACGCCTTGGACAGCGGATGTTTGGGCATTAAAACAGCACATAGAATTGCTACTGGCTGAGCAACATATGAGTGCAAATTTTAACGCCTGTTTGTTTAATTATTACCCCACAGGCGATGATGGTATGGGCTACCATGCCGATAATGAAAGCGAACTGGGCAATGAACCCATTATCGCGTCTGTCTCGTTAGGGGCAACCCGTAAATTTGTATTCAAGCACCGCATCACCAAGGAAAAAGTCGAGATTCCCTTGCAAAATGGACAGCTAATTGTCATGCGCGGCCAAACCCAACGTCATTGGCTGCACAGCCTGCCTAAAACCAAAAAAGTAACGGAAGGTAGAATTAACCTGACTTTCCGTCATATAGCGAATTAAATATCATTTAGCTATCGAGAAGCGCCTGCGCCGCAGCAATATCGAGGGTACCTTCATAAATGGCACGCCCTGTGATGATACCTTCAAGATAATCACTGTAGGGTTTTAGATTTTCGATGTCTTGTAAATCCGTCACCCCACCTGAGGCAATCACCGGAATACCACCTTCTTTTGCCAAGTTGACCGTTTGCTCGACATTGACGCCTTGCATCATGCCATCACGCGCAATATCAGTATAGACGATAGAAGATACGCCTGCATCGGCAAAGCGTTTTGCCAAATCCACCGCTTTGACATCGGTCACATTTGCCCAGCCATGCGTCGCTACCATACCATCTTTGGCATCAATACCTACAATGATATGACCGGCAAATTCTTGACACGCTTTTTCAACAAATTCAGGTTGTTCGACTGCTTTGGTACCGATAATAATATAGGTCAAACCCGCTTCTAGATAATGACGGATGGTGTCAAGGCTACGGATACCGCCACCGAGTTGAATGGGTAAATTTGGGTAGGCTTTAGCAATCGCGGTGACGACGTCTTTATGCACCGGTACGCCATCGAAAGCGCCGTTTAAATCCACCAAATGCAGGCGTCGAGCGCCTTCTTTTACCCAGCGGCTTGCCATTGCGACAGGGTCGTCACTAAATACGGTATCGTCTTCCATACGCCCTTGTTTTAGGCGGACACATTTGCCGTCTTTTAGGTCAATGGCAGGGATAATTAAAGTGGGCGTAGTTGATAACGTCGTCATGGGGGTGTCCTGTTGTCAGTTGGCGCAAAGGTGAGCTAGGTTGGTCAAAATGCGTGTCGCTAGAATTTGGCGATAATTTTACCGTATAATGCCAAATAAGGTTAAGATATTTTGCATGTGGGTATTAGCATAACAGGGGAAGGAAAATGTTATACGTGGTGATAGCAGGGATTTTTATATTAGGGTATATGGCGATTGCCTTTGAGCACAACATCCATGTCAACAAAGCTGCCAGCGCACTACTGACTGCGATTGCGTTATGGGTACTGCTGACCTTTGGTATCGATACGCTTGTTGCTAACCATTCGGTGACCGCCAGTCTTGCCAATCATCAAGATTCTTTGCATTTTGTCGGTGAGCAGTTACGTGAGCATTTGGCAGAAATCGCCGAGATTTTGTTCTTCTTGATGGGGGCGATGGCGATTGTTGAACTGATTGATGCGCATGATGGCTTTCGAGTGATTACCGATAAAATCCATACCAAAAATGCCAGTAAGTTACTCGCCATTATTACGATTATCACCTTTTTTCTCTCATCGTTACTCGACAATTTAACCACCACCATTGTGATGGTATCACTGGTGTCAAAAATCATCGATGACCAAAAAATGCGATGGTATTTTGCAGGTCTTATTGTGATTGCGGCAAATGCCGGCGGCGCTTGGTCACCTGTGGGTGATGTCACTACCACCATGCTATGGATTGGCGGGCAAATTACCGCAACGGGCATTATGGCAAATGTGTTTATCCCAAGTATCGTATGTACGTTAATCCCCATGGGTTTGGTGATGATGCAGCTAAAGGGGCAAACCGTGACCGCGCCTGTACTGCCAAGCGGACAAGAATCTGACAGTGAATTGGCTAGTATGCCTATAGAGCAGCGTATCGAAAGCCTACGTGCTACCATCAAATCAAACGCCCAAGACAGCATCAGTCATAAAACGCGCCTGACAGTGTTACTGCTAGGCTTGGGTGCATTGGCATTTGTGCCAATTTTTAAAACCATTACCCATTTGCCCCCTTATGTGGGCGTGTTGTTTGGCTTGGCTGTACTGTGGATGGTCACTGAAATCATGCACCGTCACCAAGATAATTATATCCGTGAGCGTATAGGGGTTGAAGGCGTATTAAGCCGGATTGATATTCCCAGTATTTTATTTTTTCTCGGTATTTTATTGGCGGTGGCGGCGCTTGCCACTGCGGGCATACTCGGTGACGTAGCAAAATGGTTGGATGCCACTTTTGGGAATGTATATGTCATCAATGTCATGATTGGCTTGTTATCCTCAATCGTGGACAACGTGCCACTGGTGGCAGGGGCAATGAATATGTATCCGCTGACCACCGATGCCAGTATCGCGCAAGCGGCGGCAGGTGAGGCAGCGCGCCTTGAGCTGTTTCGTCAAGATGGCATGTTTTGGGAGTTTTTGGCTTATTGTGCGGGGACAGGCGGTAGCTGTTTGATTATCGGCTCAGCCGCGGGCGTGGCTGCGATGGGTATGGAGAAAATCCCGTTTATGTGGTACATGAAAAAAATCACTTGGCTTGCACTGATAGGCTATCTGGTCGGGGCAGGGGTGTATGTGCTGATTGAAACCATGATTCGATAATACGATAATTGGCTATTGACATAATAGGCTATTCAATCATTAAACAAGGCGCAAATAAGCGCCTTTTTTTATGCACTGGTTTTATGGAGTTTTATGGACTGGTGAGCAATGGCATCGCTTCAATGTGATTAAACTTGCGCTAAATATAAAAAGTCAAAATTTACCCCAAAAAGCTATTGATTTTGATAAAAATATGCTAAACTATTGCCCTTTTTGGTGTACCTAAACTTTGCTAAAACTGTATTTATGCCGTTTTTTCAATTGTTTGGGTCTTTTAGGCTCTAACCACTGAACTAGATTCAATTGATTGCATTCACAGAGAGAACATTATGGTAGTTATCCGTTTACAACGCGGTGGTGCGAAAAAACGCCCATTTTATCAAATCGTGGTAACCGACTCACGCAATGCCCGTGACGGTCGTTACATCGAAAACATCGGGTTCTTTAACCCACTAGCGCAAGGTCAAGAAGTGCCAGTACGCATCAACGCTGACGCTTACCAAGCATGGATCAACAAAGGCGCACAACCTTCTGACCGTGTTGCCGCTTTATTTAAAGCAGCTAGCAAAGCACAAGCAACTGCTTAATTTTTTATAAAAATTAAGTACAGCGGACTTTAATATGGCAAAACAACCGACAGACTTGCATACCAATGAGGCTAACGCATCGCTGTTTAAAATCGGCGAGCTAAAAAAGCCTTATGGCATTCATGGCTGGTTATGGGTATTTAGCTTTACTGAAGACCGTGAAGCGATATTTCATATGCAGCCTTGGGTCATCAATACTGCCATGGGTCAAAAGACCTTAACGGTAAAAAACTGGCGACAACAAGGTAAAGGCTACGTGGTACAACTTAACGAAGTACCCGACCGCAATATCGCAGAAACTATGTTTGGCGTGAGCCTTTGGGCAGAAAAAGACAATCTGTCTGAGCTTGCAGAAGACGAATATTATTGGTCAGATTTGATTGGTTTGACGGTGATTAGCCAGTCAGAAAATGTCATTTTAGGACGTGTAAAAGAGCTGTTTGAAACAGGGGCCCATGCCATTATGGTAGTCGAGCCGACTGCTGATAGTGTGGATGGCGAAGAACGACTGATTCCTTGGCACAAACAGACCATTGGCGAGGTGAATTTAACCAAGCAAACCCTGATGGTTGATTGGGGCAGTGATTATTAAACAGTGATTATTAAACGTTGATAACTAGCATTGATGATTAACATTTGCGTATTTATCCTTGATGAGTGCCTAGCATTTATTCGATGTGAGTTTGTCAATCAACAAGGCGTTGTTAATGCCAAGCTAGAGTGAGTGTAGCGTATGTTTTTTGCGGTAATAACCATTTTGCCCGAAATGTTTGCTAGTATTACTGATTTTGGCATCACTGGGCGGGCGCTGGCTCGCAAGCAAGCGGAAATCTTGCTGATTAACCCAAGAGACTTTACCACAGACAATTATCGTCGTATCGATGAGCGTCCGTTTGGTGGGGGTCCTGGCATGGTGATGATGGCAGAGCCGTTACAAAAAGCCATCGACTACGCCAAAACGCAAGCCAATGCGCGTGGTAAAAGCTGTCCTGTGGTGTATTTATCGCCACAAGGCAAGACACTGAGCGAAAGCAGAGTGCTTGATTTTTGCCAATATGACGGCTTGATTTTATTATGCGGTCGTTATGAAGGCATCGATGAAAGACTACTGAGTCAGTATGTCGATATCGAGTGCTCAATTGGTGATTACGTGCTGACAGGCGGCGAATTGCCCGCGATGGTGTTGATGGATAGTGTGATACGCCGATTGCCCAATGTGATGGGCGATGATTTATCGGCGCAGCAAGACTCCTTCGTGGATGGTTTGCTCGATTGTCCACAGTATACCAAACCGACTGAATTTCAAGGCATCAAAGTGCCTGACGTGCTGTTGTCAGGACATCATGCCAATGTCGCCAAGTGGCGATTTATTCAGCAGGCAACACGCACCCAGTTAAGACGTCCTGATTTGTGGCAAGCCTTTGTGCCAACCAAACAGCAACAAAAATGGCTGACAGAAGCAGCGCAATCTGCTAAAGACAGCAACCCAGATTCATCCACTTGACGGATGCCCTAATCGTGTCGATTGCTATCAAGGCACATAAAATTAGCGGGGAGTATGCGCATTTGCTGACGCCAACTAACTTTAGTCAGCTTAGCCTCTGTCCCCAGTGAGAGGAGAAAATCTCATGAGTAACAAACATCCTTTGGTTCAACAAATCGAAAATAGCCAGCTTAAGCAAGACGTACCAAGTTTTGGTCCTGGTGACACTGTTGTCGTACAAGTAAAAGTGCGTGAAGGCGACCGTGAGCGTCTACAAGCATTTGAAGGTGTTGTTATCGCTAAACGTAACCGCGGCTTAAACTCTGCGTTTACCGTACGTAAAATCTCTAGCGGTGTAGGTGTTGAACGTGCGTTCCAAACCCATTCACCACAAATTGCAAAAATTGAAGTAAAACGTCGTGGTGATGTACGCCGTGCCAAACTTTACTACCTACGTGACCGTTCTGGTAAATCAGCACGTATCCGTGAAAAACTGTCAGTGCGTAAAGAAGAAGCGCAAGCTTAAGGCTTTAACTGCGTTATTTATTATCTGCCTAAATGGGTTAAACTTTGATTGTCAGGGTTTAATCAACACCAAAAAAGCAAAAACCCCAAATAAATCTATTTGGGGTTTTTTGTTGGCTAACTTTATCCGTTATCCGTTTATTGGTGGGCTAGTCATGATTAATTAAGCTATGCTCTTTGGTATCTTTCATACGTGCATAAACAATCAATGAAATCCCAATCATAATCGTCACATACAAGAAAAACCATTCTTCATGACCTGCTTGCTTGAAGGATAGTGCCACATACTCGGCTGTACCGCCAAACAAAGTATTAGCAATGGCATAGGGTAACGCCACGCCCAACGCACGAATATGCGCAGGGAACATTTCAGCTTTAACGACCGCATTAATTGACGTATAGCCTGTGACAATTATCAAACCAAACAAACATAACGCAAACGCCATCCACGGGTCTGTCGTGCCTGCCAAGGTGCTAAAAATAAAGTAAGTAAATAACACCCCCATCACACCAAATCCTATCATCAGCGGTTTACGCCCGATTCTATCGGATAATGCCCCAGCGACAGGTTGCAAGAGCATAAAAATAAATAACGCAATAGCGGTGATTTGGGTGGCTGACTCTTTACTAAACCCTGACGTATTGACCAAGAATTTTTGCAAATAAGTGGTGTAAGCATAAAATGCCAACGTACCGCCTGCCGTCAATCCAATGACAGTAAATGCCGCTTTGGGGTGTTCTTTAAATAAAGCCAATGCGCCGGATTTTTTTTGCGAACTACTGGTATCAACTTTATTAAAGGATTCTGTCTCAAGCAAGCCACGGCGAATATAAAATACAAAAAACGCCAACAAAGCCCCAATGACAAACGGAATCCGCCAGCCCCAAGCTTTGAGCTCAGCAGGGGTTAAAACTTGCTGTAGAATAATCAGAAGCACTAGCGCAATTAACTGCCCAGAAATCAGCGTAACATATTGAAAACTGGAAAAAAATCCGCGCTTGTCTTTACCCGCCATCTCGCTGAGGTAAGTGGCACTTGCCCCATATTCACCGCCTACGCTGATACCTTGAATTAAACGAGCAGTCACCAACATAATTGGGGCAAAAATTCCAATACTGTCATAACCAGGTGTCACTGCAATCATCAGTGAGCCTAAGCACATTAATGTTACCGATAGTGTAAGACCTGCTTTACGACCTTTCTTGTCCGCATAAACGCCCATTATCCATGCACCAATCGGTCGCATGACAAAACCCACCGCAAAAATCGCTGCGGCACTCAGCAATTGAGCGGTTTGGTTGCCTTTTGGAAAAAATACAGGGGCAAAATATAAGGTAAAAGCTGCATACGCATACCAGTCGTACCATTCGACCATGTTACCCGCTGAACCGCCTAAAATAGATTTTAATCGTGTTTTTTGGTCAATAGTTTCAATCGATTGAGACATTGAAAATCCTTGTCAAAGACTTGTTGAATACATGCTAAAGGTTATTTTTGCGCTGTCCAGCCTTTGGGGCGTTCGTAGTCTTCATTATCCAAAAATTTATTGCGCTGCTCGGTAATAAATTTTTTGGCTTCTGGGTCAATCATACTTAAGTGATTTTCATTGATGAGCATGGTTTGGTGCTCTAGCCATTCGTTCCACGCTTTGGCAGACACGGTGTTTTGCAATTCTTCGCCAAGCTTATTAGGAAACGGCGGTTTTGGCATTTTGGGTAGCTTTTGTTTGTATTTACGGCACATGACCATGTGGTCAGCGGGGTTATAAGTTTCCATTTGTTATCCTTTTAATAGTTGCTAGTCTGTGTCGCTTGCATCGGCGTAAATCCACGCCGTAGCGCCACTGTCAAAGTGACCTTCCACTCGTGCGTAGGCATCGACTTCGTAACGGTCGGCTTGGGCAAGCTCATCATCGGTAATGTCAAAAATCACACCTGCCACTTTATCAGCTGGGTTATTGGTTTTAAGTAGTATCGGATGAAAACGTTTGCCACTTTTGGCGAGCACATCTTCATCGGTGATTTCGATTTCACCCAACTGGTAGCCAATGAGCTGGTCTTTACTACCCACCAGTGTACGCCCAAAGGTGGCAAGCTGTACATTTTCTTGTTGTAATGTGCCATACGAGAACAGTTTTGGCATATTAATGACCTAATTGTTCGATACGCTGACGCCCACGTTCAATCGCCATTTTGACTTGATTAGGCGCTGTACCGCCGATGTGGTTACGGGCATTGAGCGAGCCTTCAAGGGTCAGATATTCAAATACATCCTCACCAATCAAATCACTAAAGCCTTGAAGCTCATCGAGCGATAATTCACTCAAATCTACGCCTTTTTGCACACCTAACGCTACTGCTTTACCCACTACTTCATGCGCGTCGCGGAAGGCTAAGCCTTTACGCACTAGATAATCCGCCAAATCGGTGGCGGTCGCATACCCTTTCATGGTCGCGGCACGCATATTTTCTTTGTTTGGAATCAAGTTTGGCAGCATATCAGCAAATGCAAGGAGTGAGCCTGTTAAAGTATCTACCACGTCAAATAACGGCTCTTTATCTTCTTGGTTATCTTTGTTGTAAGCCAGCGGTTGGTTTTTCATCAAGGTCAATAGGGTAATCATATCGCCAAATACGCGTGCAGCTTTACCTCGTACCAGCTCTGGCACATCGGGATTTTTCTTTTGTGGCATAATCGATGAGCCTGTGCAAAAACGATCGGGGACGACCACAAACCCAAATTGCGCTGACATCCACAAGATGATTTCTTCACTCATACGTGACAAGTGCATCATTAACAGGCTTGCGCTACTGGCAAATTCAATGGCAAAATCACGGTCGGATACGGCATCTAGTGAGTTTTGACAAATCCCTTCAAAACCCAAAAGCTCGGCAGTAAATTCCCGCTCAATCGGATAAGTCGTACCTGCCAGCGCTGCGGCGCCTAGGGGCATTTGGTTGATACGTTTTCGACCATCAATCAAGCGCTCGCTATCACGCATTAGCATCTCAAACCATGCCATCACATGATGACCAAAACTGACAGGCTGCGCGGTCTGCAGATGGGTAAAGCCTGGCATGATAGTGTCGGTATGCTGGCTTGCCAAATCAAGTAAGCCCGTTTGTAGACGTTTTAACAATCCTAAAATAATATCGGTTTGGTCACGCAGATATAAACGAATATCGGTTGCGACTTGGTCATTACGGCTACGTCCCGTATGCAGTTTTTTGCCGACATCACCAATAATAGCGGTCAGACGAGATTCCACATTCATGTGCACGTCTTCAAGCGCCACCGACCACACAAATTTGCCATCGGCGATTTCTTGTTTGATTTGGGTCAAACCGCCAACGATTTGGTCTTTGTCCGCCTCGGTAATAATCCCCGCTTTGGCAAGCATGGTGGCATGAGCAATCGAGCCTGCGATGTCTTGATTGGCAAAACGTTGGTCAAATCCGACAGACGCGGTAAATTCAGCGACAAAACTGTCGGTGGCTTCGCTAAAACGTCCACCCCACATACTAGATGTGCTAGAATCAGCGGAAATTTGATTGCTCATAATACGTCCATTTTTTGTGTAAGTTTGAAAGGAATAAAGACAATGAGATTGCTAGAGCTGCTAATTCCCTCTGCAAAATCTAGGGCTAGTATAGCAAAAACTGAGGATACCTCACAAATTTCACTCAAGCGGATTAAAGAGCCGCTGACGAGCACTTTTTTCCTGCCCAATCTGAGCGAAAAACAGACCATTAAACTGTGGGCAAGCTATATCGCGTTTTTTTCACTGGTTTCGATTTTAACCTATTTAACTTTTACCAATGATATCAGTTTGATTATCCGCCATAGCATTGAAACGGTGGTGATTACTATCTTAACTGTGACGGGTGAAATGGTTTTTGTGGCGAATTCTGCCAAAAAATTCAAAGAATTTAATTGGCGTTCAAAACAAATTACCGCCTATCTGCTATCGACTTCGTTTATTATTGTGCCGGTACTGAGCTTGCTAGGTCGGTTGATTTTATTCTTTACGCTCGGCTATGAAGTCAGTTTAAATGCGCTGATACTAGAAACCATTGCGAATACTTTGTTTGCTTTTTTGATGATAGCGGTGCTGCTCACTTATTTTGAGATACAGTACCAAAATATTCGCCGCGTTGAACTGCGTACCCAACAAAAACTCATCGAACAAAACGAGCAGTTAAAGGCGCGTATTACCCCGCATTTTTTCTTTAATTTACTCAATACTATGCAGTACTTGATAGAAACCGATCCGTATGAAGCAGAGAGAATGATTCGTCATATCTCAAATCTGTATCGGGTGAGCTTTGATGAAACGCGTGAGATTGCGCTCCTTGATGAGATGGAGCTATGCGAAAGCTATTTGAGCATCGAAAAATACCGTTTTGATAAAAAGCTGAAAGTAACTTGGCAGTTGCCCGATGAAGATTTGCTCTATGATATGGTGATTACCTCGCTGTCGCTGCAAATGGTGATTGAAAAACTGATCGTACTGATTGTTGAAAACAGCACCGACCCCATTCACATTACTATCAGTATCGATTGGCAAAATGATGTTGTCAAAATTGATATCGAAATTGAGCTGCCAGCCACGACGTATCAGCTGATTTGTCACGATATTCACCAAAAACTGCAGTTTAACAGTCAACTGGCAATTTTACGTCAGTACTTTGGTAATGAAGCCAGCATTCACTTTGAATTATCTGGACATTTATTAGTGACTCAAATTCGCTATCCTCTCAAAGATGTCGCGGCTTTTTAGCCCAGTCATTTTGTTAGTCGGAATTGGCATAAAAAAGTCACCAATCTGACGCGGCATTTCACATTTTATCTAACAAACTATGGTATATTAATTTGCGTCTACTTAAAACAATGCGTTTATTAGTTTATCTAATCAGTTAAGCGCTATTTTATGAGTGTTTGATTGCTCACCAAGCGGTTTTGTTGGATTTGGCATTAGATTGTGAAGAAAGTAAGACTTGTAGGGTCAAATACAGGTGTTTTTGACCTCAAAGTAGCAAAGGAGTAAACAATGAGAGTTGTGATCTGTGATGATGAGCCACTGGCCCGAGAGAGGCTAACGCGCATCGTAAGAGAAGAAGGACATGAGGTTGTTGCACAGGCAGCCACAGGTATTGAGGCCATTGCAAAAGTCAAAGAAACCGCACCCGATGTAATTTTGTTAGACATTCGCATGCCAGAAATGGATGGTATCCGCTGCGCCAAAGAGCTCAATGAACTTAACAATCCACCAGCCATTATTTTTGTGACCGCGTACGACCATTATGCGATTGCTGCATTCAAAGCACACGCGATTGGCTATTTGCTAAAGCCTGCTAACAAAGAAGAGTTGTTACAGGTATTATCGAGAGCGTCATTGCTTAGTAATGCCCAGCTCAATGAAATCAGCCGATTAGAAGACCCGTTAGCACAGTCCAATCGTCAGCATATTGCGGCGCGTACCCATCGCGGGGTAGAGCTGATTGCGCTGCAAGATATCTATTACTTTACAGCCGACCAAAAATACGTGCAAATCCGTCATAAAGGCGGCACGGTTTTAATTGATGAAACCCTCAAAGAGCTTGAACAAGAATTTGGGGATGCATTCTTTCGTATCCATCGCAATGCGTTAATCAATGTTAACTATCTAGAAATGCTTGAAGCGATTGACCAAGGTCAGTACCAAGTACGTTTCAAAGGTTTACCTGACAAGCTTGCTGTTAGCCGCCGTCATTTGCCATTACTAAGGGATAAAATCCAATCAATGTAGTGTATGTAGTGTCGTCTTTCGTATGTTTCCGTATGCTTTAGCGAGCAGTCAGAGAAATTATCCTGACATTTTGCTATACTGATGGCTAACTCGCTGAATTAATGACAGATACCCATCTGGCAAATGCCTAGCTTAGAGAGTTAGGCATTTTTATTGCTTGCTAAAAAAGATACTGCTATGACTACGTTAACCACTTTAAATATCGCCACTCGCCAAAGCCCACTTGCATTGTGGCAAGCCGAACACATCCAAGCGCGGTTGCAAGCGCTGTACCCAAGCCTGACCGTCAATCTAGTACCGATGGTCACCAAAGGTGACAAAATCCTAGATACCCCGCTAGCGAAAATCGGCGGAAAAGGTCTGTTTGTCAAAGAGCTTGAGCAAGCCTTGTATGAAAAACGTGCCGATATCGCCGTGCATTCGCTCAAAGACGTACCCATGGTGCTCCCTGAAGGTCTGACACTTGGCGCTTATTGTGAGCGTGAGCAGCCAACCGATGCCTTTATATCAAATCACTATGCGAGTCTAGATGCGTTGCCACAAGGGGCTAAACTTGGTACATCAAGTTTACGCCGTCAATGCCAAATCCAGCAATATCGTCCTGACTTAGAGATTATCAGCTTACGCGGTAATGTAGGCACACGCTTATCCAAGCTAGATGCAGGTGAGTATGATGCCATTATTTTGGCAACCAGTGGCTTGACGCGTTTGGGGCTTACCGATCGTATCCGCCATGAACTTGATACGCATATCAGCCTGCCAGCAGTCGGGCAAGGTGCGCTTGCCATTGAATGCCGAAGTGATGATGCTGATGTACTGGCACTATTAAAACCGTTCAATGACGAGCCAAGCCGTCTATGCGTGATGGCAGAACGCGCCATGAATCGTCATTTGCAGGGTGGTTGCCAAGTACCGATTGCAGGCTTTGCTACCATTCAAGATGGACAAATTTATTTACAGGGTCGGGTCGGCAGTGTAGATGGTAAAACCTTGTTAAAAGCTGAGCATCATAACGCGTTAGTTGATGATGCACGCGAGTCTGAACAAATTGCTGAAGCCATGGGCGTGGTGGTGGCTGAAGCGCTCATTGCACAAGGTGCGGACAAAATCTTGGCGCAGATTTATCAAGACGGCTGATATTGAGATCTTCATACCCATGCAATTTATCAATACCAGACCTGATCGGCGAGCTAAGGCACTAAGCCTATTTTTGCGCCAGCATGGCGTTAGAGTGATTGACCTGCCGTTGTTGACGTTGGTAGAAAAGCCGTTAACAGTGGCAGGGCGGGCAGTTTTACAATCGATTGACCGCTATCAAGTGGTGGTGCTAGTCAGTGAAGCGGCAGTAAAGTATGGCTTAGCGAGGCTTGTCACCTTGGTCAAGCTAACGGAGTTATCCAAAGAGATTACATGGGTTGCGGTGGGTGACAAAACCGCAAATTACTTTAACCAGACCTGGCAGCAGCTCACAGAGTTGCCAGCGCCTACGGTTATCTTTCCCAGTGAAAAAAGGGCGCAAAACAATGAAGGGCTATTGAATTTGCCGGTAATCAAAGCGCTTGGCAAAGGCGATTATTTGCAGGTATGGCGCGGCATCGGCGGGCGAGAATTATTGGCAGATACATTGACGGCAAGAGGTGTGCAAGTGCATTTGCTAAACTTGTACCAACGGGTTTTACCAAGCACAACCACCCAAGCATTCGCAGTTTGGCAACAAACGCAGAGCCATAACCAACCCATCGTTGTACTCATCTCAAGTTTGACCGCCTGGCAAAACTGGCAACAACTAACAGCAGGCACTGAAATGGCTGCCAGCTGTTATTATTTGGTATTGCAGTCGCGTATTGCAGAGCAAATGTTATTACAGCAGGCCAGTCTTAACATAACCATCATCCCCGACTTACTACCTGCGACAATTTTACAAGCTTTAACCACTCACCAATAGCTGCATGGCTTTTGGTTTTGCTAAGCTGTTTTGCGCTGAATCATCTACCCATGACAGCGTTTGCAGCGCTTGTTGCAATTTTTTAGTCAATTTTTCATGTTGCTCGGCGTTCAACGAAATCGTTAAGGGGGTCAAAAACCAATGAAAATGGGTAAGGCTATGTTTGACAGTATCAGTGCTATCTAAGTTAACCTGCTCGATATTTAGCAGTTGCTCAGCTTGTAAGAACTCAAAGATAATCTGCTCAGCGGTGTTGTATTCTGCTTCAAACGTCGCCTCTTGCTGCCAGGTTGCCAGTAGCGGCGCGCCTGTATTTTTTGCCCCCGGGTGTTTTTTGACAAAGGCCAATGGTAAACACCACAGTCCGCCCCAAATCCCATTATCAGGACGTTGTAGCCACAAGGTTTTGTCATCACAAACCAGTTTTAATGCTAGCGAAAACTTAGACGGATTGGGCGATTTTTTACTTTTTACCGGATAAAAACTTTGCTTACCTTGGGCATTTGCCACGCAGTCGGCTTGCACGGGACACAGTAGGCAGGCAGGTTTCGCTTTGGTGCATAGCGTCGCCCCCATATCCATCATCGCTTGGGCATAGTGCCCGCTATCACGGTTCGGTGTTAGACGCTCGGCAAGTTGCCAAAGCGCTTTGGTTGTGGGAGTTTTGGTGATATCACCGTCAATGCCAGCCCAGCGGGTCAACACACGTTTGACATTACCATCGCAAATTACCCCTCTGTCACCGCCATATTGGTCAGCTCTGACACCCATCGCCACAATTGCGCCCGCCGTAGATTGACCCACGCCTGAAATCTGCTCCCAGTGGGCAACCGTTTGCGGAAATTTGCCAGTTTGCTCGATGATATCCACCAGCTGCTTGGCACCTTTATGCAGATTGCGCGCACGTGCATAGTAACCCAGCCCTGCCCAGTGCTCAGCGACTTGATCCCAAGATGCGTTTGCCAAATCCTGCACCGTGGGAAAACTTGTCATAAAGCGCTCAAAATAAGGAATCACCGTCGCCACTTGGGTCTGCTGTAGCATAACCTCAGATAACCACACCGGATAGGGGTCTGGCGTGTCAAGCTGATGCTGCTGCCACGGCAAATCATGACGCCCGCTATGGTCAAACCAGGTCAAAATACGCGGTGCAAAACTATCAAGCTCCGCTTCGGTATGCGCTTTGGTATGATTGTGGCTTAAGTGCTGATTAGGACTTTGCATTGTTGAGGGGTTTGTATTCGGATGTGCGTTCAAAATTCACCATCGGGTTACTATCGTGATAGCTATATAAGACTTTCTAGTTGGGATTCAATAGTGACTGACAACAGACTTAACAAAGCTGGACTCAAACTGGGACGTAGGCATCAAAAAAGCAATATCATGATGGATATTGCTTTTGGGGCTAACGATGCAACGGCTGTATGTTATACAAGATTGTCTTGCATAAACGCAATCATTTCATCCCAGCTGGCTTTTGCGGCATCGGCATCATAGCCCAAATCCACGCCGTTCTCTTCGGCGCGTTTGTCAGCATTAGGATTGGTAAAGCCGTGTTTGGCGCCTTCGTATACATCGACTGTGTATTCAACATCGGCGTTATCCAGCTCTTTTTTTAACCCTTCAATCGCATCCATTGACACCATGCTATCGGCTTCACCATGTGCCACCAATACTTTGGCGGTGAATTTGCCTTTTTGTGCCGGTTGTTTTGGGGTAGGGTTGCCGTGGAAAGTCGCCACTGCTTTAAGCGGGAAACCTTCACGCGCCATGTCTAGGGCGATTTTGCCGCCAAAGCAAAAACCAATCGCGCCCAGACGGTTTGTATCAACAGCTTCAAGGTCGGTAAAGTCATCCATAATGAGTTTACAACGCGCCATCAGCATGTCTTGGTCAGCGAGCATTTGGCTCATCCATTCATTGGCTTGGGCGGCATCTGTAGTCAGTTTACCTTCGCCATACACATCCATGGCGACGGCAGCAAAACCCGCTTCGGCTAAACGCTCAGTGACTTTTTGTGGGTGCTCAACAACGCCCCACCATTCAGGCGCCACCAAAATCGCTGGGGCAGGATTGTCGTGGCTAGCTGATTCTGGTAGACAGACATAGCTTTTGAGCTCCACGCCATCGGTGGTGGTAGATTCGAGTTGTAAAATTTGAATTGGCATCATAAATCCTTATGTTATGGTAAATGATATGATTGGTTGCTATTGTTATAAGACACTGGCGTTATAAAAACGCTGGATTCATACGCTAATGAGAGCGTGGCAAGTCAGTGCAACGGTTAATACAGGCACTACTGTATACTGAAATCATCGCATTTTCCGTTATAATACTGTCACTGTTTTATACAAGCCAAAAGTTGGAAACATAATGAGCCAATCTGTTACCTTACGCCCGCAATTTTGGGAGCGATTTTCGTTAGAACAATTGACCCAAGCTGAATGGGAAGCCTTATGCGATGGCTGTGGGGCTTGTTGTTTGATTAAATTTAAAGACGATGACACCGATGAAGTTGAATACAGTGATGTCGCCTGTCGACTGCTTGATTGTGCCACAGGGGCTTGCCAGCATTATCCAACAAGGCGCGACTATGTGCCCGACTGCATCAGTCTAACCATCGATAACATTGGCGAGATGTACTGGCTACCGGCAAGCTGTGCCTACAAGCGCTTGTACTACGGGCAACCACTGCCAAGCTGGCATTTATTACTTACTGAGGATGCCGCCGTGACACAAACCATGATGCGGCAAAAAAATATCAGTGTGGCGGGGCGCTGTCAGTCTGAAACAGAAGTTTCTGAGCTAGAGCAGGAAGAACGGGTGATTCATTGGATTCGCCAATAGTGCTTGTTTATCCGAGGCTTTACGAACACTGAACAAGCTGATGGGTCAGTAAAATCAGCCAATAAATACAATAAAATTAAGAAAAATACCATTGCAATCATCATGGGCTTAAGGTAAGGTAAAAAAATCTTTCGCCATATGAGGGTCTCGTCGGCTATGTCAGACGACAATTCGAGTTCACACCTGTCAAACAAAACACAAGGCAGTAGCTGGTCACGCGGTCTGAAACGCTGGCTATCCACCGCCCCTGAAACCCGTGATGAACTAGTCAAATTGGTACATGATTCGCGTCGATTTTTGGCGCCCGACACCGTCGATATGTTAGAGGGTGTCTTAGATTTACCCGCCATTCAAGTGCGAGAAATCATGACCCCTGTCAGCCACGTTGCAGGCATCACCCAGCACCAAAACTTGCAAGACATCATGTCGCTCTATATGGAAACCGCCCACTCGCGTTATCCTGTATTTACCGATGACAATAAAGACACGGTAATGGGTATCTTACTTGCCAAAGATTTGATTCCGTTTTTGGTCGCCAAGGCGCAAGGTCAAAATATTGACCATTTTAATCTTGAAGCGATTGTACGCCAGCCAATTTATATCAGTGAAACTGCGCGCTCTGACAACCTACTGCGTCTTTTTCAAAAAAACCAAATTCATATGGCAATCGTCATTGATGAGTTTGGGGTGGCAGCAGGCGTGGTGACGATGGAAGACTTACTCGAAGAAATTGTCGGTGATATCATCGATGAGCATGACGACATCGAAGAAGATACCGATATCAATCATATAGTGCCCGTGCCCAACCAGCCTGATACATGGATTGTGCAATCTATTACCTCAGTCTCAGACTGTAATGAACAGCTAGGTACCCATTTTGATAGTGAGGATGTCGCTAGTATGGGCGGACTGGTCATGCAAGAGCTTGGCGAAGTCAATGAAGTGCTGGGTCAAACGGTCTTTATTGATGATTGTCGTTTGACAGTATTGTCAGCAGATGGTCGATTTATCCAAGAAATTGAACTGGTTAAAGGGTATAATCAGCTCGACGATTAGTCCAATTACTTATGTTTGCAAAACCGTTTAACCCTAAAGGCAATACTCGCCAATGCGTCTTACTACCCAGTCCCTAAAAAAGCAACTTTCTGTACAATCTCATCACGATAGTGGCAAATCTGCAAATACCAAACAGCCCCTGTTACCCAAACTGGTGCTGGCTTGGCTTGCGGGTGCGGCATTTATCTTTGCGTTAGCGCCTTATGATTTTTGGCTAGTGGCACTGTTATCGCCACTGGTGTTGTATTGGCTATTATTGCCCACAATGTCAAATTGGCGGGCGTTTTGGCTCGGTGAAATGTATGGCATGGGATTGTGGAGCGTGGGTGCGTTTTGGTTGTTTACCTCGATTCATACCTATGGTGATACCCCTACCTTGTTAGCCTTGCTGATGATTGGTTTTGTTGGCTTGGGGATGGGATTGTTTCATGGTGCCTTGGCGGTCATTTTTAACCGCTTTGTGGCAAAACAGCCGCTAAGCTTTGCGTCATTATGGGTGGTACAAGAGTGGCTAAAAACCTGGCTATTTACAGGTTTTCCTTGGCTATTTGTGGGCTATGCTTATACAGCGCAACCTTGGCTGACGAGCCTTGCGCCAATTTTTGGGGTGTTGGCGCTGAGCTTTGTATCGGTGTTTGTCTCAGCCAGTCTGGTGGAAGCGGCGCGAAAAAAATACCGTTTTTTAATTCCCTCGTCTTTGATGTTACTGGCAAGCGTGGCGCTGTGGCTTATTGCCCCGCAATGGACGACCCCCAAAGGCACACCAAATCTGAAAGTCTCCTTAGTACAAGGCAATATTCCGCAGGACTTAAAATGGCTGCAAGAATACCAAATCCAAACGCTGGGTATCTATGCAGGTTTAAGTAAAACGGAATGGGGTCAAGACATTATCTTGTGGCCAGAGTCGTCAATTCCGATGTTTCAAACCGACGCCATGCCCTTTATCAGTCAAATTGCTGCCCAAGCCCGCGAAAGCAATACCGCATGGCTCACCGGTATTCCGTATGTGGATGTCAATGAATACGACCCAAAAGTTGATAAATACGAGCCATTTTACAACAGTGTAATTGCTTTGGGCGCCGATGCCAAAGGCTTATACAAGAAGCAAAATTTGGTACCCGTGGGCGAATATATCCCGTTTGAAGGTATGTTAGATTGGGCATTACCAAACTTGATGGGCGGCACCATGAGTTTTCGCAGTGGTTCTGCGCACCAAGCCCCCTTGCAAGTCAAAAACCACCCAGTTGGGGTGGCAATTTGTTATGAAGTCGCCTATCCTGATACCACCCGCCGCAATGCCAAAAATACTGACTTTTTATTGACCGTATCCAATGATGCTTGGTTTGGCACATCGGCAGGTCCATTGCAGCATCTACAAATGGTGCAAATGCGCTCGATTGAAACCGGTCGCTGGTTTATGCGCGCGACCAATACTGGCGTGACCGCCATTATCAATGATAAAGGCAACATTGTTGCCAAAGCGCCAGCCTTTGAGCGCACGGTGTTACGGGGTGAGATCCAATCGCGCGTTGGTAATACACCATTTATGCGCTGGGGTAGTTATCCTATTTTGGCACTGGCAGCGCTATTGCTACTGATTAGTTGGCTGATTCGTAAAACACGTTAAAAACCTTAGATGCAGTAAGGTTTTGTCACCAATTGCAAAAATTTAGTATATAATGGTTACAAAGTTCCGTATAATAGTTAAAAATTTGATTTGAATTCATTTAGATTCAACAACTCTTGCCCCAATGATTTACAGTGAGGTTTACGATGGCTCATCATGAAGTCGTGGAAAACAATGTCAAAAAAGAACTTAGTTACTCTTTAATTGGCGTTTTAGCGTTTCTAGGCGTGGTTTTATTAATCCTTATTTCAGCAATTGTTCGCCCCGCTGGTAACCACGTTGACGTTGCAAAACTCAATGCTGAAGTGGAAGCCAAAGCCGCCGCATCTGCTGCTGCCGCTGCCAAACCAGCAGGTTCGACGCCTGCGGCAACCTCACCTGCGGCGGGTGAAACCACCACCGCCACTGCCAATGCAGACACCGCGACAGGTCCAAATGCCACCGTTGCTAGCCCAGACAATGCTTCTATGACGCCATCTTCTGCACCAACGGCTACTGCAAAAACATCGACTATTGAAGCGCGTAATGCCTCAACGGCTGAAGCCAAAGCAGAGATTAAAGCCAAAACAGGTGAAACCCCAAATATCGCACCGCCTGTTGCCTCAGCGGTCAAATCTCAAGAACAATCAAAATAAGATATCAATATCTAAATAAAAAGACCACAGCTGCATAAAAAACCACGTTAGATGACGTGGTTTTTTTATGCGCTAAGTCGTCACTGTCAAGCTTAAGCTTTTTGGTAAGTGACAAACTGATAGCTTAACCCGCTTTGCTTATCCGTGAATTTTTCACTTTCTGATATTTTGACAAAATCACTGGTAATCTCTGGATAAAATGCTGCTGCGTTGTCAATCACGGTATCGACCTGGGTGATTTCTAAGCGATCACTAAACAGCAGGGCTTGTTGAAAAACTTTTTCGCCACCAATCACCCAAATCGTTTGTAAACCTTTACCATGGGCGAGCGATGAGGCTTGGGTCAGTGCATCATCTAGGTTGTGCATCACAATGACGGCATCATCATCCACTTGGTAGTCCAAATTGGTGGTAATCACAAAATTGGTACGGTTGGGCAAGGGTTTTGCACCCATGGATTCAAAGGTCTTGCGACCCATAATCACGATACCGCCATTGGTATGTTTTTTAAAATGTTTCAAGTCCTCAGAGATATGCCAAGGCAATTGATTGTCTTTGCCAATGGCGCGGTTTTGGCTCATCGCTACGATTTGGGCGACTTCCACATTAGAATAACTCATGATTTATCCTTATTTTTGTGAGTTTTGGCATTGGGTTGTAAGCTTATACAGAGACTTCAGCCTTAATTGTGGCATGGCTTTGATAATTTTCAATTTTTATATCGTTAAAATCAAAGGCAAAAATGTCAGTAATGTCAGGATTGAGCCAAAGTTTGGGTAGAGCAAACGGCTCGCGGCTAAGCTGCTCATGCACTTGCTGTAAATGATTGTTATAGATATGACAATCACCACCCGTCCACACAAACTCACCGACGCCAAGCCCCGTCACATGGGCTATCATATGGGTAAGCAAGGCATAGCTGGCAATGTTAAAAGGTACACCCAAAAACAAATCCGCCGAGCGTTGGTACAACTGACAAGATAATTTGCCATCGGCGACAAAAAACTGAAACAGGGTATGACAAGGGGGCAAGGCCACTTCGTTTGCCTCCAAAGGATTCCAGCCAGAGACAATCAAACGGCGCGAGTTTGGGTTATTTTTGATTTCATTCACCACCCAACTGATTTGGTCAAAACCGTCTGAATGGTAGCTGCCGTCCGCTTTTTTGCTTGCCCCAAAGTTGCGCCACTGGTGTCCATACACCGCGCCAAGTTCGCCTTCAGGCTTGCCAAAGCGGGCAGTTTGCTCGGCGGTTGCCCATTCATTCCAAATACGCACACCATTGTCCTGCAAGTATTGGACATGGGTATCGCCTTTTAAAAACCAAAGCAGCTCATAAATCACGCTTTTGGTATGGATTTTTTTGGTGGTGAGTAGTGGAAAACCCTCATTCAAATCAAACCGCATCTGCGCGCCAAAATAGCTGATGGTACCGGTGCCCGTACGGTCGCCTTTTTGTATGCCGTTAGCTAGCACCAGTTTAAGTAAATCCAAATAGGCTTGTTCGTTTTTTGACGTAATCATGGGTGATGAGTTCCTTGGTTAGTTTTCTTTGTTAGTCCACATTCTTTTGACTGCCCCAATCATAGATTTGGTTTTTATACGCCCAAATCAATAAAACCAAACCCCCGATAATCATTGGTAGGCTTAACATTTGCCCTTTTGTCATCCACCCTAATAAAATAAAACCTTGGTCAGCATCAGGTTGGCGGAAGAATTCGGTAATAAAACGTGCAATACCGTAGCCCATCACAAACAAACCACTAACTGCCATACGTGGACGCGGCCGGCTGGCAAACCACCAAACCAAAACAAACAGTACCACCCCTTCAGTAAAAGCCTGATACAGCTGTGACGGATGGCGTGGGAGTAACAAATAATTGTTACCATCAATTATAAAGGTTTGCGCAAGGCTTTGCAGGGCAGGGCTTTGTTTGAGTAGCTCATTGTCTTCATTGACCGCTTGCGGGAACAGCATCAGCCAGTTGTAACCCCCATCAGATACTCGACCCCACAATTCGCCATTGATAAAATTGCCAATACGACCAAACAGTAGTCCGGTTGGCACGCAGGGAATAATAAAATCTAGCACATTCCAAATGTTCTTTTGATATTTGCGGGCAAAAAATAGCATTGCGATGGCAACACCCAAAAATCCCCCATGAAACGACATGCCGCCTTGGTTGATTTTGAACAGATACATCGGATTGGATAAAAATTCGCTTAATTGATAAAACAGCACATAGCCGATACGACCGCCCAGAATCACGCCCATCGCCCCGTAAAATACCAGGTCAGCGACCATGTCGGCATTCCAGTCTGGGCGTGACTTAGTGCGATACCAAGCCAACGCATAAGCGGCAGCAAAAGCCAGTAAATACATCAGCCCGTACCAGTGGGCTTGGACAGGTCCCAAATGCAGAGCGACAGGATCCCATTGCGGGTGAGTTAAAATTAGTGGAAACATGGCAATTTAGTCATTATCGAAAATGCCAATATCATAGCAGTTTTGGCTAGTTTGGGCTATTTTTTGCTGTGCGCTTTTAGTTATTACCAGCGGCTATCGTTCTCACAAAGCTCGCCATTACAAACGCATTTCAATGCCTTGCTGTGCCATAAACTGCTTGGCTTCGCCCACGGTATATTCGCCAAAATGGAAAATACTCGCTGCTAGTACGGCATCAACACCGCCTTGCAGCACCCCATCTGCCAAGTGTTGCAAATTACCGACACCACCTGACGCAATCACTGGCACATTTACGCTATCTGTAATGCGCTTCATCAAGGCGATATCATAGCCGTTTTTGGTACCATCTGAGTCCATCGAGGTCACAAGCAGTTCACCCGCCCCAAACCCTGCCATTTTGACCGCCCATGCTACCGCATCAATACCAGTCGCTTTGCGTCCCCCGTGGGTAAAGATTTCCCATTGATTATCACCCACTTTTTTGGCATCAATCGCTACCACGATACACTGACTGCCAAAACGCGCTGCCGCTTCACCGACAAATTCAGGATTAAAAATTGCCGCTGAATTAATCGATACTTTATCCGCGCCCGCGTTTAGCAAGTGACGAATGTCATCGACTTTACGCACCCCGCCGCCCACGGTCAGCGGTACAAATACGGTCTCTGCCATGCGTTCAACCGTGTGATAGGTGGTGTCGCGTCCATGATGGGTAGCGGTGATGTCCAAAAAAGTGATTTCATCCGCCCCTTGTTCGTTGTAGCGCTGCGCCACTTCAACAGGGTCACCCGCGTCTTTGATGTCGACAAATTGCACACCTTTGACCACCCGACCATTGTCAACATCAAGGCAAGGGATAATTCGTTTTGCTAACATATTCGATTTCCTTCTATAATAGCTATAAGTTTATCAAATTTACTTTGCCATTACCGCAGTTTTATCGGTGTGCTGCGCTTCAAGGATGCCTTATGTCTGTATATACCCAGTTGACTGACCAACAATTTAGTGATTTTTGCCAACAATTTGGCGTGGATTTTGCCAAAGCCATACCTATCACACAGGGTATCAAAAACAGTAATTGGTTTATTGAAACAACCACGGACAAAGCAGGCGAGCCGTCTTATGTATTTACCTTGTTTGAAGAACGCAAACCGCATGAAATTCAAAAAATGGCGATTATCTTAAACCGCCTAAAAGACCTGCTACCCGTAGCAGCACCGCTAGCCGCCAAAAACGGCGAGTTTTTGCTGTATTTTGACAACAAAGCCATTGTGGTGTCGCCAAAACTCTCGGGCGGTCACCCGAAAGCAACCACACCTGATATGTGCCGTCAAATGGGCGAAGCTTTAGCCGTTCTTCACCAAACCTTGCAAACCTTGACGCCTGCACAAAACTATGGCGTTGAGTTATATCCTTGGCATTTGGTGCGTGACCGTGAAACCAAGTTTATGCCAAGCGATGAAGCCAAACTGATGAATGATATTTGGCAAGCCTACGAAACCGTAGCAAGCAAAAATTTGCCAACAGGTTTATGTCATTTAGATATGTTTGCCGATAACACACTGTGGGATTTTAGTGATGAAACCCAGCCAACACTCACAGGTTTGCTTGATTTTACCGAAGTCAGTGTTGAACATTTTGTGATGGATGTGGCGATTACCATTAATGATTTTTGCACCACTTGGGGTAACGCCAATGATGGCGAAGCGGTGAATTTTGATGACGCCAAGATGCAAGCGTTTTTACAAGGGTACGAGAGCAAACGCGCTTTGAGCGATGATGAGAAAAAGGCATTGCCGATTATGCTTGCCATGGCGGGCGTGACGTTTTGGCTGCTGCGTTTGAATGTGATTTATTATAACCGTCAGCAGGGTCGCACGGGCGATAATATTATGGTGAAAAATCCTGATTTGATGAAACGCCTAGCCAGCTTTCATTGGGGGAAGGTTAAATAAGGCATTGCGGTGTTTTTATCGCATGGCATAATTTACCAAATCGTCAATAGGTACATTGATAAAACAAATAGATTGGTAAAAAAAGGACAAAAAAACGCCCCGATTACGTTTATCCTAAAAAGAATAACGCAGGGATGGGGGCGTATTCACTCTAATTGTTATACTATCTTCACTGTCAAACCCATGCTTACAGGACAATAGAAATGAACGATAGCAATCACTGGCAAAAACTTGCCCAATACCCGACTAACTTATTGGCAGAAACCCACGCCATCTATTTACAAAACAACGGCATCAACGTACAGACCCAACTCGTTGATTTGATGGGATTAAACACAGGCGGTGTGCTATGGGTTGCCCCTGAAGATGTTGAGCAAGCCAGAGCTTTGCTCGATAATATCGATGACACCTCGCAACTAGCGGATGACGACTTGGTAGACAATAACGACTCAGCAAAATTGCAGTAGAAAGGAACCCTAATCACCATGTGCCAACTTCTGGGTATGAATTGCAACACACCCACTGATATTCATTTTAGCTTTGCCGGGTTTCGTCAGCGGGGCGGGCAGACCGATATCCATACCGATGGGTTTGGTATTGTGTTTTTTGAAAAAAATCCCGACCCATCACAGGGTAATCGTAAAGCAGGGCTGCGTCAATTTCACGATGACAAGCCAAGTTTCTGCTCACCGGTGGCGGATTTAGTCAATAGTTATCCGATTAAGGCGATGAATGTGATTTGCCATATTCGCAAAGCCACGCAAGGCACAAATTGCTTGGCTAATACCCACCCCTTTGTCCGTGAGGTATGGGGCGAAGAATGGGCATTTGCGCATAATGGGCAGCTACAGATGGATTTTATTGACCAGCTCAGCCCTGTGCCTGTCCAGTATCAACCCGTAGGTACAACCGATTCGGAGATGGCGTTTTGTTATCTGCTAAATCGCCTCAAATCACAGTTTAGTGAGCCGCCCAGCGATGAGGTGTTATTCCAGTTTTTGACTACGATTTGTCGTGAGTTATCGGCATTGGGCTTGTTTAATTGTCTCATTAGCAATGGCGATTGGCAGCTAGCCTATGCAGGGAGCTTGCTGTTTTTTATCACCCGTAAAGCGCCATTTGGTGAGGCAAAACTCGCTGACAGTGAGCTGGCGATTGATTTTAGTGAAGTGACCTCGCAGACCGATAAAGTGACCTTGATTACTACCATTCCTTTGACTTACAACGAACACTGGCAACAGCTGTATGTGGATGAATGTTTGATGTTTCGGGATGGCGATATTTTATTTAAAGATACGCCTGATAATCCGACCTGCTTAACCATTGAAGAAGGCATTGCCATCGCCCGCAAAGTGGGGGCGAGCTTATAATATGATAAAAGTCGCTTATGCTGATATTTTTAAATATGACGTCCCCGAGCGTCACCGTTTCCCTATGCAAAAATATCCGATGATTGCCGAGCGGTTATTGGCGGAGGGTACATTCGCCCAAGCCAATTTTTTTGCCCCGCAACGATTGAGCGAAGACGAAATTCTCACCACACATACACAAAGGTACTGGCAGCATCTAAAACACCAAACATTGCCCGCCAAGGACGCGCGCGCCATCGGCTTTGAGATGACGCCAAGGCTCGTTGAGCGGGAACGGGTAATTGCCCACGGCACTTATGAATGTGCCTTATTCGCCAAACAATTCGGTGTCGCGCTCAATATCGCAGGCGGGACCCACCATGCGTTTGCCGATCATGGCGAAGGGTTTTGCGTGTTTAACGATGTGGCGGTGGCGAGTAATTTATTGTTGGCACGTGGACAGGCGACCCAAATTCTGACCGTAGATTTGGACGTGCATCAAGGCAACGGTACAGCGCATTTGATGGCAAATGAACCCCGAGTATTTACCTTCAGTATGCATGGCGCAAAAAACTATCCGTTTCGCAAGCAAGCATCTGATTTAGATATTGATTTGCCAAACGAGACAGGCGATGAGGCGTATTTAGCAATATTAATGGATACGCTGCCCAGACTTATTGCAAAAGTGAAACCCGATATGCTGTTTTACCAGTCCGCTGTGGATGTGCTCGCCACCGATAAACTCGGTAAACTTGCGCTTACCCGTGACGGCTGTGCCAAGCGTGATGCGTTTGTATTTAGTCAAGCCAAAGCCCATGGGATCCCAGTGGCGGTGGTGATGGGTGGCGGCTACTCAGAAAACATCGACGATGTGGTGGAAGCCCATTGCAATACCTTTCGCACGGCAAAAAGGCTGTATGAGTAATTTTAAAGCAATAAAAAAGCCCTGTTACACAGAGCTTTTAAATTCACAGAGCTTTTAAAATAGACCGTGGTTATGCTAATAAATGCACTAACACGTACGCTGATAATTAAGCTAATACTTTCTCAAGCGCTTGCTTAAAACGGCTGACTGTACCGTCCACATCCGTTAGTTTATCTAACCCAAACAGCCCCAAACGGAATGTTTTAAAGCTGTCGGGTTCGCCAACTTTTAGTGGGACGCCGCCTGCAATTTGTAAGCCTTGGGCTGCGAATGCTGCACCTTTGTGCATATCATCACGCTCAGTATAAACCACAATCACACCCGGCGCTTGGTAGCCTTCAGCTGCGACGCTAATAATATGGTGTTGATTGAGGACGGATAGTACTTTTTGACCCAATTCAAATTGGGCGCTTTTGAGCTTATCAAGTCCAATCGCTTCGGCTTCTTTGACAGTATCGCGAAATTTGGTCAGCCCATCGGTTGGCATCGTCGCATGATACGCATGACCGCCATTTTCATAAGCGCGCATGATAGTGAGCCACTGTTTAAGATCTAGCCCAAAACTGGTCGATTCGGTGGCTTCCACTTTGGCAACCGCTTGTTCATTCATCATTACTAGTCCCGCACATGGCGTGCTTGACCAGCCTTTTTGTGGTGCAGAGATGAGCACATCAATGCCCAGCGCTTTCATGTCAAGCCATGCACAGCCTGAGGCGATACAGTCAATGACCAGTAAACCACCGACACTATGTACTGCATCGGCAAGTTGTTTGATGTAGTCATCAGGCAGCATCAAGCCTGCCGCGGTTTCGACATGGGGGGCAAATACCACCGCAGGTTTTTTAGATTGAATCTCAGCGACAGCTGCCTCGATTGCCACTGGCTCAAACTGCTGTTGTTGCCCAATTGAATCGCTGTTGTCACCGATGTGTGCGGTCAGGACCGTCACGTCATCCGTGATACGACCTTTTTCAAGGATTTGCGTCCAGCGAAAACTAAAAAAGCCGTTACGGATGATGAGCACTGTTTGGTCAGTGGCAAGCTGGCGCGCAACCGCTTCCATACCGTAACTCCCTGTACCCGGCACGATTGCCACCGCATCGGCGTTGTAAACGTTTTTTAAGCTTGTGGACAAATCATTCATCACGGTTTGGAATTTTTTGGACATATGATTGAGCGAGCGGTCGGTGTACACCACAGAGTATTCTAATAAACCGTCTGGATCAATATCTTGGCGTAGGGCAGGCATGGGACTCTCCTTTAATATTGTTGTCTTTATGGCAAATAAAATTAGTCTAGCAAAAAAGCCCTTTTAAAAAACAAAAAAATTGTAGAGCGGTTGTTAAAGTTTTTGTTATCAATGGCGCAGCGATTAAGCCAAAAACTGTCCGCAGCAGCGTTTGTATTTCTCACCACTACCACAGGGGCAAGGCTGCTTTTGGGTGACAGGCATGACCACTGTCGGATCCAAAAAATACCAACGGCTGGTGCCAGGGATGGGAATATTCACAAAGGTGGATAGCTCATGATGGACACCTTTGCTGTCTAAACCTTTGCTGTCTAAAGCCGCTAAATCCAAACCAGCGGAGTGCACAGCTGATGCAGGCAAGTGAAAGTAGGCTTTAAACTCGACTTGTGCATGACGTTTGCCAATTTTCGGCGTGTGTTTGATGACTGCTAACCCTGCCCAATCAGTTTGCTGTGACCAATCAGCGATGCTTTTTTTATCCAGTAATGCTTGCTGAAACGGCGCAGTGGTGGCAACGATATACTCGACATGTTGAAACACAAATGCCGCGTACCGAGCGCGCATTAGCTGTGCTGCGGTATCGGCGAATTTTTGCCCCACATGCAGGGGCGCACAGCAATCAGCATAAGACAGTGTAGAACCGCACGGGCAAGGTGACGTATGTATCATATTAATGAATGTTCGGTAGGTTGATGGCGGTAGGCAAGATATTTTTCTTTAAAATAAGCCAACTAATCGGGTCTTGTAGCGTCTGCCAAAATATTTTAAACGGCGGGGCAAACACAATCAGGGCAGCCAACACGGCATATAAGCCCAAATACCAGCCTATTTGATCGAATTTAAACACTTTAAACGCAGTACCAAAAGATTTTTTGACACTCAGCCCTAACAAGTTGACGCTAAACATCTCATCTAACAGCAGATGAACAATGGCGCCAAACATCAAAAACAGCCCTAAAAACCAACTGATAACAGCGCCTTGCTTAAACCCATAAAAGCTGGCGTACACGAGGGTCATTGCTATAATCCCCAGATAGGGAATCGAGTGCACGATACCACGATGCACCGTCAATTTGCTATATAAATTAAACACCCCGTAGCGCATCAGCAAATAAGATGCTAACCACAATCCTGCCAATGCAACCAACGAAAACTGCCCGACACACAAGATAACAATAAAAAATGCGCTCAACAGCGATACGACATTAAATCCTACAGTCGCGGGTACCGAGTGGTCCAAATCAATATCGGGCAGCAAGCCACCAATGGTACCAGCCACCACACACATCAAATATTCAGGCGCGGTCAGCATCCCTGCTTTATAAATCACCAAGCCAGTGACGCCACTTGCGACAAAAGCCACGCTTATGTGGGTGTTAAAATTTGCCATAGTCTTCGCCCAGTTTCCCAATAACTTAAAATCAGTCAGTCAAAACTCAAGTGGTAAAATTTAGTGGCTAAAATCAAGTAGCTAAAATCATCTAGCTTAAAGTAGATAGCCAAAAAGTCATTTATCACATACGCAATTGCGCGCTCAATTATATGCTAATTTTAATGACAAAGCGTCAACTGAGCGCAAGGAAAATTGATTTTGTGGGGCATGAGGCATGGAGAAAGGCAAAACATTGTAAGCTATGTAACCTAGGATATGGCAAGGCAACACTAGATAGCAAAAACTCTTACTAGAGACAGACAGCAAAAACAAAAAAGCCATCGTCCGTCAGACAATGGCTTTTTTAAATAAGTGGCGTCCCCACGGGGATTCGAACCCCGGTTACCGCCGTGAAAGGGCGATGTCCTAGGCCTCTAGACGATGGGGACGCAATCGCACGAGGTGCTCTAAGCAGACTTAATAGTGGTGGAGCTAAGCGGAGTCGAACCGCTGACCCCTTGCATGCCATGCAAGTGCTCTACCAACTGAGCTATAGCCCCATTTTTGGGAATTATTTAGACTGCTTTGCCTAAGAGTGCGCGTATTTTATTGAAAACTGATTTTGCTGTCAAGATGATTTTTGCCTAAAAACACAAAATTTTTACCCATAGTTGCTTTACGCATTCTTGCTATAATGATGCCTGGTTAATGTTGCCTTCATATAACGACTGTAGATTAGTTATATTTTGTTGTTTTGTCTAAAATTATAAGGATAGCCCATGTGGTTGGTGAATTTTATTTTGCATATCGGTGATCATTTACAAGAGCTGGTCAACAACTATGGTAATTGGATTTATGCGATTTTGTTTGCCATTGTGTTTTGCGAGACGGGTCTGGTGGTGTTGCCATTTTTGCCCGGCGATTCGATGTTGTTTGCCGCAGGCACCATTGCCGCAGTGGGCGATATGAATATCTTTGTGCTAATTGGTTTATTGATTGTGGCGGCAGTATTGGGCGATTTTGTCAATTTTGAGATTGGCAAACACTTTGGACAAAAGTTATTTTCCAACCCCAATTCCAAGATTTTTAAGCAAAGCTATTTGCAAAAAACCCACGATTATTATGAAAGATACGGCGGACGCACCATTATTATTGCCCGTTTTATTCCCATTGTACGCACTTTCGCGCCGTTTGTAGGCGGGATGGGCAACATGAATTATGCCCAGTTTGCTCGCTATAACATCGTTGGCGCGGTATTATGGGTCGTATCTTTTACCACGCTAGGCTATTTTTTTGGTCAATTACCCTTTGTCAAAGAACATTTTTCGTGGATTATGATTGCGATTATTGTGTTTTCGGTGGTACCAATGATTGTCGAAATCATTCGCCATCGTAAGGATAAATAATTGAATTAGTCTTCAAAAATAACGCTAAATGCCAAAGTCAATCTGGTATTTAGCGTTGCCTTCCAAATTTATATGTTATCAGCCACCTATCATCGCTAGGATTCAATTTATAAAAATTCGATAGTCGGCTATAATAGCCGCTAATTTGAAATTTTTGTAAAATTGAGAAATCCATGTCAAAAGTCCGCACCCGTATTGCCCCAAGCCCCACAGGCTTTCCCCACGTTGGCACCGCCTATATCGCCCTATTTAACCTTGCCTTTGCCAAAGCGCATGGCGGCGACTTTATCCTGCGCATTGAAGACACCGACCAAACGCGCTCCACCGCGCAATCTGAGCAAATGATTTTGGACGCCCTGCGCTGGGTCGGTCTTGACTGGGCAGAAGGTCCAGACATGGGCGGTCCACATGCACCGTACCGCCAAAGCGAGCGTAAAGACATCTACAAACAATACGCCGAGGAACTGTTGGACAAAGGTCATGCATTCCGCTGTTTTGCCACCAGTGATGAACTCGACCAAATGCGAGCCGAACAAATGGCACGGGGCGAAACCCCAAAATATGACGGTCGCTATGCGGACCTTTCCCGTGAACAATCGGACAAGCTCGCCGCCGAAGGCAAGCCATTCGTCATTCGTATGCGTGTGCCAGACGAGGGTGTATGTAAATTTGAAGATATGCTACGTGGCGAAGTCGAGATTCCTTGGTCACAAGTGGATATGCAAGTGCTACTTAAAACCGACGGTCTACCAACCTACCATTTGGCAAACGTGGTCGATGACCATTTGATGCAGATTACCCATGTCATCCGTGGCGAAGAGTGGATTAACTCTGCCCCAAAACATCAATTATTGTATAAATATTTTGGTTGGGATATGCCAGTACTCTGTCATATGCCACTGCTCAGAAACCCCGACAAATCCAAACTATCCAAACGCAAAAACCCTACGTCTATCACCTATTACCGTGATGCAGGTGTGTTGCCAGAAGCCTTGCTCAATTATTTGGGACGGATGGGCTACTCCATGCCAAATGAATCCGAAAAATTCACGTTGGATGAAATGATTGCCAGTTTTGACATTAAACGGGTGTCGCTTGGCGGTCCGATTTTTGACGTGGAAAAACTCACTTGGCTCAATGGCGAATGGTTGCGTTCACTGTCACCCGAAGCCTTAAAAACCAAAATTCTTGATTGGGCAAATGACAGCGACAAACTTACCGCGATTGCCAAAGCCATTCAGCCACGCATTAACTTGTTGTCGGATGCGGTGAATTGGTCGGGCTTTTATTTCCAAAACTTGCCAACCATTAGTGAGGTGGACTTTGAGCATAAAGTGTTATCCACTGAGCAAACCGTGGAGATTCTACAACTTGCGCAATGGCAGTTAGAAACCCTGCCTGTGTGGACGGAGGAGCATATCCAAGCGGTATTGTCTGGTTTGGCAGGCGAGATGGGCATTAAGTTGCGTGATTTTATGTCACCATTTTTTATTGCCATCGCAGGTAGCAAGTCAAGCACGCCTGTGATGAATTCAATGTATTTGATTGGGGCGGATATGACATTGCAGCGCCTGCGTCATGCCATTGAGGTATTGGGCGGTGTCAGTAAGAAAAAAGCGAAAGAATTGGAAAAACGTCATAAAGCATTGCCAAGCTTTTTGACCCAATAAGTTTAATTGTTTTGTATAAAAGTCCGTCGCTATGGCGGATTTTTTATTTTAATGGAAGTAACCTAGGGTCATGCTAAATAACATGAATAAACCTAACAAAAATGGTATCATACCTAGCAAAATCAGATTCTAATTTTTACAATTTAAAGGTAATCATCATGGCAAATCTTCAAAACGAACTCGCCCAAGTACAGCATATCAGCGGTGAATTACACACCAATGCCCACGCCAAAATCGGTATGGTGGTAGGACGTTTTAACAGCTTTGTGGTAGAAAGTTTGGTCAGCGGCGCGATTGATACCTTACTGCGTCATGGTATCGCAGGTAGCAATATTACTGTCGTGCGTGTACCGGGTGCTTGGGAAATTCCGCTGGCGGTTGCTCGTATGGCACAAACCGATAAATTTGACGCTATCATCGGTTTAGGCGCGGTGATTCGTGGTAGCACGCCGCACTTTGATTTTGTCGCTGGTGAATCTGCCAAAGGCTTAGGCGCGATTGGGTTGGATTATGACGTGCCTGTCATTAATGCAATTTTGACCACAGACAGCATCGAACAAGCCATTGAACGCTCTGGCACCAAAGCAGGTAACAAAGGCTCAGAAGCAGCCATGGTCGCGCTTGAGATGATTAACGTGTTGGGTCAAATTGACGCACAAATGGCTGGTGAATAAGGTAGCGATATGACTGACAATTCAACCCACACCTCACCAGAGCAGGCGAGTCAAGACAACGCCGTCAATTATAAAACCAGCCTGACCGCGATTCGTAAAGCACGCCGTTTTGTGGTGCAAGGGTTATATGAATGGCTGTTGACAGGCAATCCATCGCACGAAATCGAAGCGCATACCCGCAGTGAGAATGCCATGCACACGGTGCATTTGGGCTATTATCACGAGCTGCTGAGCAAAATCATTGAGCAAAGCGATGACTTAATCGCCTATATCGACAGCCTACTTGATCGCCCTTGGACACGTCTAGATAAAGTTGAGCAAGCGGTATTACTTGTCGGTGCGTATGAGATGAAGCAGCACTTGGAAGTGCCTTACAAAGTAGTGATTGATGAAGCGATTCAGCTCAATACCCATTTTGGCTCATCAGATGGCTATAAAATGATTCATGTGGTGATGGATAAAATCGCCAAAGACGCGCGTATGCCTGAAGTAGAGGCAGATGCCAAAAAAGCCAAAACAGAGGATGCATCGCAGCCGCCATCGCAAGCGACCACCGAAGAAGAAAAATAATACCGTAAAGGGCGTACTCGCTACGCCCTTTTATGCTCGATACGGATGGCTAAGATGTCCGAATTTTCTTTGATTTATCAACATTTTCAACACTGTACACGCAAAAATCCTTTGACCCAAGTGGGTATTGGGGATGATTGCGCGATAAGCAGTATGCCAAGTGATTGCGAACTGGTGAGCTGTATTGACACGCTGGTTGCAGGTCGACATTTTCCCTTATCAACATCCGCTTATGCCATCGGCTATAAGTCGGTCGCGGTCAATTTATCCGATTTGGCAGCGATGGGGGCGACACCCTATGCGATATTGCTGGGTATTAGCTTGCCCGCTAAGCTTGCACATGATGACTGGCTCAAACCATTCGCCCAAGGTATCGCGGACATCTGCAACCGATTTGATGTCGAGCTTATCGGTGGCGATACCACCCAATCTAACACCTTAACCATCTCTGTCACTGCACTGGGTTTTGTGCCAACTGGACAAGCTATTACCAGAGGGGGCGCAAAAGTCGGTGATATCATCTGTGTGAGTGGTGAGATTGGCTCAGCAAGTTTTGCCTTACAGCAGATTTTAAACGCTGAAAAATCTGAGCGGCACAATATCGCTTTACAACCAATCGCTTTACAGCCGGCACTCGATTTACCTGTTCCGCAAGTGCAGCTAGGGCAAAAATTACGTGGGTACGCCCATAGCATGATTGATATTTCAGACGGGCTAGGGCAGGATTTAGGTCATATCCTAACCGCATCACAAGTGGGTGCAGTGGTCGATTTAGCCAATATTCCAACGCATCCACGATTACAAGCCTTGCCAAATACTGATAAGTGGCAACATCAGCTCAATGGTGGCGATGATTATCAGCTGTGCTTTACTATGAGTGAGCAAAATTTTGTCAAATTTAATCAACAGTTTTCGGATAAAATTTTTGCCATTGGCAAAATTGTCACAGAAAACGGCTTGAGGCTGACTTATAATAACCAACCAATTGAATTTTCAATCACTGGCTATCAGCATTTTTAGCCAAAGAACTTCTTATGACTCAACTGCATAAACCCGACGTCCGTAAAGCCAATGTTTGCCCGCCTTGTCCACCAACCGCGAGCGTTTGGGAAAAGCTGATTTATTGGCTCGGTATCGGCTTAGGCTCAGGATTGCCAAAGCGTGCTGCTGGGACGTGGGGCACGGTGGGCGGACTGGTGGTTGCCATTCCGATGTTATGGCTGGGGTTTTGGGGGTTTTTGGCGGTTACGCTGGTGGGCGCTGTAGTCGGTAGTTATATCTGCGGTAAAACGTCTGATTTGATGGGTGTACACGATGACCCGCATATCGTATGGGATGAATGGGTCGGCATGTGGGTGTCACTCCTGCCAATTTTATGGCTGCATTTCTACGATGATGCTTTATTGCAAGGTCATCAGTTAAGTTTACTGCTACTATACTTTGCTGCATTTGTCGCGTTTCGTTTTTTTGATATTTTAAAACCCTTTCCGATTAAATGGGTGGATAAAAATGTGAGCGGCGGTTTTGGTATTTTGATTGATGACATTTTGGCGGGGCTGATGGCAGGGGTTGTGCTAATAGCCTTTGTAAGTGTGCTCGTTACTTATGTTTAACCTGTTGTATCATTAAAATTAGTTTAAAAAAGAATAAGGAATTCCCATGACCAACTTAACCACCATCATCATGGCAGCAGGCAAAGGCACTCGCATGAAATCAAGCAAGCCAAAAGTCCTACAACCGCTGGCAGGCAAGCCTTTGCTACATCACGTACTTGCCACTGCCAAACAATTGGGTAGCCAAAAAAATATCATTATTTATGGTTTTGAAGGTCAACAAGTCAAAGATGCCTTTGCCGATGAACAAATTGATTGGGTCGAGCAAGCTGAGCAATTGGGCACGGGTCACGCGGTGCAAATGACTTTGCCGGTGTTGCCTATGGAGGGGAAAAGCTTGATTTTATCAGGGGATGTGCCACTCATTGGCGTTGATACCTTAGAGAAATTGGCAAATACAGACAGCCGTTTTGCCATGCTGACCCTAAACTTAGCCAACCCATTTGGCTTGGGGCGTATTGTGCGTGACAACAACCAAGTAATCGCCATTGTTGAAGAAAAAGATGCCAACGATGAGCAAAGAAAAATCACTGAAATCAATAGCGGTGTGTACTGTGTCGCCAATGATATTTTGCATCGATATCTCAATAACTTGACCAATAACAATGCCCAAGGCGAATACTATCTCACCGATATCGTCAAAATGGCGGTGGATGATGGCATCGAAATTGCCACCGTATCGCCGACCCATCAGTTTGAAATCGAAGGCGTGAATGACCGTCTGCAGTTGGCAAATCTAGAGCGTACTTGGCAAATGCATCAAGCCAAAGCGCTTATGCAACAAGGCGTACATTTGATTGACCCAAGCCGTTTTGATTTACGCGGTTCGCTCAAAGTTGGCAAAGATGTGCAAATTGATATTAATGTCATCATTGAAGGTGACTGTGAGATAGGTGATAACGTCAAAATCGGCGCAGGTTGTATCATCAAAAACAGCAAAATCGCCAGTGGCACTGTGGTACAACCTTATAGTCTATTTGACAATGCGGTAGTGGGTGAAGACAACCAAATCGGACCATTTGCCCGTCTGCGCCCCCATGCAGTCACCGCCAACGATGTGCATATCGGTAACTTTGTGGAGCTTAAAAACACCCAAATGGCAAGCGGCGCTAAAGCCAATCATTTGGCGTATTTGGGCGATGCTACCATTGGACAAAGGACCAATATTGGCGCAGGCACCATCACTGCCAATTATGATGGCGTCAATAAGTTTAAAACCGAAATCGGTGATGAGGTCAGAATTGGCTCAAATGCGGTGCTGATTGCCCCTGTGACCATTGGTGACCGTGCCACCATTGGCGCAGGTAGTGCCATCAGTAAAGCCTGCCCTGCCGAAAAACTGTCTATCGCCCGTGGCAAACAAGTCACGATTGAGGGTTGGCAACGTCCTGAAAAAAAATCTTGATATTTGAATTTTTGCCTAAATTTAACAGATTCTTGCTTAATGCGATAAACTTGCTTTATACGATAAAGCCGTTTGGTTAAGCAACAATAAAACAATCTAACGACTGTGTAAACGGGGGGATTGTTTTTCACAGCAATCAAAGTTGATTGCTCACACCAAAAACTGGATACTAAGGAACAGTTATGTGCGGTATCGTTGGCGCCATTCGTGCGCAAGACAATGTGGTAGATTTTTTAACCGATGGCTTAAAACGCCTAGAATATCGGGGTTATGACTCATCGGGTATTGCGGTGCAAACCGATGAAGGACTCAAACGCGTGCGCCGAGTGGGGCGTGTTGCCTTGATGGAAGCTGCTGCCAAAGAGCGTGGCGTCTACGGTCACACCGGCATCGGTCACACTCGCTGGGCGACCCACGGCGGTGTCACTGAGCCAAACGCGCATCCGCATATTTCGGGTGATTTGATTTCGGTGGTACATAACGGCATCATCGAGAACTTTGAAGCCGAGCGCGCCCGCCTTCAGCAAAATGGCTATCATTTTGAGTCACAAACCGACACCGAGGTCATCGCCCATGCGGTGCACCAGCACTACGTACAAAACGGCGGTGATTTATTCAATGCAGTACAAGCGGCGACCCAACAATTTCATGGTGCCTATGCAATTGCTGTGATTGCCAATGATATGCCACAAAACATGGTGGTGGCGCGTATGGGCTGCCCGTTACTCATTGGCTTAGGTGAACATGAAACCTTTATCGCATCGGATGTCTCAGCAGTTGTCGCCTTTACCCGTCAAATCATGTATCTTGAAGATGGCGATATTGCCCAGTTGACCGCAGATGGCGTGGTACAAATGATTGACAAACAAGGCAATCCAGCGACCCGCAAAGCTACTACTTCGCAAGTGTCCTTAGCGTCTCTTGAACTAGGGGCTTATAGTCACTTTATGCAAAAAGAAATCTACGAGCAGCCAAAAGCAGTGTCAGATACCGCCGAAATCTTTTTGGATGCCGGATTTATCGCCAACAACTTTGGTGAAAATGCTGAAGCCGTTTTCAATGATATCGACAGTATTAAGATTCTTGCCTGTGGCACGTCGTATTATGCGGCATCGACCGCCAAATATTGGTTGGAAAGTATTGCCAAAATTGCCACCGATGTCGAAATCGCTAGCGAATACCGTTATCGTGAGGTGATTGCCAATCCAAAACAATTGATTATCACCATCTCGCAATCAGGTGAAACGCTAGATACCATGGAAGCGCTAAAATACGCACAAGCCATCGGTCACAAACATAGTCTATCCATCTGTAACGTGATGGAATCTGCCTTGCCTCGCGCCAGTGAGCTGGTCGTCTATACCCGAGCCGGTGCGGAGATTGGGGTCGCTTCAACCAAAGCCTTTACAACCCAGTTAGTGGCTTTATTTGGTTTGGCGGTGACACTCGGTCGTGTGCGTGGCTATGTGGATGACCCTAAATTGGTTGAATACACCAATGCGCTGCGCAGCTTGCCCAATGATATTCAATATGCGCTCAATCTTGAGCCACAGATTAGCAGCTGGTCAAGCAAATTTGCTGATAAGCCAAGCGCGCTGTTTTTGGGTCGTGGTATTCATTACCCGATTGCATTAGAAGGCGCATTAAAGCTCAAAGAAATCACCTATATCCATGCGGAAGCTTATCCTGCTGGCGAGTTAAAACACGGTCCACTGGCATTGGTGGATGAAAACATGCCTGTGGTGGTGATAGCGCCAAATGACAGCCTACTTGATAAAGTCAAAGCCAATATGCAAGAAGTCTCGGCGCGTGGCGGTGAGTTGTTTGTCTTTACCGATCTTGACAGTGATTTTTCCGATAGTGAAGGCGTACACGTGATTCGCACCCCACGTCATATTGGCGTGTTATCGCCCATAGTACACACCATTCCTGTACAATTGTTGTCTTATCATGTTGCGCTTGCCAAAGGCACAGACGTTGATAAACCCCGTAATTTGGCTAAGAGCGTCACGGTGGAATAAACTAAGCTGACACAAAAAAACCGCTAATCGTTAGCGGTTTTTTTGTGGACAAAGTATTAAGAAGGATCATCATCATAGGTATAATAGCTATTTGCAGTTTCATCAAAGCTGTCGATACGTTCAGAATAATTGCCTTCATTAAAGCGCTTTTCGTTGTGCTTATGGGCGTGACGCACATCGTGATTGTAAGCAATTAACGCCTCGTTATTTGCCAAAAAGCTATCAGGATTTGCCATGACCCACATTTGGTTAAAAACATCTGAGCGCGCCGATAAATTCAGTAACACGCCAGGTTCCGTAAAATAATAGAACTTGGATAATAGCTTAATTTGCCCATTTTCCAGGCGTCTGGCAATATGATACGCTTGTAAATCTTTTGGGTGGTGTAAACCCACCGCACCCACAATCGCTGCCAATGATTTAAGCGTGTTTTTATGAAAATTATAGACCCGCTGTGCCTTATCAGGAATATGTAATGCCCGCTGACGATACGGGTCTTGGGTGGCAACTCCAGTTGGGCATTTGTTGGTGTGACAGGCACGTGATTGGATACAGCCCACCGCAAACATAAAGCCACGCGCGGAGTTACACCAATCTGCACCCAGTGCTAGCATGCGAGCGATATCAAAGGCAGAGATGATTTTACCACTGACACCGATTTTGATTTTGTCACGCACCCCCGCACCCACTAGCGTATTGTGCACAAGCAAAAAGCCATCGAGTAGCGGCATGCCAACATTATCCATAAACTCAACAGGCGCAGCCCCTGTACCGCCTTCTGCACCATCAACCACGATAAAATCAGGGTAATTATCTGCTTCAATCATGGCTTTGACAATCGCCATAAACTGCCAAGGCTGCCCGACACACAGCTTAAAACCGACCGGCTTGCCCCCTGACAATTCACGCAGCTGTTGCCAAAACTGCACCATCTCACGGGGGGTAGTAAAGGCTGAGTGGCTGGCTGGGGAAACGCAGTCTGCATCCATCGGCACATCACGGGTTTCGGCAATTTCGGGGGTGATTTTTTCTTTGGGCAATACCCCGCCTTTACCAGGTTTTGCCCCTTGCGACAGCTTGATTTCAATCATTTTGACTTGCTCAATGCGCGAACGTTCAGCAAATTTTTCGGGACTAAACGTGCCATCTTGATTACGGCATCCAAAATACCCGGTACCCAGTTCCCAAATCAAATCGCCGCCATGTTTTTTATGGTACGGACTAATCGCACCTTCACCTGTATCATGAGCAAATCCACCGAGTTTTGCGCCCTGATTGAGCGCTTCGATTGCCGCGGCTGACAGGCTGCCAAAACTCATGGCAGAGATATTAAACACCGACATCGAGTAGGGCTGTAGACATCGTTCACCGCCCACCATAATACGAAAATTGGTTTCTTTGAGTGGATAGCTAAGGGTAGATTGTAAAAACCATTCTTTGCCAGACTGGTATAGATTTTCTAACGTACCAAAGGCATTGGTATCACTGACGTTTTTGGCACGTTGATAAGCAAGCGCACGCTGCTGGCGCGAAAACGGCACGGCGGCTTGGTCATCTTCAATCAAATACTGGCGCAGTTCAGGTCGGAATTCTTCCAATAGATAACGAATATGTCCCGAAAGTGGATAGTTACGCAAGACGGCATGGTGGACTTGCATCAAATCATAAATGCCCACTACAAAGCCCACCAGACCGATCACTATCAGCCACCATTTAAGTAGCATAATCCCCAGGGCAAGGATGGCAAAGGCAATGGCAAACACGCTGTAGCGAAACACAACGCCTTGCAAATAGGGCTCTTTATGGGTAGGGGTTACCGTGATATCAGTGCGCTTGTCAACCATGACAATCTTCCTTATCAGATAGGATCGCGGACAAAATGATCATCGCAAATTTGTGGTTATTTTAAGTGATGGAGGGGTAATGCGATGGCAAAATGGTCAATCACTTGTCAGCAAGGTGGTGTGACAAGTGATTGTGTGATTAAAATTGTGTGATTAAGCTTGGAGGGCAGCGGCGTGGTGCGCAAAATGGTCAGCGATAAAACTACTGATAAAATAGTAGCTATGGTCATAACCGTCCTGCATACGCAGTGTCATTGGATAATTGGCATCTTTGGCAGCTTGCGCAAAGAGCTCAGGTTTTAGCTGCTCAGCCAAAAACTCATCCCCGCTACCTTGGTCAATCAATAGCGGTAATTTTTTGCTATGCGCAGACTGTTTCATCCACGCTAGGCTATCATAATTTGCCCAGGTGCTTTGGTCATCGCCTAAATAAGCGCTAAAGGCTTTTTGTCCCCAAGGCACTTGTGACGGTGCGACGATGGGTGAAAAAGCCGACACGCTGGCATAGCGCTGGGGATTGCGTAGGGCAATCATCAGCGCGCCATGTCCACCCATACTATGACCAAAAATACTGCGCTGGTCACTGGCAGGGAAGTGCTGTTCAATTAGGTTAGGCAACTCATCGACGATATAATCATACATCTGAAAATGCGTTGCCCAAGGCGCTTGGGTGGCATTGACATAAAAGCCTGCCCCTTGCCCCAAATCATAAGCGCTGTCATCAGGCACATCGTTACCGCTGATATCGACACCCCTAGGACTGGTATCGGGTGCCACCACAATCACGTTGTGACGACTGGCATACTCAGCAAACCCAGATTTTTGAATAAAGTTTTGCTCAGTGCAAGTCAGCCCTGATAACCAATACAACACCGCACATTTTTGATCTGTTGTTTCAGCTGTTTCATTGACGATAGCTTTGGGTGGCAAATAGATGGCAAATTTCATCTCCGTGTGTGTGGTAGCACTGGTATGCTGCCACACTTGTAGGTCACCACCGTGCAATTTATGCGATTCAACTTTTTTCATGGTGAATTTCCCATTCTTTATAATGCCAAGTTTGGTAATGGTTTAGTAATGCAACACTGAACGAATGGACTCACCTTTATGCATCAAATCAAATGCGGTATTGACATCTTCAAGACCCATAGTATGGGTGACAAAAGGTGCCAGTTGGATATCACCATGCATGGCTTGCTCCACCATACCTGGCAGTTGTGAGCGACCTTTAACCCCACCAAATGCAGAGCCTAACCAGCGGCGACCTGTCACTAGTTGGAACGGGCGAGTGGAAATTTCTTGACCTGCAGCCGCGACACCAATAATCACGCTTTGACCCCAACCGCGATGCGCACACTCAAGTGCCGAGCGCATGACATTAACGTTACCGATACATTCAAAACTGTGATCCACACCCCAACCTGTCATCTCAACAATCACTTGTTGAATGGGTTGGTCATAATCTTTTGGATTAACAAAATCAGTCGCGCCAAACTCACGGGCTAACTCAAATTTGTCGGGGTTGGTATCAACCGCAATAATTCGTCCTGCTTTGGCAAGTTTGGCACCTTGAATTACAGCAAGCCCAATACCGCCAAGCCCAAACACCGCGACGCTATCGCCTTCTTGTACTTTAGCGGTATTTTTTACTGCACCTAGTCCTGTAGTCACGCCGCAACCTAATAGACAGACTTGCTCAGGATTGGCTTCAGGATTGATTTTAGCAAGCGATACGTCAGCAACTACAGTATATTCACTAAACGTCGAACAGCCCATGTAATGATAAATTGGTTGACCTTGATAGCTAAAGCGGGTAGTACCATCAGGCATCACCCCTTTACCTTGCGTGGCACGCACCGCGACGCATAAGTTGGTTTTGTCACTTTTACAAAATAAACATTCACCACATTCAGCCGTATATAGCGGAATGACATGATCACCAGGTTGTACACTGGTTACCCCTTCACCGACTGCCATCACAATACCTGCGCCTTCATGACCTAAAACCGATGGAAAAACCCCCTCAGGGTCATCACCGCTTAAGGTGAATGCGTCCGTGTGGCAAACGCCCGTATGGGTGATTTTGACGAGTACTTCACCTTTACGCGGTGGCTCAACGTCGATTTCGACGATTTGTAATGGTTCTCCCGCAGCGAAAGCTACCGCAGCACGCGACTTGATGGGTTTGGTAAAATCTAATGGCGCTGTAGCCGCAGTCATATCAGTCATCGGTTTATCCTTGTTATATTGGTTTTATTAAAAATGCCTTTGGTCGGCATTATAACATAACCAATTATCGCATGATTAAGCTCAAAATTGTAAGCAATTGGGTTTAATTAAATCATCATTAAAATTAAAAATTTGAATTGGATTTTTAAAAATATTTAACAATTGAAAAACCATGAAAAAAACGCCTGTAGCTACAGACGTTTTTTAAATTTGGTAAGCCATTAAGCAGGTTGTTTATCAGCTTTAACCACATTGATGAGGTTATCAACCACCTCTGGTTCTGCCAAGGTTGAAGTATCGCCTAAACCTTCAAATTCATGCGCGGCAAGTTTACGCAGAATACGGCGCATGATTTTACCGGAGCGCGTTTTTGGTAAGGCTTCGACCAAGTAGAGCGAGTCTAAGTTGGCGATTGGACCAATCTCACCACGGACATGACGGTTGATTTCACCTTTGAGCATTTCGCTTGGCTCTTCGCCCGATTTTAAGATGACGTAAGCAGCAACGCCTTGACCTTTAAGCTCATGCGGCATACCCACAATAGCTGCTTCAGCGACTGAAGGATGCGATACTAACGCACTTTCAATCTCTGCTGTACCTAGGCGATGCCCAGAGACGTTTAAGACATCATCCACACGACCCGTGATCCAATAATGACCGTCTTCATCGCGCAGAGCACCATCACCTGTGAAGTAAGCGCCTGGATAAGTGCTAAAGTAAGTTTCTAAAAAGCGTTTATGGTCTCCCCAAATGGTACGCATTTGACCTGGCCAACTGTCTTTGATGATTAAGTTGCCTTCGGCAGCACCCGTTAATTCAGCACCTTCGGCATCGACAATCGCTGGCTTGACGCCATACAGTGGATTCATCGCGGAGCCTGGTTTGAGATCAACCGTATTGGGGATTGGCGTCATCAAAATACCCCCGGTTTCAGTTTGCCACCAAGTATCGACAATCGGACAACGACCTTCACCCACCACGTTATAGTACCAGTTCCAGGCTTCAGGATTGATAGGTTCACCCACCGAGCCCAATAAACGTAAGCTGGAACGGTTTGATTTACGGACGTAATCATCGCCTTCTTTCATCATTGCGCGAATGGCGGTTGGCGCAGTATACAAGATGGTAACGTCATGCTTATCAACAATGTGACCGATACGCGCCCAATCTGGGTACTGTGGCACCCCTTCAAACATCACGGTCGTTGTGCCGTTGGCAAGCGGTCCATATACCACATAAGTGTGACCAGTGACCCAGCCCACATCGGCGGTACACCAAAATACGTCATTGTCTTTGATATCAAACACGTCACGGAAGGTGGATAGCGCATAGGTCAAATAACCACCGGTGGTGTGTACCACGCCTTTAGGCTTGCCAGTTGAGCCTGAGGTGTAAAGTAAAAATAGCGGGTCTTCGGCATTCATTGGCTCTGGTGGACAGTCTTCAGAGGCATTGTCGATTAAGTTGTGATACCAAATGTCGCGGCGACCGCTCATTGGTATGGATTCACCGGTACGGTACACCACAATGACATTTTCAACACATTCAGTGCCGTCATGGTCTAGCGCACGATCCACATTTTGTTTAAGCGGCGTATGTTTACCACCACGCACAGATTCATCAGCGGTGATGACAATTTTTGATTGGCTATCGATGATACGGCTAGCTAGACTGTCTGCTGAAAACCCGCCAAATACCAATGAGTGAACCGCGCCAATCCGCGCACAAGCCAGCATCGCAACCGCCGCTTCAGGAATCATCGGCAAATAAATGGTGACGCGGTCGCCTTTTTTGACGCCTTTACGACGCAGTGCGCTACCAAGGCGGCATACTTCTGAATGTAGCTCTTTGTATGAGATGATTTTATGAAGTGATGGGTGATCGCCTTCCCAAATAATTGCAGGCTTGTAAGGGTTTTCAGCAACGTGACGGTCAAGACAGTTGACCGATAGATTAAGCTCACCATCTTCAAACCATTTAATGCTAAAATTGTTTAGGTCATAATTGACGTTTTTGATTTTGGTGGGTTTTTTTATCCAATCAATCCATTCAGCGCGTTTTGCCCAAAACGCTTCGTTATTTTCCACAGATTCTTGATAGGTCTCGGCGTATTTTTGGGGAGTAGTGTTGGCTTTAGCGGCAAATTCAGCGCTATGAGGGTAGCTCTTCATAAAACATTCCTTGTTATGACAGGGTGGTGGGGTAATACTCTAAATGGCTACGAACTGACAAACGGCTCAAATTAGGTAGCGGGCTTAACTTCAAAAACAACATTTTCACGTTGATAAGCTAACATTGACAAGTTGGCAATAACACGGGCTATCAACAGAGCCACGAAACGAGCCATCAATAAACGTCCGCTCACTATGAAAATGCAATACAATCTAATCCTTGATTCTAGAGTGCCTTTTCCTTAGTTTGGCAAAAAATCACAAATTTTGCAATGTTACTCAGGATATTTTTTCAGATCTTGGACAAATATCTTTATTGTAAGCGGATTCTCATTTGGTCTTTTACTTGATAAATAGCGGTCATCATGCAGCAACAACATACTTCATCAAATACTTCACCAAAGATTGACACGGTTCAAAATCACGCTGGGTTAACAAATGCACCGTCCACGCTTGCGTATGATGTCATCATCATCGGGGCAGGGGCATCAGGGCTATTTTGTGCATTGACAGCGGGCAAGCGCGGACGGCGGGTACTGGTGGTAGATCATGCCAATAAAGCGGGCAAGAAAATCCTTATGAGCGGCGGTGGGCGCTGTAATTTTACCAACTATGACATTGAGCCTAAGCATTATTTAAGCAGCAATCCGCACTTTTGCAAATCAGCATTGTCACGCTATTTAAATTGGGATTTTATTGGCATGGTTAGCCAGTATCAGATTCCTTATCATGAGCGTGAGCATGGGCAACTGTTCTGTGATAACTCTGCCAATGATATTTTGCAAATGCTGTTGACCCAATGCCGCGCCAACCAAGTGACTATTCAACTAAAAACCACCATCCAGCAAATCCAAGCGTTACCCGACAATACGGGGTTTGTCTTAACTGTCAATCAACCAGCTACCCAACAGCCTCATCAACAAGCTAATCAAGCAGCCAATCAAAAAAGTAGCGAGCAAACCTTAACTTGTCAATCGTTGGTAGTCGCCACAGGCGGGCTGTCAATTCCGACCATGGGTGCGACAGGATTTGGTTACCAAGTAGCGCAGCAATTTGGGCATACCATTGTGCCAACGTCGGCAGGACTAGTACCCTTTACCTTTACCGATAAAATTGGCGATGCGATTAAATCGTTATCGGGGGTTAGTTTTGAGGTCATTGCGTTTAATGAGCGCATCAGTTTTAGGTTACCCGTACTATTTACCCATCGCGGTTTATCCGGGCCTGCGATGTTACAGCTATCGAATTATTGGCACGTGGGCGAGCCGATTTTTATCAATTTATTCCCAAGCCTTGATATGGCAGCATTTTTAGCCGAACAAAAAAAACAGCACCCAAAACAGCTGATCAGAACCGTGCTAAATGACCAGATAGGCGCGGCGGCGTTACCTAAAAAAGTGATGGCTACTTTGCAAAATCTATTGTGGCAAGACATGGCTGAGACTGAGCTTGCCAATATCAAAGACGAGAAGTTAGCGCAGCTCGGTGAGCAGCTCAATGCTTGGCGTTTGACGCCATCAGGCACTGAAGGCTATCGTACAGCTGAAGTCACACGCGGCGGCGTTGCTACTGATAAAGTCTCTTCAAAAACCATGCAAAGTCAGTTACAACCGAATTTGTATTTTATCGGCGAAGTGCTGGATGTTACTGGTTGGCTAGGTGGCTACAATTTCCAGTGGGCTTGGGCAAGTGGGTTCGTGGCTGGCGAAGTGGTTTAGCTATAAAATGGTTTAGGTTTAAAGTGGGTTAGGTATTGATAAACCTAAAAAAATGGTTAAAAAAGGCATCAGCAAAATGCCTTTTTTATTTTAACCGATTTATTTTAACGCATTTACTTTAATCAAGTTTGGTGGGTGTTTAATGTTGGCGAGCAACCGGTTGTTGCAGTGCTTGAGGTAACTCAAGAATGGTCAGGTTACTGGCGGCAATATCATCGGGACGTCCGACGACCAAGGCTTCAAAACCTGTCTCAGTAGCAATGCTATTGACCACATCCACGTTGCCAATTTTTTCACCTGCGTTAGGTATATCACCGGTACCTGCTACTCGGTGGAGCCAAGCTTTCGGGCTGGCTTTAAAATATAACCGTGCAATGATTTCTTGACCTAAATAACAGCCTTTATCGTAGTCAACCCCGCCTTGTTGGTGTAGACGCAACTCTTGGGGTTGCCACAAGCCTGCGGTGGCTTTGACAATCCAGTAATTGCCTGTAGCGATACTCGTTTTTTGCCATGCTTTGCTGTTAGCGTCGGTGTCAGTGCCATTCTGTGACTCGCTAAAACTAGGTACCCCATTGTCAACAACCGCAAAAATATCACGTGGGGCTGATAGGGTAAGTTTTGAGAACGCCGCATATTTTTTGATATGCTTGGCAAACTCATCGGCACAGTCTTGGCTGATGACGATTTGGTAAGCGTCATCCGCTATTTTTCTAATCCAAATACCCAATGCAACGCGCCCTTTGAGATTACTAATCGCGGTCGCTTGGTATTGTTCGCTGAGTTTGGTGACGTTGCAGGTTACTTGTCCTTGCAAGAATTTTTGGGCATCGGCACCGGTTATATCAAAGACGACGAAATCTGTCATGGTGGCTCTCTTTTTATTTGCTAAAAAAATTATCATCAAAGTTTTGCACAATTGGGCTCGGACTGCAATCATGCTTTACTAGGTTATACTTGACTAAATGCTGGTTTAAGTCCTGCTTGACTAACTACTGTTACTAGGTCATTTGTCAGAGGATTTGTCTGTCCTGGCTGATTACTATTATTGGGGCGACTTATCGCGTACAATACACTACCTTAAGACTATTAAAATTTTTCTCAAATGATTGAGCGCGTGTTATGAGTTTACCTGCCTGTCCCCCATGCCCCAAGTGTAAAGAAAATTATACATACCAAGATGGCGATTTACTGATTTGCCCGATGTGTGGCTTTGAAGCAGAGCAGCAGGCATGGCAGGCGGGCGAAACCGAAGCAGCCAGCGAACAAATTATTAAAGATGCCGTCGGCAATGTGCTACAAGATGGGGATAGTGTGACGGTTATTAAAGACTTAAAAGTCAAAGGCGCAAGCACGCCCATTAAAGTTGGCACCAAAGTCAAATCCATTCGCCTGCTCCATGATGGCCCCGATGATCATGATATTGATTGTAAAATTGACGGTTTTGGCGCGATGAAACTCAAATCCAGCGTCGTCAAAAAAGCCTAGTTTGGGGAGGGTTTAGGCACTATTCGGGGCTGTGGGTTTGCAACAGACATTGACACCCAAAGCTTATCTTTTTTTATGACCCCCCAAAAGCTGTCACAATAAATTCAGTAGGTGATTGTAGAAAAATACGTTACAATAAGGCTATTTTTCTACAAATTTAATCATATACTTTTTTGTTAGTAGGTAATTGTGACCGCCTTATCTCATATTCGTAATTTTTCTATTATTGCCCACATTGACCACGGTAAATCCACGCTTGCCGACCGCATTATCCAAATGTGTGGTGGTCTACAAGCACGTGAAATGCAGGCGCAAGTCCTTGACTCGATGGATATTGAGCGCGAGCGCGGTATTACCATTAAAGCCCAATCTGTCACGCTGTATTATAACCACCCAAACGGTGACAAATACCAATTTAACTTTATTGATACCCCAGGGCACGTCGATTTTTCGTATGAAGTATCGCGTTCACTGGCAGCTTGTGAAGGCGCTTTGCTGGTGGTTGATGCCGCACAAGGCGTAGAAGCGCAGTCGGTTGCCAACTGTTATACCGCGATTGAGCAGGGGCTTGAAGTATTACCGGTACTCAACAAGATTGACTTACCGCAAGTGGATCCCGAGCGCGTGATTCAAGAAATCGAAGATATTATCGGGATTGAGGCGATGGATGCACCACGCGTTTCTGCCAAGACAGGGGTGGGCGTGGATGATTTGTTACAAGCGATTGTTGAGCGTATTCCCGCGCCTGAAGGCGATCGTGATGCGCCTTTGCAAGCGTTAATTATTGACTCATGGTTTGACAATTATCTTGGGGTTGTGTCACTGGTACGTGTGCGTCAAGGCACGCTCAAAAAAGACGATAAAATCCATATCAAATCGACCAAAGGCACGCATATTGTGACGTCAATTGGGGTATTTACCCCAAAATCGTTTGAGACCAATATCTTAGAAGCCGGCGAAGTGGGCTTTGTGATTGCCGGTATCAAAGACATTGGCGGCGCGCCTGTGGGCGATACCATTACCCTTGCCAAAACCCCAGATGTAGATAGCATACCAGGGTTTAAAAAGGTCAAGCCGCAAGTCTATGCAGGCATGTTCCCTGTTGATTCGAGTGACTTTGAGGCGTTTCGTGAAGCGCTACAAAAACTGCAAGTCAATGACGCTGCGTTGTTTTTTGAGCCTGATACTTCTGACGCCCTTGGGTTTGGTTTTCGCTGTGGTTTCTTGGGGATGCTCCATATGGAAATCATCCAAGAACGTCTTGAGCGTGAATACGATTTAGATTTGATTACCACCGCCCCGACCGTTATCTACGAAATCAAAAAACGCAATGGCGAGATTATCCAAATCGATAACCCATCAAAAATGCCTGACCCTGGTCTGATTGATGAGTTTCGTGAGCCGATTGCGCGCTGTCACATTCTGGTACCACCCGATTATCTGGGTAACGTAATGACATTATGTATCGAGCGTCGTGGTATCCAAGTTGATATGAAGTTTATGGGACAGCAAGTGCAGTTGACCTTCGATATTCCGATGGGTGAAGTGGTCATGGACTTTTTTGACCGTCTAAAATCGGTGTCACGTGGCTTTGCGTCACTTGATTACGGTTTCGAGCGCTTTGAAACAGATAAACTGGTGCGGGTGGATGTGCTGATTAATGGCGAAAAAGTTGATGCATTGGCGATGATTTGTCATGCTGAGCAAGCACGCTATCGCGGTAATCAGCTCGTTGAAAAAATGAAAGAATTGATTCCGCGCCAAATGTTTGATGTGGCAATTCAAGCGGCGATTGGTAGCCAAATCATCGCCCGTAGTACCGTCAAAGCCATGCGTAAAGACGTACTTGCCAAATGTTATGGCGGTGACGTGTCACGTAAGAAAAAACTACTGTCAAAGCAAAAAGAAGGTAAAAAACGCATGAAGCAAGTGGGGCGTGTTGAGATTCCACAAGAAGCGTTTTTGGCGGTGTTAAAAGTGGATAACCAGTCGTAGAGGCAAGTATGGATTTTGATTTTAATTTGATTCTTGTCCCTGCGACCTTGATTTTGGGCGCTATTTGGCTACTGGATAAATTGGTACTAAAGCAAAAGCAAAGCAAAGGATTGGAGAAATCGACTGCACCGGTGCGATGGGCGTATGATTTTTTTCCGATTTTAGCGATTGTGCTCGTGGTGCGCTCGTTTTTGATTGAGCCGTTTAATATCCCCTCATCGTCGATGGTGCCCACCCTGTATACGGGTGACTTTATTGCGGTCAATAAATACGCATATGGTATCCGCTTACCACTGGTGAATACCAAGGTGCTTGATTTAGGCGCGCCACAGCATGGTGATGTGGTGGTATTTCGCTATCCTGAGAACCCAAAAATTTATTATATCAAGCGGGTGATTGGCGTGGGTGGTGATACGGTGAGCTTTAATAATGGGCAGTTAAGCGTCAATGGCAAAGCGATTGCGACCACGCCAGCAAACTTTACCCCCGACCCTAAGATGACAGCGCAGCTCTATCCGCCAGGTAAAACCGAGACCGGTGAGGTTGTGACAGCTGAGCAAGCTGCGCAGCTAGGCAATCAAGAAGAACAAACAGCCCAGTATGTGCAGGAATTTCCCAGCAATAATCATCAACATTTGGTGCGCTATTTGGGTGACAAAAATTGGTATCAATATGCCAGCTTTTTGCAGCAAGCGTCACCTCAATTGATTGCAAGCCAAGGTCAACAATGGCAACTAACAGTGCCTAAAGGACACTATTTTGTGATGGGCGATAACCGTGATCGCAGTGCTGATGGTCGTTTTTGGGGGTTTGTACCTGATGAGAACCTAGCGGGTAAAGCTGTGTATGTGTGGACGCACAAAGCCAGTGGATTAAGTCTACCCACCTTTAATCGCAATGGCGCAATACACTAACTGCTTACTTTAAAAAATTGGATATCAAAGCCTTTGTTGTTGAGAATATTTAATTAACTGAAGCTACATTAACCTATCTTGAGCGATGGTCAAAGGAGAATACGGCATGAACCTACCAAGTCATCAGCGCGGCGCCAGCGTCACGGGTATCGTGATTATGATTGTACTCATCGTCGTGTGTGCCAAAATCGGTTTAGCTATTATCCCTGCCCAAGTCGGTCACTACCAACTCAAAAAATCGTTAGCTTTTGAACTTAAAAAGTCCAATGACAACAAAGAAAGTGTCAAAGAGTTTTTAGGTAACGTCAATTCTCAATGGAATATCAACGGTGTCAGCCAAAAGGCAGAGGACGTCGTGGAAGTGGTGGATGATACGCCAGGTGCGATGTCAGTGAAATTGAAATACGATGAAGCAAACAACTTTTTTGGTAACGTCGATATCGTCAATCGCTTTGAAGATACCATTAGCGCAGAAGATGCCAAAGTCGCCAAGCAATAGTTATCCCCAATCTTAAGTAAGTGATAGCCATGTGATGATTTCACTGGCGAATACTGTTCTAACAATTTGAAGCAGATGAATTTACCAATCCCTATCCCCACCTTTAATCTCAAAAAACTACCGCCACAAGTGCGTCAATTAACCGCACTGTTTTATCAAATGGGTTATCAGTTTGATAATGTGAACCTACCCATTATGGCACTCATGCATCGCTCATTTGATAGCGAACACAATTATGAGCGATTAGAGTTCTTGGGAGATGCATTGCTCGGTGTGATCATCGCAGAAGCCTTATTTTTGCGCTATCCCGACTATAATGAAGGTCGGCTCAGTCGCTTACGTGCATCGCTTGTGCGCGAAGAGACCTTGGTGATTATCGCAAAGCAGCTCAATTTGTCAGAGTATTTGATTTTAGGGGTGGGCGAGCGTAAAGGTGGCGGTCGTCAGCGCGCCTCAATATTGGCAGATAGCGTTGAAGCCTTGATTGGCGCTATTTATCTTGATAGTCAAAATTTTGACACCGTCAAGGCTTGTGTGCTGGTGTGGTTTGAAGATTTGTTCGAAAAAGTGAAAGAACAAAAAGTGCTAAAAGATGCCAAAAGCCGTTTACAAGAGCTGTTGCAAGCACACCAACTTGCACTCCCACGCTATGAAGTGACCGAAACCATTGGTAATGCCCCCAATCAAATTTTTGTGGTGAGCTGCCAAGTCGAAATTGTTTTTGACAATAAAACCGCCAAACCTATAGCGCCAACCCAAGCGTCAGTGATAGCAAAAGGGGAAAGTCGCCGTATTGCTGAGCAGCGCTGCGCCGAAGCCATGCTGAATAAAATCAGTGATTTGTTGCCCCCGCTGCGCTAATTTGCCAACCTGCTATACTGTCAATACCCAAATTTGCTGAAATGCTTACTGAAATTTGCTCAAAACTCTTCTACAATAATTTGTACCCTTTAAACCAATATTGAGATCCCACTTTATGTCTAACCAAACAGACGCTACCCAACAAACAACCACTGACCCAGCTGCAAACAATGCATCAGCGGACAACAACCATGATGTTATCAGTCAATTCTTCAGTGGGCAAAGTGATTCAGCGCCCGCGCGCGCGGTGGATTTTCGCACGGGTTATGTAGCCATTGTCGGACGTCCGAACGTGGGTAAATCAACATTGATGAATCATGTGTTGGGTCAAAAATTGTCGATTACATCGCGAAAACCCCAAACCACCCGCCATCGCATTATGGGAATTTTGACCAACGAGCAACTACAAGCGATTTTTGTTGACACCCCAGGTATCCATAGCCGCGAAGTGCGCGCCATCAATGAGCGTATGAATAAAGCCGCAACCTCGGCTTTAGCAGACGTGGATGCGGTATTGTTTGTGATTGATAGCCTAAAATGGGTGGAAGATGATGAGCTGGTGTTTGCCAAAGTGCAAAATTTGGGTGTCCCTGTGATTGCAGTGGTTAATAAAAGCGACACTATTAAGGACGAAGCTCAGCTGTTCGCACTACTACAAAAACTGCATGACACCCAAGTATTTAGCGATATCGTGCCCGTATCTGCATTACGTGCGCATAACTTAGATGAGCTAGTACGAGTCATCGGTAAGCATTTACCGATTGCAGCGCCCATCTATGATGCAGAACAAGTCACTGACCGTTCGGAGCGCTTTTTAGCCAGTGAAATCATTCGTGAAAAAGTGATGCGCGCATCGGGCGATGAGATTCCTTACGATTTAACGGTACAAATCGACACCTTCAAGGATGAGCCAGCGCATCAAGACCCAAAAACAGGTAAATGGCGTAAAGCCGTGACCTTCATCGATGCCACGATTTTTGTCGAGCGTCAAGGTCAAAAAGTGATTGTCATCGGTGATAAAGGCGAAAAAATCAAACAAATCGGCATCGAAGCGCGCCAAGACATGGAAAAAATGTTTGATAAAAAAGTGATGCTGACGCTGTGGGTCAAAGTCAAAAAAGGCTGGTCAGATGATGAGCGTGCGCTAACGAGCTTGGGCTACTAGGTTATAGGCTAAAGGCTACTATGCGCAATCAACTGCTAACAGGTTACATTCTGCACCAAAAGCCGTATGGTGAAAGCCGCAGTTTGGTTTACCTGTTTAGTGAAGAATGGGGTGTAGTACATGGTATCGGTAAAAAAAACTTACCGCTATTTGTCCCCATACAATTTTTTGGCAATGGTAAAAATAGCCTAAAAACCTTTAGTCAAAGCCAGATTTTGCAAAATCACATTACGCTCACAGGACAAAGCCTGTATGCGGGCATGTATCTCAATGAGATTTTGCAAAAACTATTGCCTGTCGAAGAGCCGTTTACTGAGATATGGCAAGCATATCAGCAGTGCGTTGCAAACATGGCAACGCTGTTTGTCGACCCAGCGCAATCGCCACATGACATGACCCGTTTAAAGTGGCATTTAAGACGCTTTGAAAATGTATTGTTTGAACAATTAGGCTATGGGTTCGATTTTGCTAAAGATGCGTTGGGGGATTTAATAGCACCATCGCAGCGTTATCAATACCAGCTACAGCAGGGATTTATGCCAGTTTTACCTTTGGATAAACCGGACATAGCATTAACAGGTGAGCAGCTGCTAACTTGGTATCAATGTTTGCAAGATGAAACGATGTTTAACCAAATGATGCAACAAAATTTTGATTTAGCCAAACAATTGGTCAATAGCATCAGTGCCATGCACCGCCATTTGATGGATAATTTACTCAATTATCAAACCTTGCAAAGCCGAGAACTTTGGCAGCAGCTTACCCAGTATCAATAAGCTTACCCACTATCAATCATAGACAAAATAGGGCATATCATGACCAGCAATCAACCCTTACTCGGCGTCAATATCGACCATATTGCAACCCTGCGTCAAGCGCGCGGCGTGGCGTATCCCGATCCTGTGGCAGGTGCGTTAATTTGTGAGCAGGCAGGGGCGGATGGTATTACGCTGCATTTGCGTGAAGATCGTCGTCACATTCAAGATGATGATGTTTATCGGCTTGCCAAAGTCATAACCACTCGTATGAACCTTGAAATGGCGGTCACTGACGAGATGGTAGCGATAGCCTGTGATGTTAAGCCAGCTTGGGTGTGCTTTGTCCCTGAAAAACGCCAAGAACTGACCACCGAAGGCGGGCTTGATGTGATTGGCAATCAGCACAAAATAGCCAGTGCGATTCAACAGTTACATCAGGTCGGCACTCAAGTGTCACTATTTATTGACCCAGAGTTGGCACAAATTGATAAAAGTATTGCGTTGGGGGCAGATGCCATTGAACTACACACCGGCGCCTATGCGGACTATTGTTTGCAACATGACCAAGATAAAATTAGCCAGGAAATTAGCCGTATCAAAACAGCCGTGACGCATGCCCACGAGGCAAAAGCAAGCTTGCTGGTCAATGCGGGGCACGGTCTTACCCGTGACAACGTTGCACCCATTGCTGATATTGGTGGCATCCATGAACTAAATATCGGTCATGCCATCATTGCAGACAGTGTGTTTATGGGGCTTAGCCAAGCGGTTGGCGCAATGAGAAAAGCATTTACCGCAAAAGCCTAGCTGTTAGGGGCAGTTAAACTGTTCAACTGAGTAGGGCTTATATTTAATAATGCCTGTTTTGCTAAAACTTACCTTTAGTCGATTATCGACCTTACCATCTAAAGGGCAGTATTGAATATTGCCCATATAACCAATGGGTCTAGCGTTTTCTGGCTTAAAAATAATATAGTTGTTATTCAGCGAGATATTTGCCGTAAGCACACCCCAAGACAAGTCTAACGTAAGCTGATGATTGAGTTTGTCTACCGCTGCCTCATAGCTGTTATTGTTGTTTTTGTCGATAAAGCTAATCAGCTGATGACCGCCAGTTGTCACGCAAGCCAAGCTATCACTAGCCACACAGGCAACGACAGGGTTTTGATAAATTAGCGCCTCTTGTTTTGCCCTGCTTAAAAAATTCATTAAACTTGAAGCAATGTTTTTTGCTTCCATTTGCTTTAAGCTGTTGGTAATAGTAATCGAAGCCATCGCCACAATGATAGATAAAACAGCCAAAACGACGACTGTTTCAATCAAAGTAAACCCCTGTCTTTTTGTTGAGAACACATTGGATTTCGAATCATTCATGCTATTAGAGCTACCGGCTAGATCATAATGGAATAACACAATAAACGATTTTAGTTCATTATTATAGAGAGTTTTGCTGAATTAACAAACAAATATTGATATAAAAGATAGAGGTAGCGGGTTATAAAGCTAATAAAAGCGACCAAAAGACTGGTACTGTCTGACATACTGAAGTTTTCAAAACCGATTGATGGGTTTACATGTTAAATCATCTATCTTATGTTATTAATGCTAAACCATTTTCTAGACGAAACTGTTTTAATGGTATGACAAATGTATCACTCATACATTAAGTAAATGAATGTCACTAGAATGTATCATTTAGTGACAGTATGAATTTAAGATATGGTAAATTTAAATAGACTGTATTAAAATCCTTCTCAAGATGAGTGTATAGTTTTGATGTGTAATTTCGAATCATTATGATGGTTGTTGGATTCTTAGTAACGAGCGTAATTAATAAGCTTAGCTACTAAAAAATAAAAATATAACATATTGTGATGTTCGTGTAATATTGTGTAGCAATGTAAAAAAAAGAGTTGTAAACACAATTTTTAGGCGTTAAGCTATATTTAACAAGTTCATAAATTACATGTGTTTTGATGTGTTATTTTGTGAATTAACTGTCAGGTTATTTTAATTTAAAATGAGCCAATCCTTTGGAGGACTTCTATGAAGCTAAATAAAATCGCTCTAGCAGTTGTTGCTGCAGCTGTTATGCCAGTAGCCGCTAACGCAGGCGTTACTGTTACACCTTTGCTACTAGGTTATCATTATGTAGATGGTATCAGCAAAACTGAAGACAAACAAGGCGAACAATTCTACGGTACTCACCAAGATAACGACTTGTACACTGGTGCAGGTATTGGTATCGAATTGACACCTACTATCGCACTTGAATTAGAATACGGTGAAACTGATTCTGACGCATTAAATGGCAACGGCGATAAAGTTAACGGACATGATTTTGAACAAAAATCATACTCAGGTAACTTTACTATCGGTACTGAAACCTTTAGTGGCTATACTAACAGCCCATTCAAGCCATATGTGTTAATCGGTGCAGGCCAATCAAAAACCTCAATGGCATTTGATGATGGCAGCAAAGCAACTTCTAAAGACACAATTGGTAACTTAGGTCTTGGTGCTTACTACCGTATCAATGATGCATTAAGCCTACGTGGTGAAGGTCGTGCGATTTATAACTTCGATAACGATTGGTGGGAAGGTCTAGCATTAGCAGGTCTTAACGTGGTTCTAGGTGGTCACTTGGCACCAGCAGCACCAGTAGTTGAGCCTACACCTGTTGAACCAATTATTGTGACTGATGGTGATGACGACCAAGATGGCGTGTTAAATAGCGTTGACAAATGCCCAGGCACCCCATTAAACGTTGTTGTAGATGCTGATGGTTGCCCACGTGAAATTACAGCTGATGACGCATTACGTATGGAATTACGTGTATTCTTTGACAATGACAAAACTGTCATCAAAGATCAGTACAAACCAGAAATCCAAAAAGTTGCTGAAAAAATGAGTGAATATCCAAATTCAACAGCTTCAATTGAAGGTCACGCTTCAAAAACTGGTCCATCTGCGCGTTACAACCAACGTTTGTCTGAAGCACGTGCAAATGCGGTTAAATCAATGTTAGTTAACCAATTTGGTGTTGCACCACAACGTATTAGCACAGTGGGTTACGGTTATGACCGCCCAATTGCAGACAACAACACTGCTGAAGGTCGTGCAATGAACCGTCGTGTATATGCTATCATCACTGGTAACAAATCTAGCACAACCGTTCAAACTAAAGACATGAACGTACAATAATTAGCTATTAAATAAAAAAGCTACCCTCGTTGGTAGCTTTTTTTATTTTTATTATCAGCTATAAACTCAACTTAGATAAATTTAATCTATTTTTAACGATAAGATGTTATACTACCGCGTGTTTTAATTTTCCTTCCTAGCCGAATTTTCAAGAGCTATTTTTTTATGTCAGATTCAATCAAAAATCTTCGCAATATTGCGATTATTGCCCACGTTGACCATGGTAAAACTACTCTAGTCGATAAACTGTTACAACAATCAGGTACTTTTGGTGAGCGTGCCGCAGAAGTTGAACGCGTCATGGACTCTAACGCATTAGAGCAAGAGCGTGGTATTACCATTTTAGCCAAAAACACGGCGATCAAATGGACCAATCCTAAAGACGGCGTTGAATACCGTATTAACATCGTCGACACCCCCGGTCACGCCGACTTCGGTGGTGAAGTTGAACGTGTGATGTCGATGGTTGACTGTGTGTTGTTATTAGTTGATGCCGTTGATGGTCCTATGCCACAAACCCGTTTTGTGACCTCAAAAGCATTTGCCCGTGGCTTAAAGCCAATTGTGGTGATTAATAAAATTGACAAACCAAGCGCACGTCCAGACTGGGTCATGGATCAGGTATTTGATTTGTTTGATAATTTGGGTGCGACAGATGAGCAGCTAGATTTTCCAATCGTTTATACCTCTGCCATGAATGGTATTGCAGGGTTGTCGCCTGACGAGCTTGCAGAAGATATGCAGCCATTGTTTGAAACCATCGTAAATGTCGTTGAGCCACCACAGGTGGATACGGACGGTCCATTCCGTATGCAGATTTCAAGCCTTGATTATGATAACTTCAAAGGTTTGATTGGTATCGGTCGTATTCAGCGTGGGTCAGTTAAAACTAATACGCCTGTAACGATTGTTGATAAAGAAGGTAATAAACGTAACGGCCGTATCCTACAAATCATGGGTTACCATGGTCTTGACCGTATCGAAGTACCTATGGCACAGGCAGGTGATATCGTTTGTATCACGGGTATCGATGCGTTAAATATTTCTGATACTATCTGTGATCCACAAAACGTAGAAGCCTTACCACCGCTAAGTGTCGATGAGCCAACCGTATCGATGACTTTCCAAGTCAATAACTCACCATTTGCGGGTAAAGAAGGTAAATTCGTGACGTCGCGCAATATTCGTGAGCGCCTAGAACGTGAGTTAATTCATAACGTGGCACTTCGCGTAGAAGATACCGACAGTCCTGATAAATTTAAAGTCTCAGGTCGTGGGGAACTTCACTTATCTGTATTGATTGAGAATATGCGCCGTGAAGGTTTTGAGCTAGGTGTATCACGTCCAGAAGTGATTGTTCGTGAAATCGAGGGTGAGAAACAAGAACCGTTTGAAAATGTGATTTTTGATGTTGAAGAACAGCACCAAGGCGCAGTAATGGAGCAAATGGGCTACCGTAAAGGCGAATTGACCAATATGGAAGTTGACGGTAAAGGTCGTATCCGTATTGAAGCGGTGGTACCGTCACGTGGTTTGATTGGTTTTCGCTCTGAGTTCTTAACCATTACCTCAGGTACCGGTATCATGACCTCAAGTTTCTCACATTATGGTCCTGTGAAAACAGGCGATGTGGCAAAACGCCAAAATGGTGTGTTGATTTCTATGGTGAATGGTACTGTATTGGGCTATGCGCTATTTAACCTTCAAGAACGTGGTCGTATGTTTGTATCACCACAAACTGAAGTCTATGAAGGTATGATTGTCGGTCAAAACTCACGTAGCGATGACATGGTAGTCAATCCAACCAAAGCAAAACAGTTGACGAACGTGCGCGCTAGTGGTACCGATGATGCGATTATTTTAACGCCACCAATCATTTTTACCCTTGAACAAGCGCTTGAATTTATTGAAGATGATGAATTGGTTGAAGTCACACCAAAATCAATTCGTCTACGCAAAAAATACTTGACTGAAAATGAGCGTAAACGTAACGGTCGTAAATAATAGCGAGTCTACGCGATAAAAATTTTGAGAAAGCCTAACATTTATTTACAAAAAGCTTGTACCTGTTACAAGCTTTTTTAATTTAATCTACACACTGGCAAAGTAAAGGTTTAAAATCTTACACAATTCCTTATGATGATAAGGGCTTTTTAGTCAACGATTGCAGCAATTATTTTGAAAGTAGGAGAAGTTATATGAGCATGATGTCAGAATTTAAAGAGTTTGCCCTCAAAGGCAATGTGATGGATTTGGCAGTGGGTGTCATCATCGGCGGCGCATTTGGTAAAATCACGACGTCATTGGTAGAGGATATTATTATGCCGATTATCTCTGCGATTATGGGCGGCAGAATCGACTTTACCAATATGTTTGTGGTGTTAGGTGATGTACCTGCAGGCACGGCTATGACGTATGATGCGCTGAAAAAAGCGGGTGTACCTGTATTTGCATATGGTAATTTTGTCACCATCTTAATCAACTTTATTATTTTGGCATTTATCATTTTTATGTTGGTGAAAGCTATGAACCGCTTACGCCGTCAAAGCGAAGCACAAGAAGCGGCTGCACCAGAACCTTCAGAAGAAGTACTATTGCTACGTGAAATCAGCAGTAAATTAAGCAAATAACGGTTTGTAAAAAAGCTGATAGATTAAAATTTCAGTCCATGTTATTTATAAATGAAAAAAAGCCTCCATGATAACTGGGGGCTTTTTATTGATTGCTAGTCAATCTACCTTTTTTATCTATAGATATTCATCAGCTAACGACAGTAAGGCAAGTTATGACAAAGCAGGTAATCGTGCTTGGTGCAGGGGTGGTGGGTGTCACCACTGCTTGGCAGCTTCGACAAGCAGGGTTTGAGGTAACGGTAATCGAGCGTGAAAGTAGTTCGGCATTGTCAACATCGTTTGCCAATGGTGGGCAAATATCTGTATCACATGCCACGCCTTGGGCAAATCCTGATACACCCTATAAAGCGCTAAAATGGTTATTGCGAGAAGATGCGCCATTGTTATTTCGCTGGCGTCGGTTGTTGGGTTTACCGGGCAGTACCGCGAAAGATGCAGCCCCTGATAGGGCGCTGTGGCGATGGGGTTGGCAGTTTTTACAGCAGTGCAATGCGAAAAGTGCCGATGCTAATTTGGTACAGATGGTCAATTTAGGATTATACTCTCGGCAGATACTGGGCGAAGTCAGGGTGCAAACAGGCATTGATTATGACTGTCTGACACGCGGTATTATGCATTTTTATACCGATCATGCTGAGTTTCAGGCAGCGATAGCACCTACTAAACGGATGCAGCAATTGGGTTGTGATCGGCAAGTGATTAGTGTGGATAAAGCGATAGAATTAGAGCCTGCGTTAACTGGTATTGGCAAAGAATTGGTTGGGGCGACTTATACGGCACTTGATGAATCAGGGGATGCCCAAAAATTCACCCATCGCTTGGCAGCACTTTGTCAGCAGCAAGGGGTAACATTTTTATTTAATACCGCCATCAAACGACTTATTTATCATAACCAACACATTGACGGTGTGGAAGTAATGTCCGTTGATAGTAAAGATAATGCTGCTTTGCCAGCGCAATCACAGATACTATCTGCGGATGCTTATGTACTGGCGTTAGGGAGTTATAGTCCTGCCTTAGTCAAAGATTTGGGTATCAATCTACCCATCTACCCTGCCAAAGGCTATTCAGCCACGTACCCCGTGTTGCGACCCCATGAGACACCTTATGTAAGCTTGATTGATGATGAGTTTAAGCTGGTATACTCGCGCTTAGGCGATCGCTTGCGAGTAGCAGGAACGGCTGAATTTAACGGCTTTAACCTTGAGCTAAATCCCGTTCGTTGCCAAGCGATTACGCGGCGGGTGAGAGAGGTGTTCGGGGATGCGGTAGATTTGACTCAGCCAAATTATTGGACAGGGCTGCGACCGATGACACCGTCAAATGTGCCGATTATCGGTCGCGCGGTCAATCGCCAAGGACGTATTGATAATTTGTATCTCAACACCGGACATGGCACCTTGGGCTGGACGCACTCGAACGGCTCAGCAAAAGCGATTGCTGATATCATGCAAGGGCGTCAGCCACAAGTAAATTTTAACTTTGTGGGCTTGCAGGATTAAGGGATTGGGTTGGAATACTGGCAGATTTTGGAAAGGTCACCGTGAAGGTTGAGCCTTTGCCAACTTTGGATATGATATCAAGGGTGGCATGGTGCTGATACAAGACATGCTTGACAATTGCTAGCCCCAAACCCGTTCCCCCTGTGTCACGGCTTCGACCCGTGTCCACGCGGTAAAAACGCTCGGTTAAGCGCTGAATATGGCGCTGCTCGATACCAATGCCATTGTCGGTCACGCTAAAACATACCCCCGCGTCATACTCATGCCAGCTAATACTAATCTCACCACCTTTGGGGGTGTATTTCATGGCATTGGTAATCAGGTTACTGAGCGCACTTCGCAGATAATCTTCATAACCCAAAATATGTAACGTGCTGTCGATATGCAAATGAATCATATGGTCGTATGACTTGTTGTACATCTGCGCATCGTCAAACAATTGCATCAGCATTTTGGGAATATCAATATCTTTGGGCTCAGTGGGCTTTTCATCGTTCTCTAGCCGAGATAGTAACAGTAAGTCATTGATGATATTATTCATGCGCTGACTTTGCTGCATCATCTGAGTAAACGCGCGAGCAATACGCGGATCTAAATCAGGCTGTTCACTCAAAGTCTCCACATACCCCATGATGACGGTAAGCGGCGTGCGAAGCTCATGCGAAACATTTGCCACAAAGTCTTTTCGCATCTGTTCTAAGTGCTGAAAACGGGTGACATCATAAATCAGCAGTAATTTTTCTTGCCCAAATTTGGTAATCTTGCACTGCACATAGCGCTCGATATTAGACGGGCTATGGATACGTACACCATCTGGATAGTCTTCAATGTGGTGATAATATTGATGAAAAAGCGGGTTGCGAATAATGGTCAACACATTACGACCTTGGTCGGGCGCTTTAAAATGAAAAAGCCGCTCAGCAGAGTTGTTCCACCATTCGATACAGTCGTTTTTATCAATCAGTATAATCGAGTCTTGCAATGCGCTCAGCGAGTCGCGCACTTTTTGCACCAGCGAAACGGTTTGCTGATGCGCCAATTTCTCTTGGCGATTGACTTGGTAGATATTGCTGGCGATGACATTAAGGTTGGGCTCAAATGCAGGCGGCGGCTCATCGGGGTTTTTGTTATACCACGCTTTAAAGCGTTGTATCGACCATAAAAAATATAGCTGATACAGGCAAAGCCCTATCGCCAGTCCCCAACCCCAAAACCCTAATAGCCCGCCAATCAACAGCCCGGCAACCCCAGCTGTCACGACGGGTGAAATGCTCGCCCACATATTAATTTTTCTAGCATCCATTGAAAAAGCTTACTATAGCGAAGTTGGGATAAGTTGGCAAAAATTTCAATGCGATTAATCAGGCTATTGTTAGTCGATTTTATTAGAAAAACGATAGCCTGTGCCACGTACAGTTTGGATGTAGTCCGCAAACCCAAATGGCTCAAGCACTTTACGCAGGCGGCGGATATGCACGTCAATGGTACGATCTTCGACATACACATTGCCACCCCACACTTGATCAAGCAGCTGGGTGCGGGTATAAGCCCGCTCGGGATGACTCATAAAGAAAGCAAGTAGCCGATATTCTGTTGGTCCGATATCCACCGCTTTGTTATTGGCACTCACGCGCTGACTGGCAGGGTCTAGCGACAAGCCGCCTACGTCAATGGGTTTTTCGCCTGACAATGCGCTACTACGGCGTAATACCGCTTTGATACGGGAAACCAATTCACGGGTGGAAAACGGCTTGGTGATATAGTCATCTGCCCCTGCATCAAGTCCTTGAACTTTGTTGTCTTCTTCACCTTTGGCAGTGAGCATGATGATAGGAATTTCAGAGAGCATTTCATCTTTTTTCAGGCGGCGGCATAAATCAATGCCTGATAGCCCATTGGGTAACATCCAGTCTAATAAGATGAGGTTGGGACGATGATCGACCGCCAAATGATGGGCTTGAGAGACTTCTGAGGCTTGCAAACAATCAAATCCTGCCATCTCTAGTGTGGTCACGATCATTTCTCGAATGGCAGGCTCATCTTCCACCACCAAAATAGTTTCATTTTTCATAAATTTCTCAAGCGATAAAAATAGGCAACTGTTTGTCAAAATAATTTTATGACAACAATATTACAATGCCCATATTACAACTTCAGAATATGACAAAAAAATGACAACGATAAGTTTTTATGGCTTTTATTTGTGGTGTTGTAAGAAATTCGGCGTTTCACTCAATTTTTGATACTTAACACAGGTCGCATCACAGTTCAAAAATAAAATTTATCGGACCATCATTGCAACTGCTGACTTGCATATCTGCGCCAAATTCGCCTGTTTGCACGGCTGCATATTGCATCTTGGCATACGCTACTATCTGCGCAAACAAAGCTTTGGCAGTGTCGGGCGCCATCGCAGGCTTAAAATCAGGACGTCTACCCGATTGGGTATTGGCAAGGAGGGTAAACTGCGACACTAACAGTAACCCGCCATTGACTTGTTGCACGTTTTTATCCATTTTGCCTAGCTCATTTTCAAATACGCGATAGGTAAGGATTTTATCAATCATTTTTTGCCCCATCGCGAGCGTATCATCATGCCCAAGTCCAAGATAGACAAGTACGCCGTGTGCAATCTCGCCGACGATTTGTTGTGGGTGAGGCGCTTGGTTAACTGCGACTTTGGCAAATTTCACCCGTTGTAGTACTGCTTTCATGATTTTTCCTATCCGTTGGTTTGAGCGTAAGCGGCTTAATTTAAAAGCTAGCTTGTCGCTTAACTCGTAGCCCAGTGTTTAATATACCGTGATTCTAAGGGGGATTTTGATTATAATAAGCCAACTTTAAAATGCCAATCTCGAGTAACTTATGACCTTGTTTACGACGTTACAATCGCTTGTCCCACAACAAAAAATCAGTGAAATCGCAGGTCGTCTTGCCCAAAGCCGTCATCCGATGGTGAAAAAAACCTTTATTCGTACCTTTGCTTCGGTGTATGGCATCAAGCTAGAGGAATATGCGCGCTGTAGTTTTTCTCAGTATGACAGTTTTAATGATTTTTTTACCCGTGAGCTCAAAGATGGCGCGCGCAAGATTGATGATGACCCAGATGCGCTGATCTGTCCTGCAGATGGCATGATATCGCAATTGGGGCAAATCGATAAAGACCAAATCCTGCAAGCCAAAGGCAAATCGTATGAAGTTGGGCAATTGCTCGCGGATTATGAACTTGGCAAAGCCATGCAAGAGGGAAGTTTTGTCACCGTGTATTTGGCACCGACCAATTATCACCGCGTGCATATGCCGTTTGACGGTACTTTGGTAGAAACCATCTATGTGCCAGGACAGCTATTCTCGGTCAATAACGAGACCGCTGAAAACATTACCGATTTGTTCGCCCGTAACGAGCGCTGTGTGTGTGTGTTTGATACCGAATTTGGTAAAGCTTGCGTTGTGCTAGTCGGGGCGATGATTGTGGCAGGGATTGAAACAGTGGCCACAGGCAAAATCAAACGTAGCGATCGCGTGCAGCGTCAAACCCATCAGATGACATTGAAAAAAGGCGATGAACTTGGGCGGTTTTATTTGGGCTCAACGGCGATTGTGGTATTACCAAAATCAGCGGGTATGGCTTGGGGCGCAGGTCTTTATAATTCAGTGCCGGTGACAATGGGGCAACGTCTCGGTACTTTTTTGCAGTAAGCTGTCAAGTTATTTGCTAAATAAAGGTAGCAAAGGCTGCCTTTTTTATTGGGGCTTTTACGCAATCTGCATGGTTGATTGCTCACATAAACTAAACGATAACGAAAAATATTTTAGGAAAATTTGTTTATAATAGCCGACTCATGATTTTTACCTGCTGTTTTATTTAGACGCGCTTTTTTATTTAAATTGATCACTATGAACCTACCGCAAACACCGCAACCTCAGCCATCGCACGACTTAGACTATCCAACAGTTTGGATTATGATTTTGGGGTTGATTATTGCTATCGGTCCGCTGTCGATTGATATGTATTTGCCGGCCTTGCCCAGTATGGCACAAGATTTTGGCGTGGCAACGGCTTTTATGTCCAATTCGGTGCCTGCTTATTTTGTGGGCTTGGTGATCGGGCAGTTGTTTTATGGTCCGATTTCGGATCGGATTGGGCGCATCAAGCCCTTGTATGTGGGCATGGTACTGTATGTGATTGCTTCGGTGATGTGCGCCACCACCACCAATGAATATGTGCTGTTTGTCTCACGAACGCTACAGGCGTTAGGCGCGTGTGTGGGAACGGTGGTATCGCGGGCGATGATTCGTGACCGCTTGCATCCCAAGCAAATGGCAAAGGCATTTTCGCTGATGGTCCTAGTGATGGGGATTGCGCCAATTTTGGCACCAAGCCTAGGGTCTTTGCTGTTAAAAGTCGCCAGTTGGCGGGTGATTTTTTGGTTTTTGGCAGGGTTTGGTATTTTAAATATCGTGCTGACCCGGCTGTTTTTGCATGAAACCTTGACCGATGAGTTTCGCAACAACCGTCCGATGAATGACGTGCTCAGTCAATACTGGGACTTGCTCAAAGACACCCAGTTTAATTATCCTGCGATTGGCGCAGGGCTGCTGATGGGTTCGATGTTTGTGTATATCAGCGCGGCACCTGAGCTAATTATGGAAGGGTATGGGGTCACGCCGCAGCATTTTAGCTGGATTTTTGGCATGAATGCGGCAGGTTTTATTGGGTTGACACAGGTCAACCAATGGCTGGTGAACCGTTATCGTCTAGTCAGCTTGCTGCGATTTGGGGCGGTGATGCAAGTCATCGCGGCGGCATGTTTGATGCTGCTAGGTTTAGTCTTTGGCACGCAAGCTTGGCTGCCGTTGGTGCTCGCCAGCATTTTTTGTTGTATTGCAGGGTTGGGACTCACTCAGCCCAATTCAGGCGCCATTGCTTTGGCATTTCAAAAACACCGCGCTGGCATGGCGAGTGCCTTGCAAGGCTCCCTCAACTTTGTCGTCGGTATTTTTGGCGGATTAATCTTAAATATCCTGCCCTTTAATCCCGTCGCCAAGCTAGGTATTACCATGTTTATGCTCATGACTATCGGCGCATTTTTGGTATTTCAAATCGACAAAAACCTCGATGTGGCGGATATGGACTAAGGGTTAGTCAAACCGATACACATCCATACCCAAACTAAAATGGGCAAAACTTTCATGCACGATGCTCATCTTTGTGCCTGCGCCTGCCGCAAAAAATAACGGCAATAAATGCTCAGCGGTGGGGTGATTGTGACGAGCAAATGGATGTGACCGCCAATCTAAAGCCGTTGGCATATGTTGTTTGAGTTGATGAATCAACCAATATTTAAATTCACGGGCCTCAGCATCCACCTCACCACTATCAAACTGTACCTGCGCCAAATTATGGGTGACACTGCCAGAGCCGATGATTAATACTTGCTCTGCCCGTAGGGGCGCCAATAAAGCCCCTAGCTGAAAACACGCATAACTATCAAAATGCTGCGGTAGCGAAAGCTGCACAATCGGCACATCTGCCTGCGGATACAAATGCACCAGCGGCGACCATACCCCATGATCAAATGGACGCAGTCGATTGACCGACGTGCTAACGCCCAAAGCTTGCAACTGCTGTGCCAGCTGCTCGGCAATCAGGCTATCGCCTTTGACAGGATAATCAATTGTATAAAGCGCTTTTTGAAAGCCGCTAAAATCATGCCAAGTAGCGGGCGCCGCATTGCCATTGATTTCTAGATGCTGGCTTTGCCAATGCGCAGAGATGATGATAATTAAGCGTGGTTTTGGCAGATTTTGCCCAAATTTATTCAGCGCTTGGGTAGTACGGTTGTTTTCGATAGCAATCGTCGGCGCCCCATGTGAAATAAACAAACTGGGCAAGGTATAAAGCTGGTACGGTGTGTTGGGTAAAAATGGCTGCAGGCTGATTGGTTGTTTTTCGGTTTTTTCCATCAATTTTCTTAAAGTTGCAGTGATAAATAGAAATGATAACGAATTAATAAGGATTAACTACAAAGGATTAATAGGTTAAATAAGGGAAAAATTCGCAAAAACAAGCCATGTCAGCGATTTCATACATAATCAGATATAACAGGTTAACTGGAAAAACTTAAAAATAATCACCGCGGTGATACGGATGATGATGGATAATGGTCATAGCGCGGTACAGTTGCTCCATCAGTAGTACACGCACGAGCGGATGCGGCAAGGTAAGATTGGACAGCGACCATTTGAATGTCGCATGGGCTAATACCTCTTTTGAAATGCCATCAGCACCCCCAATCACAAACGCCATGTCATCACCCAGCTGCATGGCTTCACCAACTTTAGCCGCTAACTCTTCGGTTGATAGATTTTTGCCGCGTACGTCTAAGCAAATCAGCTGTTCGCGTTTGCCTGCTGAATTTTTGGCTTGGTGCGCTTGCAGAATTAGTCCACCTTCGGTGATGGCATATTTTTCAAGTTCGGCAGGCGAGGGGTTTTTGGCACGTTTGCAGGCGGGGATTTCAACGATTTCGGTGCTAAGCATGGGCTGAATACGTTTATAATAGTCGTCAAATCCCGTCTGCACCCAAGCTGGCATTTTTTGTCCAACGGCTAAAATTCTTGCTTTCATGGGTTCCCCTTTGTTATTTTTTCATCAATCTATGTCACTGTCTATATCACTGTGGTGATTCACTGTTAGCCATTGAACATTCATTATTGAAGCCAACTATATTTTCGCTATCGAAGCCAGCTATATTAAAACTTAAAACGAACCATTTAAAAACCAACCATTTAAAAACGCTTGCAACGCACCCATATACAATGCGATGAAGCCTAAAGCGACCTAAGCTAAGCTAAAGCCTGAACTAAAACTAAGCTGAGCAACAAAATTTTAACATGATTTTATCGCTATGATGGATAATACTTCCCCTAGCATTTAATGAAGGTGATAAAATAATTTGCATGACAAAGTTTAAATGATAAAAAAAGACGACAACAATATGAAAAATTGGCAAGACCCCAATGCCGCTGTTGAAGCAGCCAACTATGACAACCCGATTCCAAGCCGTGTACTGATTCTGCAAACCCTACTTGAGCGCGGACAAGCGACCCAACACGAGCTTGCGACGATTTTTGATTTAGATGATGACGAATACGACGCACTGGGCAACCGCTTAAAAGCCATGCTGCGGGATGGACAATTAAGCCGTGATGCCGACGGTGGTAATCCTTATATTTATCGCCCATTGACTGAGAACGATGCTGTGACTGGCGTAGTCGCTGCCCATGCCAAAGGCTTTGGCTTTGTCGTGCTTGAGGATATGCCCGATTTATTTTTGAATGAAACCGAAATGCGCTGGGTATTTCATGGCGATAAAGTAAAAGCCATCGCCACTAGCACCGACAACCGTGGTCGTATGATGGGTCGTGTGCTGTCGGTGGTGTCCCATGCCCAGCTACAATATATTGGTAAACTTGCAAAAGATGACGACGGTTACTTTGTAGAACTCATTAGCCCCAACAATCATCAACCGATTACGGTGACGGAAGAAAACGTCGAAGCGTTGCAACTTAAAATGGGCGACCCCGTCAAAGTCGATATCATCGACTATCCCACCCAGCATGAATACGCGACGGGGAAAATTACTGAAAGCTTGGTCGATGATAACGAGCGTGAATTGATTATCAAAACTACGCTGCTAAATTACGATATTCCCCATGAGTTTAGCCCAAAAGTCATGCAGCAAGTCGATGCGTATAAAGAGCCGACGCAAAAAGACTATCAAGACCGTATCGACTTACGTGCGTTGCCACTAGTCACCATTGATGGCGAAGACTCGCGCGACTTTGATGATGCCATCTATGCCGAAAAACGTCGCGGCGGTGGCTATCGCTTGGTCGTCGCGATTGCCGATGTCAGTCATTATGTGACTGCCAACTCAGTACTTGACCAAGAAGCCTATGAGCGTGGTACATCGGTGTACTTCCCGCATTTTGTGGTGCCGATGCTCCCTGAAAAACTCTCCAATGGTCTTTGCTCTTTAAACCCAGGTGTTGACCGCTTGTGTATGGTAGCCGATATCGTACTATCGCGTAGCGGCAACGTGACCAGCTATGAGTTTTATCCAAGCGTGATGCACTCTCAAGCGCGATTGACTTATAACCAAGTCAATGATTATTTTGCCCAAGCGCAAGGGGAAACGCCCAAAGCCGAAGTGCCTGTCACTCTCACCGGTAATAAAGCGGTCAAAAAATCGATTGATGTGCTGTATGATTTGTACAAAGTGCTATTGGTCAAACGCGAACAGCGCCATGCGATGGAATTTGAAACCCAAGAGACTTATATCAAATTTGATGAAGCCGGCAAAATCAGCGCTATCGTGGCACGGACGCGTGGTGATTCGCATAAGCTCATTGAAGAGATGATGCTATTGGCAAATACCTTCGCAGCTGAATTCTCGCTCAAGCATGAATTGCCGGTTTTGTATCGCAATCATGATACCCCAGAGGCAGAAAAAGCCGCTCGCGTCAGTGACTTTGTGAAGCATTTTGGTTTGTCATTTCCTGAAGAAAACCCGACACAGGCAGATTATCAGCGTATCATTGAAGCGACACGCGAGCGCCCTGATGCGATTAGTATCCATAGTGTGCTACTGCGCTCCATGCAGCAAGCCAACTATGCACCGACTAATATCGGACACTTTGGGCTGGCGTATGAGGAATACAGCCACTTTACCTCACCGATTCGCCGTTACCCCGACTTGATGCTACACCGTGCCATCAAAGCGAAAGTGACGGGCAAAAAGGCACCACTGCCAGATTGGTCGCTAGAAGATGCGGGTGAGCAGACCTCAATGACAGAGCGCCGTGCCGATGAAGCCAGCCGTTTTGTTGAGCAGTGGCTCAAAGCGCATTATATGAAAGACCATATCGGTGAAGCATTTGATGCGGTGGTTACAACAGTGACCAATTTTGGCTTGTTCGTGACCCTCACCGATTTATTCATTGATGGCTTGATTCATATCTCGCATTTGGGCGAAGATTACTTTGTATATGATGACAAGGCGCAGCAGTTATTTGGTGAAAAGTCAGGACTGGTGTTTGGACTTGGTGATAAAATCCGTGTCAAAGTCGCTGCCGTCAATATGGAGACCCAGCAGATTGATTTTGATTTGGTGGCACAGCTGGAAAAATCGTCATTTAATAATCGCGGTAAAGGCAAAAGTCGCGGTCAATCGCAAGCGGTCTCTAATTCTGTTCAATCCAATCCTAACGCGCCATCCAACCCTAACGCTCAATCTAAGCCAAATGAGAGCGCCAGAAAAGCAAAAAGCGCTAAAAATAAAACTAACGCGCGCAACAAATCTCGTTAATGAAAAAAAGGGCAATACAATTTGCCCTTTTTTTATCGTTGAGACAAATACCTGTTAGAACAAAAAACGTCTTTGTCTACTTAATCTTAGCTATTTAATAATAGCGACTTAATATTAGCCACTTGATGCCCTTTAACCAGGCTTGCTTGGCCGTACTAGCAGCTAATATGCCAACTGATTATTGCGTGGTTTTCTCTGCGCTCGCCAAATTATTGGATGACGTTTGGGCGGCTTGATTCAAATCTGTTGTTGCCTTATCAAGCACTTGTTTGGGCTGCTCGCCAATCGATGAGGTATCGTTTGCTGCTATGGCTAAGGGCGCCGAGGCGGCACTACTATTGGCTTGGTTTGACGCAATGACTTGCTGGGTACGATGTGATGATATGAGGTTAAAAATAGCGAGTGCGGTGATGCCTAATATCGCAAAAATAATGAGTAATTTTGATTGCATGGGGATTTCCAGTGTAGCGTCAATTTGGCTAACCGACGTGTAAAGCCTGACGTCTAAAGTCTGTGGCTTAAAACGTCAAATCGGGTTTGCTAGGACAAAAATTGACAGTCATGTCTATAAAAATTGCTAGGCTACCTTTCTGCAAAAATCATGCAAGTTTATTCTGTTAATCTTTAATCTGGCAGCAGACTGACTTCGGCACTAATTGGCAAATGGTCAGAGAGATTGCACCAAGGTTGTCCCTTATGCACCCAAGCACGGTGTACTTGTAGATTGCGCACATAGATACGGTCAAGGCTTAATACCGGAAGCTTGGCAGGGAAGGTGGGCAGTAATTTGCCATGGTGGGTCAGCACGGCTTCTTGTAAATTAAGGTCACAGCCAAGCTTTTGACAGGATAATTTTTTCCAGTCATTGAAGTCGCCTGCCAATATCAGCGGCGTGGATTGGTCGATTTCGTTATTGATATACTGGCTTATCACCTCATATTGTTTTTCACGGTCATTTTCCATCAAATTTAGATGCGCACAAAGCACGATAATGGGCGTGTGCCAGCCTTTGGGCTGAATTTCGCAGTGCAACACACCACGCTGCTCAAGGCGACTTACTGTGATATTGACATTGTGTTTGGGGTCGAGCGGATGGCGACTTAGCACCGCATTGCCATGATGACCGTGGTTATATTCGACGTTTTTGCCATAGCTGTTTTCAAGCTGTAGATACTCGCCAAACCATTCATGTTGGGACTGGTGGGGAAATTCATTGTATTTCACCACGCGTTTGAGATTTTGACCTTGGACTTCCTGCAAACAGATAATATCGGATTGCACTTGGTTAAGGGCAGCGGCGATGCCTTCCATTTTGACAAAACGATTGAGGGGTGACATGCCTTTATGGATGTTATAACTGGTGATAATTAGGCTGTTTTTTGGTTGTTTGCCGCCTACTACTTCATTTGATGCTACTGGGTTAGGTGTTATTTTTTTAGGTGTTAGTGAGCGCATAATAAAATCACAGTGATAAACATGGCATTATTTTAACGTGAAATTGTACCACTGGCTTGTTTTGACAAAAAATTGTCACAATATAATGGTTGTCGACATTTATGTCGCAAATGTATTTTGCAAAGCTGTGTAGCAAAATGGGGTAGCTTTGCCAAGCATTGCGGTTTTTATGCTAAAATTTTGGGCAATGACGACTTTTACTCTCAATCATCAACGAGCGATAGAAAATTGGAAAACAGTATGACCAACGATGTAGAAAATCCGACAGAAAATTTGCACCTTGTTGAATTTAATCAGTTAGCGCTTGAGCGACTCAAGATGGCAATCGATGAGGCGTTGGCGAATGGACATGCTTTTTTGTCTATGCTCGATGATGAAGCCGACCTCGAGCACAAAGCTGGGCAAGCTAATAGCCAAGTTAACGATGCACACCTCAGCAGCCAGCAAGCACTCAATGATATCATCGCCTTTGACCATGTGAATTTGGCATTAGACCGCAGTTGGGGCTTGCTATCGCACTTAAATAGCGTGGTCAGTGATGAGCCAATCTGTGCGCTGCATCATGCATTATTGCCCGCGCTTTCTGCCTATGGCACGGCGGTTGGTCAACATCTCCCGCTGTATCAACGCTATCAGCGTGTGGTGAGCGATCAGTCATTTTTTGAGTGTTTAGAGCCTGCAAGACAACGCTCGTTGACCTTGGCGCTACAAAGTTTTGAGTTATCCGGTGTGGGTTTAGCGGAGGCGCAAAAACAGCAATTTGCCACGCTTGCCAGCGAGTTATCTACACTATCAGCTAAATTCTCCGATAATGTGCTCGATGCCACCCAAAGCTATTTTTTACCGTTAAGCGAATCACAACTGGCAGGACTGCCTGATTCTGCGCTTGCCATGCTGGCAGATGCGGGTAACCGATACACAGAAAAATTCCCTGAGCAAGTATTGGCAACGCCTTATGTCGCGACACTTGATATCCCAGTCTATCTTGCGGTGATGACCTATGCCGATGACCGCGAGTTACGCGAAACCTTGTATCGTGCGTATGTCACCCGCGCCTCTGAATTGTCAGCGCAGCCAGAATTTAACAATGCCGATATCATGGCGAACATCTTGGCAAAACGCGCGCAAAAAGCCCAGTTATTGGGTTATGACAATTTTGCTGAGTTATCGCTTGCCACCAAAATGGCGGACAATGTCGATACTGTAGAGCAGTTTTTACGGGATTTGGCAGACAAAGCACGACCCTTTGCCATGCAGGATTTAAAACAACTGCAGGTTGAAGGTTTGGCGTTTGGCATCGGTGATGAGGACGATGACGTGCGACCTTGGGATACGGCGTATCTGGCAGAAAAAGTCAAACAACGTCAATTTAATCTATCGCAAGAACAAGTGCGTCCTTACTTCCCAGTGCCGACAGTCATCGCAGGCTTATTTGAGATTGTGCAAAAACTGTATGGCATTCAGATTGAAGATAAAACTGCAAGCACGCAGCGCTGGCATGATGACGTGCGTTTTTATCAAGTTTTTGATGAACATCAGCAGCTTATCGGTGGTTTTTATTTTGATTTATATGCTCGTCCTGGCAAACGCGGTGGCGCATGGATGAGCGGCTTTCAAGCGCGTTATCAACACAATGATAGCGGTTATCAGCAGTTACCCGTTTGTTTTATGGTGGCAAACTTTAGCCCTGCGCCAACGGGTACACAGCGCGGCAAACCCAGCTTATTAACCCATGATGAAGTGTTAACCCTGTTTCATGAGTTTGGACATGGGCTGCACCATCTGCTCACTGAAGTGAATGTGGGCGATGTGGCAGGCGTGAATGGCGTCGAATGGGATGCAGTTGAGCTACCCAGCCAGTTTATGGAAAACTGGGCATGGCACCCTGAAGGGATTGCATTAATCAGCCGTCATGTCGATACGGGTGAAACGTTGCCAGAGAGCATGCTACAAAGTATGCTCGCTGCCAAAAATTTCCAAAGCGGCATGCAAACACTGCGCCAGCTAGAGTTTGCGTTATTTGATTTGTTATTGCATGCCAAAATCCCAGCACCCGACTATCCCCAGTTATTGGCGTTACTCGACAGCGTGCGTGCCGATGTGTCGATTATGCCGACCGCCAGTTATAACCGTTTTGCCAATGGCTTTAGTCATATTTTTGCAGGGGGCTATGCGGCAGGGTATTATTCTTACAAATGGGCAGAACTGTTGTCAGCCGATGCGTTTAGCAAGTTTGAAGAGACCAGTATTTTTGATAAAAACGCTGGCAAATCCTTCCGCGATAACATTTTAGCCAAAGGCGGTAGTCAATCTGCAAAAGCCAACTTTGAGGCATTTCGCGGTCGTGAAGCCCGTATTGATGCGCTGTTACGCCACTCGGGATTTTTAACCAGCAGCTATGATGAACTGCTGAGCGATGACACCGATAACGCCAACACCCAAGCTTGGTAACACGGTTGTCAAAATACAGGCTAGTAAAAAGAAGAAACTATGAGATATCAATCCAATCGCCCCAAACGTCAATTTTTGGCGGGGGTGGCTTGTCCAAGCTGTAAAGCACTGGATAAAGTTGTTCAGATTCAGCTATATCAGCCCGAATATGATGAATATATCGAGTGTACGGCGTGTGGCTATACCGAGCGTCGCCCAACACCCGATGATATCATTGACATTCAGCAATCTAATCATCATGAAGACACTCATCAGGAAACTGTTCATTATGGCGACGATGGCGCAGGTATTGTTAGGTTTAAATAGGCCAAGTTTAAGCGGTCTGGGTAAATTTTGACAAGGTTAACGAGTTTAAGCGTCCCTGATACAATTAGGGTGGTCAAAGTAGGTTTTTGTCTCAAAAGTTGTTATTTTTGATTGCGGTTTGTTATAGTAACAAGCAAACCAATGTACACCATCATTTGCATGCTAGCTTCGCATATACATCGCTAGCATGAAATCGTACAGACATCTGACCCGCCCGACATGGATAGGGATATTGACCCAACATGAAATTATTTAGCCTAAAAAAAGACAATAACTCTATAGCCCCGACTAGCGAAGATGCCAATCCATCATCACCGCTGGCTGAAAATCCAACGATAGGCGTGTCAGATAATCCGTTGCAGCTTGATACGACTAATCAGTCGCCGATGCAAGCGACTAACTACCCAGACACATCTTCAAACACATCCCCAGAAACGACAACAATCACAAATACGTTTTCGCTAGATACCATTGATTTAAACCAGTTGGAAGATGAACTACTTCATGGCAAAACCGACTATACGGCAGATAACACAAAAGCGGCTGATACTGTCACGCCCAAAAAGCTGAGTTTTGATGATTTTGACTTGGATGAGCTACCCAGCGCTGTTGAACCCAACAACACTATGACTCTCCAAGACACTGCTAATACAGCGACAGTGTCACAGCCCGTTCCGTCACAGACAACCGATAACGCGCTGATATTTGATATTGATGACCTACCGTTAGCAGCTAAGCCAGACCCAGACCTAAAACTAGGCTTAGAATCAGACCCCTATAGCGCGCAACCACAGCCTATCGCATCACAAAGTAGTGATGAAAGTAATGATAAAAAAATTATCGAGACTAACGAGGCTATCGAAACGACGCCACCCATTGTGTTAACCAAAACAAACCCCGAAATTAAAGCGGTTATCGCCCAGACGCCAAACCCATTTTTAAGACCGCCAAGTCAACCACTAGCGAAACGGACGTTAAAAAAACGCAATCAACTTGGGTTACTAGTGGGTGCAGGGTTGGCACTGACTGCCTTGGTATGGTTTTTTATCGGGCAGTCAAGCGAGCCGAACAAATCCACCGCACAATCACAGACGCAGACCCAAGCACACGCAATAACCAAAACTACAGCGCCTATAATAAAACCACAAGCTAGCGCTAGCTTGCCTGTCGCGTCAACCGTCGCAGTGGATGCTAACTCTAGCTCAGCCCATGCGACCGCAGCACTACCGGCAATCACGCCAGAAGAAATTCTTACGCCGATACTGCCTGAAGATCCGGCGCTTGCCAAAGAAGAGCTGAGTCGATTGTCAGAGCAGAGCGCGCAGCTAAAAGAGCAAGAAACCATGATGCAAGACCAGCTGCGTATGATGAATGAGCTGAGTAGTAAAAAAGAAGAGCGTATCCAGCTGCTAGAACAGCAAGTTGCACAGCTTGAACAGCAAAAAGCCGCCAACAAATAACCACCCACAAATAAAAACCAACAAATAACTGGCAGGTTAAGTAGTGCTGACCCAAATCGATAAAAAAACCTTGTTTCAAGACCGCTATCAAGCACTCATCATGCCCGTCCCGGTGTCAGGTATTTTTCGTCATCGCACCTTACTTAAATACCAATCGCTGTATCCTGAGCATTACACCGTTTACAAGCAAGCTTGTGAGCGTTCGCAGCTGTCACTCGGTGATGTGTTACAGTTTACCCCGCAGCGTGATTTGGCGGGTATGGCAGTCGGTGGGGCGTTGTCAAAGCCACAGTTCATCGTGGATATGGCAATCACAGAATTTGCCGAAAATCCGCCGCATTTTGAGTATATCGTGTCAGCGCTACAAAAACTTGAGCCAGTGTTATTTCATTGGGGGCGGTATGGCGGCATTCGCCGTGTGGCAGTATTGGCAAGTGATGAATTGCTTGTGCCTGATGGCATGGATTTTGTTGACGATATTTTACCGTTGATGGAAAAATACCTTCAGCCTGTTAGTAATTTGAATTTAGTGTTATACAGATAGTATTTTTAATCTAGAAAATTAAAAAGGAGTCGCTCAATGCAAGCTTTATTTAATAGTAAAGGATACCATATAGCAAATTTTAACAACAATCAACTTTATAATACTTTAGGCGATAATATAGGACATTATCTTGATTCTTATCAAATATTTATAGACATGGATGGTAAGTATTTGGGCGAAATATTATATAAAAATCGATTAATTTTTAACAATTCATCACCGTATAAGAGTATAAATTTTGGAATGCATGGAAATTACGGTAGCATCGGAAGTTATGGTAATTATGGAAACTGTGGCTCAATAGGACTTTTGGCAAATTATAGTGATGTAAATTTGTGATAAGTTAGGGTTTAAAGATTTCTAACTTTCGACTATTCCAATAAATTTTGACTAAAACTTTGTAAAAATAAAAAACCGCCTTAACTAAGACGGTTTTGTTGCTTGTAACAGATGATTATTCAGCTGCAGACGTTTCAGAATCAGCAGATTCAGTTGGCGCAAGTGTTTGATCCACGCCTTTCATGGTGAGCTTAATGCGACCACGGTTGTCGATGTCTTGTACCAGTACATTCACCATTTGACCTTCTTTTAGCACATCATTCACATTCTCGATACGCGCATCAGAGATTTGTGAGATATGCACCAGACCGTCAGTGTTAGGTAATACATTGACAAACGCACCAAACTCAACAATACGAGCCACTTTACCTGTATAAGTCTTGCCGACTTCTACTTCTGCCGTAATCGCCTCGATTTTAGCAATCGCGGCTTTGGTCGCTGCTTTGTTTTCACCAAAGATACGAATGGTACCGTTGTCATCAATATCAATCACTGCGCCTGTTTCTTCAGTCAATTGGCGAATGGTTGCACCACCTTTACCAATCACGTCACGGATTTTTTCAGGGTCGATATCAATCACCGCAAAGTTTGGTGCATGGGCATTGATTTCTTTACGGCTGGTTGAAATGACTTCATTCATCGCATTTAAAATATGGATACGACCCGCATGCGCTTGGTGTAGGGCTTTTTCCATAATCTCTGGGGTGATACCTTCAATTTTGATATCCATTTGTAGTGCAGTCACGCCATTGGCAGAGCCCGCGACTTTAAAGTCCATATCACCTAGGTGGTCTTCATCACCCAAGATGTCAGACAGCACGGCAAAACGCTCGCCTTCTTTAACCAGACCCATTGCAATACCAGCAACGGGCGCTTTTAGTGGTACGCCGGCATCCATTAACGCCAGTGATGCGCCACAGACAGATGCCATTGATGATGAACCATTGGATTCGGTGATGTCAGATACGATACGAATCACGTATGGGAAACGGTCACTATCTGGCAGCATGGCTTGTACACCGCGGCGTGCTAGGCGACCATGACCGATTTCACGGCGTTTTGGACCGCTGTCACGACCCGTTTCGCCCACTGAGTAACTTGGGAAGTTATAATGCAGCATGAAGTGGTCTTGTTTGGTGCCCGCAAGGGTGTCAATCATGTTCACATCACGGCTGTTGCCAAGCGTGGTGGTAACGAGCGCTTGTGTTTCACCGCGCGTAAATAGCGCTGAACCATGCGTGTAAGGCAATACGCCTACTTGGATGTCTAAGGCACGTACAGTTTGTAAGTCACGACCATCGATACGGGGTTTGCCAGACAAAATATTGTCACGGACCGTACGGTATTTTAGGGTCTCAAATAGCTCTTTGATTTGTGCCACGTTGTCGGCATAGCCTTCGGCTTCTGCGTCACCGGCTAAGGCTTCAATGGCTTGGTTTTTGATTTCATCAAGGCGAGTATAACGGTTGGCTTTTTCGCTGATGGTATACGCTTCTGAAATCGCTGCAGCAAATTGATTTTGTAGGGTAGTTTGCAAGGCTTCGTTGACGGCAGGAGCAACGAATTGGTTTTTTTGTACGCCAACTTCTTTGGCAAATTCATTAATGGCATCAATCACGACTTGTTGCTGGGCGTGACCGTATAGTACCGCGCCAAGCATTTGGTCTTCTGACAATTCTTTGGCTTCAGATTCTACCATCAATACCGCAGACGATGTACCCGCGACCACCAAATCGAGCGAGCTTTGTTTTAGCGCTTCATGGTTTGGGTTTAGCACATATTCATCATTGATAAAACCGACACGTGCCGCACCAATCGGACCATTGAATGGCGCTGATGAAATTGCCAATGCCGCTGAAGTACCAATCATCGCTGCGATATCAGCATCTTGTTTTTTATCTGACGAAATCACCGTGGCAGTCACTTGGATTTCGTTGAAGTAACCTTCTGGGAACAATGGACGAATCGGGCGGTCAATGAGGCGTGAAGTCAAGGTTTCCATCTCAGATGGGCGACCTTCGCGTTTGCCATAGCCACCTGGGATTTTACCAGCAGCGTACATTTTTTCTTGGTAGTTGACAGTCAATGGAAAAAAGTTTTGACCCGCTTGCGCCTCGTCTTTTACCACAACAGCGACTAGTACAGAGACGCCGCCCATGTGGACGACCACTGAATTAGCTTGGCGTGCGATACGACCCGTTTCTAACGTAACTTGTTGATTACCATATTGGAATTCTTTAGTAATGATATTAAACATAATGCGGTTTTATCCTTTGTGTGATGAAATAGGGCGATTTAAGTTTTAGTAATAGCCCCTAACGTTTGTGTTCGTTTCAAAAAATACAAACGTTAGAAGCAATCTACCAATTCGCTTGATAGCAGCCTTAAATCAGCCTAAGTTAAAAAATATTTTAAAAAAAGTAAGTGTAAAATGCGATTGTGCAGGCACAATGCGTTGTCTATTTTACCTAGTTTTACGGTGAATCACCACCTTTTAACTGCGCTTTAACCACTAATAGCAAACGATGGGTAATAACTAAGCTAACAGCGATGGTAAAAGTGAAAAGAAAATTCGCTAAAAATATTGAACCCATAAAAAAGCGGCTACCCAAAAGCAGCCGCTGATTGAATAAAGCGAATAACGTGCTGATAAATTAGCGACGTAAGCCTAATTCATTGATCAATGCAGTATAACGGTCTGCATCTTTACGTTTTAAGTAATCAAGTAACGTACGGCGTGAGTTAACCATACGAATCAAACCACGACGGCTGTGATGGTCAGCTTTGTGTGCTTTAAAGTGTGGTTGTAAGTCATTGATACGCGCTGTTAATAATGCCACTTGAACTTCTGCAGAACCTGTGTCATTTTCAGAGCGTTGGAATTTTGCGATTACGTCTGCGCGGTCTTGGTTAGTCAACATAATGTTTTCCTAGCTTTTTTAGCATAAAATGAGAAGCCTAATCGGCTATCAGTCGAGTCGATTAGTGTAAAAAAATCAGGATAACCACGCTTCTCAGTAGTTAACCTTCAAAAAGGAGCATTATTTTAGCAAATATTGACCAATAAAAAAACCCTAATTTGCATTAGGGTGTTGAATTTATTAAGGCTTTTAATAGATTCAAGCTTTCAACTTACTGATTGCCTGTAGGCTGTTTGGGTGTTTCGCTATGCAGACGGTCAAGCTGCTCTTGTGGCGCGGTGGTGAGCTTATCAGAAGTCACTTCGTCCGCATCATTAGGCGTAGTATCGGCAACAAACGTCGCGTCAGGCGCTTTCTTTTCCATTTTTTCGATATCTGTCATGATAGTCGGTTGCATGGCAATCTCCTTTTCTTATGCTTATTTAAGCTGATTTAGTCAATGCTTGGTCAATGGCTTCAGCAAAATCTGGAATATCTTCAGGTTGACGACTGGTAATCAAATTACCATCTATCACCACTGATTTGTCTTCAAACTGCGCACCTGCATTTTTTAGGTCTACAGCAATGGTTTTATAAGCGGTTAATTTTTTACCACGAGCAATTTCAGTATCCGCAAAAATCCACGGTGCATGACAAATCGCTGCAACGGGTTTACCCGCATTCATGAACGCTTTTACCATCGCTTGTGCATCGGTATTCGCCCGCAACACATCGGCATTGGCACCACCACCTGGTAACACAATGGCATCATAATCGGCTGCGTTGGCTTCACCAATTAATAAATCAGCGGTAAAGGTGTCGGCAGGGTCAGTATGATTAAGCCCGCGCACTTGTTTTTGGGGTTGTGTGGTGATTAAAGTGGTTTGGTGACCTTTAGCTTTAAGGAGGTCATTGGTTTGGGTATATTCGACTTGTTCAAAGTCGGTATCAAGTAAAATAGCAATCTTAGCCATGGTAATTATCCTATTATTTCATTATTTAAGTTAAAGATAGTTAAAGAAAAAAATTATTGTTGTTATCAATTCATCTGTAAGGTGCGCGCTTTATTTTGAGATTATTATTTGATTTTTATTTTATTAATCACATTTTTATTAATTATATAAGGGTATCTAAATAAACTGCTGCTTGTTCTTTATTAGCAAAGCTTGCTAAGCAAAGAAGCAAATGAATCAACACCACTAAGAATAAAGAAATCGCCGGATAAAAACTGCTAGCAAAGCGTCACGTTTTGTATCAATGGATAAAAAACGTACTCGCTTTGTGACATCACACCGCTCATTGAGCAAATTATGTGAATACAGCAAAAAATTAGCAAGATGGTAGGTTTACTGACTTATCGTGACTAATTTAAATTGACCAGCTTCATCGGTTGTAAACGACCATTGGGTTCAAGTAGTCCCGTGCCTAAAAATCGCTGTTGGGGGTCAAACAAGCGAAACGTTTGATTGGCGGTTAAGTTAAGCTGCTGAGTTAACATCGTCGCCTTGACGTTTAAGCGTTGACCCTGTCGGATGCGCTTTGATTGGCTATCGTCTAATACTAAGCTTGGTAGTGAGTGAACGCAGGCATCCACCGCTAATAGCTTATCAAACCGCGCTACAAAATCGAGCGCTGCAAAATCGGCTAATGGGATGGCATTAGCAATCTCAAAATCACCCGTCTGTATACGCCTAAGCGCTGTCAGATGTCCTAGCGTACCTAGTGCTTTGGCAATATCTTCAGCTAGCACGCGCACATAAGTTCCTTTGGAGCAAGTGACGGTTAATTGCAATTGTTGATCGGATAAGGGAGTGAGTGACAGCTCATAAATGGTGAGAGGACGTGCTGCTCGCTCCACTTCAACACCTTCACGCGCCAGTTCATACAGTTTTTTGCCGTCTTTTTTGAGCGCGGAGTACATGGGCGGAACCTGCATTATCTCACCCAAAAATTGCGCAGTGACGCTTTGTAACATCGCTTGTGTCACATGCGATACAGGGCTCGTGGCAATTATCTCACCCTCAGCATCCCCGGTATCGGTTTGCTCGCCAAGTTTGATAATGGCTTGATAAGATTTGATGGCATCGAGTTGGTAATGGCTAAACTTGGTCGCTTCTCCCAAACAAATCGGCAGCAACCCTGTTGCCATTGGGTCAAGGGTACCGGTATGACCCGCTTTTTTACTGTCGTGCACATCAGATTTGAGCAAGTATTTGATTTTTGATACCACTTGCTGGGAGGTCATCCCTTGCGGTTTGTCAATCAGTAAAACACCAGAGACGATGGATTTGGCTGTTTTTGGTTGGGTCATCATGTTATGGATTTATCAATTCATTAAAAGTCGGTTCGAATCAGCTGCGAGTAATCTGCTGCGCTAATAGGGTGGGTGACAGAATACGGCTTTGATTTAGGGTTAATGTGTGCGAGTTGTTGCCACTGCTGCAAGCTATAGCGGTTATCAATCAATTGCTGGTCATACAGATAACTGGGAATATAGCCTGATAATAAGATACGATAATCAAATGGCAAAGGTTGGATATCATCAATGAGCTCATAAATTGCCGTGGTACAGTTATTTACCAATGAATTATACCATGCCGGCTGCGTTTTTAAGGACTTGGCTTTCGCTAGATACGCAAGCAGCAGCGCTTGAATATGGTCTTTTGGCATATTAATGGGATAAATATAAACATCTTCATGACGGATATTACTACGGGTATAAATAATATCTTTTTCATCCGCAGCGATAATCACCAATTCAAACTTGCGAAAAAATCCACCCAGCGTACTAAATTGTTCATTGACTTCTTTGCGAATCTCGATAGATAACGCAAGCTGCTTTCCATCACTAAACCCAAAACTCACTAGCGTATGGGCAATGGCATCGCCCATCCAATAAGAGGCTATAAAATCAACCGTTTGCAGTTTTGCCAAGTCGTATTGCCTAGTTTCCCAGCGCGGCTGAAAATGGGTTGTATCTTGCCAATCAAAATTTCTAACATTGCTAATGGTGAGTGTGTTGCCATCACTGTCAAGCCGATAGTCTAACATTTGGGCAACTTCAGGGTTCCAATCCCGCTCATTGCTAGCTGACATCGAAAAAAAGCATACAATGGCAATCGCCACCACCGCAAAAAAAATCAATAATAAAGACTGGTGAGAAAGTAGGGATGAAAATAGGGTCGGTTTGATGATACTGACCAAAACAGCGAGGGTAAAAAGTGCCCATACGCTAACCAGGGCCAGACTGACATATCTGCCTAAGGGCTGATGCGTCCACACGAACACCCCGACCCACAGGCTTGAGAAAATAATGATGATAAACTTAATGATACCCCAAAGTAACTGCATTCAACATCCCTGTTAATGGCTCAAAGTGACAAATAGGCTCGTCATAGCCTACAACGCATCAGTCGTCTGATGGCTGACCTTCGCTACTTTGTACGGCTTTAGAAATGAGGTTCATCATATAGTTAGCGTTAGCGGTCACTTCATCATAGTGAAAACGTAGACGTGGGGTAGTGCGAGTTTTTAACAAATGACTGAGCTCAGTACGCAAAAAACCTGATGCTTTGTTCAGCACTTCTAAGCTCTCGGTATGATAATCTTTTGCCATGGCATCATCCATCGACTTTTCCATGATGGTGACATAAATATCAGCATAACCCAAATCTGGGCTGATTTTGACACTAGAAATGGTCACAAACCCAGTCAAGCGTGGGTCGTTAATCTCGTCACGAATCAAAACCGCTAGGTCGCGCTGAATTTGATCGGCAAGACGTTGTAAACGTTGATTCATTGGTAATCCTTTTTATAGTAAAAAAAGGTCTAATTAACCTAGATTAATTAGACCTCTGGAAAGGTTGCTAATAGCAAGCTGGCAGTATTAGGTTGTCAGCTTAGCTTATAAGGTACGTTTGACTTCATGAATTTCGAAGACTTCAATCTTATCGCCTTCTTTTACTTCATAACCTTTCACCGCTAAACCACACTCCATACCAGCGCGCACCTCATTAACATCCTCTTTAAAGCGACGTAATGATTGTAATTGACCAGTGAAAATAACTTGGTCATCACGCAATACCCGAATTGGCTTGTTACGGATAATATTTCCTTCCGTCACCATACAACCGGCTGCATAACCAAAGCGACTAGAGTGGAAGACTTCACGTACTTCTGCGATACCCAAGATTTGCTCACGATGTTCTGGCGCAAGTAAACCGCTCATTGCTGCCTTCACATCATCAATCAACCCATAGATAACACTATAGTAGCGAATATCTAAGCCTGCTTCATCCGCTTTGCGTTTGGCAGCGTTATCAGCACGAACGTTGAAGCCTAATAATACCGCTTCACTTGATTCAGCGAGTACCACATCCGATTCGGTGATTGGACCGACACCCGATGAGATAACTTTGACTTTAACTTCATCCGTAGATAATTCATCAAGCGCGGTTAACAAGGCTTCTAGTGAACCTCGAACGTCAGTTTTAAGAATCAAATTAACGGAAGGCAGTTTGGCATCGCTCATTTGGTCAAACAAGTTTTCTAAGCGTGATTTGGCTTGACGTTCAAGCACTTTTTCACGCTCACGAACCGTGCGATATTCTGCAACTTCGCGGGCACGTTTCTCATCTGAAACCACCATAAACTCGCTACCCGCCGCTGGCGTATCAGGCAGACCTAAGATTTCAACAGGAATTGAAGGACCCGCTGAGGTGATTTTTTGACCGTTTTCATCGGTCATAGCACGGACGCGACCATAATATTCGCCAGCAAGTACCAAGTCACCTTGATTTAAAGTACCTTGTTTAACCAGCAAGCTAACCACTGCACCGCGACCCTTTTCAAGACGTGATTCAATCACCACACCTTGCGCTGCACCGTCAGTAGCAACTTCAAGTTCCATCACTTCTGCTTGTAGGTTAATCACTTCAAGCAACTCATCGATACCTTGACCTGTTAACGCAGAGACTTTGACTACCGGTGTGTCACCGCCCCATTCTTCAGGAACGACTTCTTTGGTGGTCAATTCGTTGAGAACGCGGTCTGGATCGGCACTGTCTTTATCCATCTTGTTGATAGCCACGATAATCGGGGTACCCGCTGCACGCGCATGGTCAATCGCTTCAGCCGTCTGCGGCATCATACCGTCATCGGCTGCAACCACTAATACCACGATATCCGTCGCTTTGGCACCACGAGAACGCATCGCGGTAAATGCGGCGTGACCTGGGGTGTCTAAGAAAGTAATAACGCCTTGGTCAGTCTGCACATGATAAGCACCGATATGCTGAGTAATACCACCTGCCTCGCCTGATGCCACTTTACTAGAACGGATCTTATCGAGCAGTGACGTTTTACCGTGGTCAACGTGACCCATAATAGTAACCACAGGCGGACGCGCTTGGACGTTGCTACTTTTCTCGCCAACCGCCTCACGTAATGAATCTTCAACTTGCGTTGAACTCACAAGCACTGGGTTATGACCCATTTCTTCCACAAGTAGGGCAGCGGTCTCTTGGTCGATAGATTCGTTTTCACGGACCAACTCGCCCATTTTCATTAACATTTTGACGACTTCGCGTACTTTGATTGCCATTTTTTGGGCAAGTTCAGATACCACGATGGTCTCACCGATTTCAACGTTATGCACGATTTTCTCAACCGGTTTCTCAAATTTATGTCTATTGGCCTGCGATGATTTTAAGCCGCGACCACGATTCTTAATCTCTTGCTCACCTTCATCGTCACGGCGACGACGACGGTTTTTGTTCGCAGTGCTTGCGGTTCCGCGTTTGATTTCACGGCGTTCTTGTTCAAATGAATCTTCAAGCGCTGCGCCCACCAAACCTTCTGCCAATGGTTCATCTTTTTTGACAACCATCGTAGTTTCAGTATCGGTTTCGCTGTATTTACTTGCCATTTGACGCATTTGCTCAAGGGTACGCTGCTGAGCTTCTTCAGCGGCTTTACGGCGATTTTCTGATTCGATTTGACGTAAGCGTTCTTCTTCTGCTTCACGCGCTTTGCGTTCACTATCCGATTCTTTTTTCGGTGCAGGTTTTTTGTCAGCTTTTTTGACTTCGATTGCAGCGGTTTTGTTGCCTTTTTTCACTACCACACTGGTGGTTGTGTGCTCTTTGGCAGCTTGACTACCGCCACCTAAGTTAGCACGCATTGCTGCAAGGGTAGCTTGTTGACGCGCTTCAGCGGCTTGTTTGGCTTTGTCTTTTTCAGCTTGTTCTTGAGCGGCTTTTTCTTTTGCCAAACGCGCTTTTTCTTCAGCGTCTTTCGTCGCTGCTTCACGAGACGCTAGCTCTTCAGCAATTTTATTGGGATTTGGCTTATCAAATACCATTTTTTTGCGTACTTCAACATTGACACTTTTGGCTTTACCAGAAGTGCCTGTCACACGCGCAGTAGAAGTAGTTTTGCTTTTTAAGCTAATGCGAGGTTTGTCATTTTGACCATGACTTTGTTGTAAAAAGCTGACCAGTTTTTGTTGTTCGCTATCGGTGACGATGTCATTGTCACCGCGCGCAGACAGCCCTGCCTTGACCAGTTGATTATTAATTGCTTCAACGGTCTTTGTGGTCATTGCTGCAAGTTCTTTTACGGTTTTATCTGCCATTCATACACCTTTTTTAATTAAACCATGATTCACGGGCTTTCATAATAAGCTCACCTGCGGTCTTTTCATCAAGACCTTCGATATCTTGGATATCAAAGATGGCTTGTTCGGCAAGGTCGTCGACGGTGATGACATCACGTTCGGCAAGCTTGTAGGCCCATGCTTGAGTCATGCCTTCAAGGTTTAGAAGCTCTTGGCTTGGCTCTTTAATATTTTGTTGTTTGACCAATTCATCGGCAATCACCGCTTCTTTGGCACGTTCTTGGATTGCGTCGATGGCGTCATCATCTAGCCCATCAATGTCATAGAAAGTCTCAGCAGGGACATACGCAACTTCTTCAAGTGAGGTAAATCCAATATCCACCAAGGCTTGTGCCAAATCTTCATCGACTTCAAGACGTGTGTAGAATAGGTCGCGATACACTTTGGTTTCTGTTTCTTGTTGAGCATTGTACTCGTCTTCTAGCATCATGTTAAGACGATAGCCTGTTAATTCTGATGCAAGGCGCACGTTTTGACCTTGTGAGCCAATCGCACGGGCTAACTGATCGTTAGTGGCAAAGATGATATCTGCGGTTTTGGTATCTTCATCAAGAATAATACGATCAACATCGGCAGGTTCCAAAGCGCTAATAATGTACTGCACTGCATCATCCGACCATACCACGACGTCGATACGCTCGCCTTCAAGCTCTTGTTGAACGGCTTGAATACGGGTGCCACGCATACCAATACAAGCACCAACAGGGTCGATACGATGGTCATTGGTCTTCACTGAAATCTTAGCACGTAAGCCAGGTTGACGCGCAACATCACGAATTTCAATGATTTGCTCAGCAATTTCTGGTACTTCTTTTTGCATCAGTGCCGTCAGCATTTGTGGTGAGGTACGAGACAATACGAGCTGAGCACCACGGTTATCACGATTGACTTGTTCTAAAATCGCATTGATACGACCTTTGATGCGTAACTGCTCACGCGGCAACATTTTATCGCGTGGTAGATAGCCTTCTACATTATCGCCCAAATCAATAATATAACCATCGCGCGCCGGTTTTTTGACTTCACCCGTAATCATCTCGCCGATACGATGTTCAAACGCATCTGCGACCAGTGAGCGTTCAGCTTCACGGATTTTTTGAATGATGACTTGTTTGGCTTGGGTAGCGGCAATACGACCAAATTCAATGGACTCGATTTGTTCTTCTTTGACGTCGCCGATTTTCCACTCGTTTTCATCCAAATCGCTAATCGCTAGCTGACAGGCAGGCATTTCATGATCTTCATCTGCCACTACTGTCCAATAACGGTAAGTATCATAGTCACCTGTTTTGCGATTGATATGCACGCGAACGGCAACTTCAGGCTGCTCACTATAAACTTTCTTTTTGGTCGATACCACCAAGGCTTGCTCAATCGCTTCAAAAATATCTTCAGGATTTAAGCCTTTTTCATTACTGACGGTTTCAACGACCGTTAAAATTTCTCGATTCATGTAATCACCTATAATTTAAGTCATTCTAGACTTTATTCTTTAAAATCTTGCTTTTAGCTAGAAAAAAGTTAGCTAGAAGACATAGCGTAAAAAAGGCGTTAACCCCAAATTTAAAAGCTAAAATTGGTAGACCAAATTGGCTTTATCAATATTATCAAGCTCGATGGCTAAAAGTTGGTCATTGACTTGATCATTTTCGGTTTTGACCGTCAACTGGCGCTCGTCAATATTGACCAATTCGCCTGTTACTTTACGGCGCTTATCACTACCTTGTCCAATCGCATGAATCAATCGTAAGCTGATGGTTTGCCCCACATAGTCATGCAGCTGCTCAGCAGAAAAAAACGCGCGGTCTAAACCGGGTGAAGACACCTCAAGTAGATATTCGCCTGCAATCGGGTCGTGCAAGTCCAACACACCACCGACTTGGTGGGTAACCGCAGCACAGTCTTCAATAGTGACTTGTTTGCCTTCGGCACGGTCTTCAGGTAGGGCTTCAATATAAATACGAAGAAGAGAGCGTCGACCTTGTGGTACAAATTCAATACCCCACAAGCTCACATCACAGGCAGTTACTGCTGGCTCAATGATCTGGGTCAGTTCAGCAACTTTCGTTGATAGTTTCATGATATCCTTTAGAGTTGATTATTAACATCTTTGTTGATTTTAAAAGCTAATTTTAAAAATTGGCACATTACTAAAACGCAACCGCTAATTTAGCAAAACTTAAGTTTTTTCGAAACCAACAGATACAAAAAAACCCACAAACTAATTGGTGGGCTTTTAAATCAATAAAAGTGTGTCTAAATTGATTTTTCTAGTAATGATAACAAAGCAATGCTACTAGAAAAGTGGTAGCGGGGGCTGGATTTGAACCAACGACCTTCGGGTTATGAGCCCGACGAGCTACCAGACTGCTCCACCCCGCAACAATTTAGAGAACGTATTATAGAGTGAGATATTAACCTTGTCAACAGTTATTTAAAATTAATTTAGTTGGTGCGAATGGAGGGACTCGAACCCTCACACCTTGCGGCACTACCACCTCAAGGTAGCGTGTCTACCAATTCCACCACAATCGCAAAAAACCAAACTACTTTAACCAAGCTGTTTTTAAATAACAACACTCTAAAATAGACGCTGTATTCTAGGTCAAAACTACCAATAACGCAACATTTTTTTAATAACTTATTTGGCAGGTGTGGGCGTAGGGCTTGCCGCAGTATTAGTCGCTAGGCTGGTATCAAGGGTACGACTAGATAGCGATTGCTGTTTAGCAAATACTGCCAGTGTCATACTGGTGATAAAGAAGATTGCTGTTAAAACCGCCGTCAAGCGCGTCAAGAAATTGGCAGATCCAGACGCACCAAATACGGTCGCCGAACCACCTGCACCAAATGACGCGCCGGCATCGGCACCTTTGCCATGTTGAACTAAAATCAGACCAATCATTGAAATCGCGACAATGATATGAACCACTAAAATTGCATTATACATACTTATCTCTACAAAACTTGATAGCACTGATGCCCAACAAGAACGCTGTCAGTGGCAAAAGTAAGAAATTTTAAATGGGTGACATTTTACCTTAAATCTGGGCAAATGCTTGAATAATTTGTGTAAAGCCAGTCGCGTCAAGTGATGCTCCGCCTACCAACACCCCATTTACATTTGGGCATTGGGCGATTTCTGCCGCATTATCCGCTTTCACGCTGCCGCCGTACAATATCGGTGTGGTCGCTAAAGAGGCATCGATGTCCGTTAAGGTGGTGTTGATAAAAGCATGAATATTTTGTACTTCTTGTATCGTTGGGATTTTACCTGTACCAATCGCCCAAACGGGTTCATAAGCAATAATCAATCGCGATGCTAAGTTACCCAATTGGGCGTTTTCAGATTGGCTGTTAGCAAATTCGGCAGCTAGTTGTTTAACTACCATTAATTGTGCTGCTAGCACATCTTGGGTCTGATTTTGCTCATACTGGGCTTGTGTTTCACCGATACAAAAAACAACGGTTAAATCGTGTGCAAAGGCATGGCGAATTTTTTGGATTAAACAAGCGTCATCTTCATTAAAATATTGACGGCGTTCTGAATGTCCGACTAAGACATAATTTACCTGAGCGTCCTTGAGCTGAGCACCCGAAACTTCCCCAGTAAACGCGCCTTTATCGGCGTGGTGTGCACATAAGTTTTGCGCAGCTAGTCCGATGTTCAATGACCCATGTTGGATGGCTTGTTGCGTGGTCGATAAATGCATAAAACTCGGGGCGACAACCACGTTACAGCTTTGCAGTGCATCTGCAGGTATCTGCTGCTGCAAATCGGTCATGAGGGCTGTGACAGTCAGCTGTGTGCTAGGATTCATTTTCCAATTAGCAATCACCCAAGAATTCTGCCAATTTGCTACATAATCAGATGCTTTCATAATGTCCCTGTCAATTGAGGTAAATGGTTATCTATGAATTTGCAAAGTATAAATGTCAAGATAACATTAAAATATAAGTAACGCTATTTAACATATCATGATGTAAAACATCACCATTTAAAGATATCAAGATATGAAAATAGGAGTATTTAGAATACCAAGTGTAAATATCAGGCGTAAAATGGTAGGTATTATATAAGCAATTGCCGCGATTTGCCGAATAAATTATTCGGTTACACAAGTGCGGTGTTTAAAGAAGGAATAAAGTATAAAACAGTTTTATGAAGGTTAATGGATAGGGATAAAATGCGATAAAAAATTATTTATCGTTGAATTCACGGATTTGTCGAGAATGATTTGTTAATATATAAATGAATAGTTTACACTAACAAACATTAGCCCATTTGAATAAATATTGAGTAAACGAGAAAAACGATGGCGGCATCACTTCCTGGTTTTGGTGGCATTGCGTCGCGATTAGTGCATGAAGGACTAATTAGCGAAGCGACAATGCAAAAAGTATTGGCAGAATCGCAGCAACAAAAAACAAATTTAATCGCCTATGTGGTTGATAATAAGCTTGCGCAAGCTGACGCGGTAGCATGGGTGATTTCGCGAGAATTTGGCGATCCTCTCATTGATTTGGATGCCATCAATGTCAACTATATTCCAAAAGAAGCGGTTGATGAAAAAATTATTCGCGAATTTAATATTCTGCCGATTTTCCAACGAGGTAGCCGCTTGTTTGTTGCCATGAGCGACCCGACGCGGGTAGATGCTTTAGACGCGCTGCGATTTGGTACAAGGTTTACTGTAGAAACAGTGGTTGCCGAACACCACAAAATTAAATCACTCATCGAAAAAATCTTTGCTACCAGCAATTTAGCTGATTTTGATGATATGGAAGCGGTGGAGTTTGATGAAACCCGTGCCGATGACGACAATAGTGCCACCAGTCATTTAGATGTCAATGATGAAGCGCCTGTCGTCAAGTTCGTTAATGGGATGCTCATTAAAGCCATTACCATGGGCGCCTCAGACTTACACTTTGAACCCTATGAAAAATCTTATCGCGTGCGTTTTCGTATTGATGGGGTGTTACAAAAAATGGCAAACCCACCGACGCAGCTAGCGGGTAAAATTGCTGCCCGCCTGAAAGTCATGTCACAAATGGACATCTCTGAACGCCGCGTGCCCCAAGATGGTCGTATCAAGTTAAAAATTTCCAAGGATAAGGCGATTGATTTTCGTGTTAACTCACTGCCAACCTTATTTGGTGAAAAAATCGTATTGCGTATTTTAGACCCATCATCAGCGATGCTAGGTATTGATGCACTCGGCTATGAACCGGACCAAAAGCAGCTATTTATGGATGCGCTGGCAAAACCGCAAGGGATGTTATTGATTACCGGCCCTACTGGTTCGGGCAAAACCGTCTCGTTGTACACGGGTCTTAATATCTTAAACACAGTTGAGACCAATATCTCCACCGCAGAAGATCCCGTTGAAATTAACCTTGAAGGCATTAATCAGGTCAATGTGAACAACAAAGTTGGCTTGACCTTTGCCAGTGCGCTCAAATCATTCTTGCGTCAAGACCCTGATATTGTGATGGTCGGTGAGATTCGTGACTTGGAAACCGCTGAAATTGCTGTCAAAGCTGCACAAACAGGGCATATGGTGCTGTCAACCTTGCATACAAACTCAGCGCCAGAAACCTTAACGCGTCTGCGTAATATGGGTGTGGCATCTTTTAACATTGCCACCTCAGTCAATTTGGTAATCGCACAGCGCTTAGCCCGTCGCCTGTGTAAATCCTGCAAAAAACCGACAGATGTACCAAAAAATAGCTTGCTTGAAATGGGTTTTACGGAAGAAGATTTGGCAGATACCAGCAATGTCATTTATGAGCCCGTTGGCTGTTCTGAATGCCGCGATGGCTATAAAGGACGTGTTGGTATTTATGAAGTGATGAAAGTAACACCAGAGATTGCCCGAATTATTATGGAAGACGGCAACGCTATTGAGATTAAAGACGCGGCCTTAAAGCAAGGGTTTAGGGATTTAAGGCGCTCTGGCATTTTAAAGGTCCTACAAGGCACGACCAGTATCCAAGAGATGTATCGTGTTACTAGCGAATAGTGCGTTTTTTATCCGTCTTTATTGAAGATTAGTTGAGATATTAAGGGGTTAAGGGTATGGCAAAAGTCCAAACAGAAATGTTATTAGACTTTGTCTATGACGGGGTCAATCGCCGTGGCGAAAAAGTCAAAGGTGAAACCACCAGCCGCAATATTGAGCTGGCAAAAGCGCAACTACGCAAGCAAGGCATCAAAGTCAAGACGATTAAGAAAAAACCCAAGCCTATTTTTCAAATGAAAAAAAGCATCAAGGCAATTGATATTGCTATCTTTGTGCGACAGTTGGCTACGATGATGAAAGCGGGCGTCCCCCTTACTCAGTCGTTTGAAATCGTTGCAGATGCGCTCGATAACCCCTCAATGAAAGAATTGGTGCTTAGTGTCAAGTCAGAAGTGGAATCAGGTAGCACCTTTGCTGCAGCGCTGCGCAAACATCCTAGATATTTTGATGACCTGTTTTGTTCCTTAGTAGAGGCAGGTGAGCAATCAGGTGCGCTTGAAACAATGCTTGAGCGTGTCGCGACGTACAAAGAAAAAAGCGAGCTACTAAAAGCAAAAATTAAAAAAGCCTTGAAATACCCGATTGCGGTTATCGTGGTTGCGATTATCGTTACCATTATTTTGCTGGTCAAAGTGGTACCGGTATTTGCTGATTTATTCAATTCATTTGGTGCAGAGTTACCCGCGTTTACCCGGATGGTCGTCAGTATGTCCGAGTGGATGCAAAAATGGTGGTGGTTATTGCTATTTAGCATTGCAGGCGCTGTTGTTGGCTTTTCTGAAGCTAAAAAACGTAGCAAGCCCTTTAATGATTTTTTAGACCGACTTACCTTAAAATTACCAATCTTTGGCAATATTGCTTATCAAGCGGTGGTTGCCCGTTTTTCCCGCACTTTATCTACCACTTTTGCGGCAGGTGTGCCGCTGATTGATGCGTTAGATTCAACCGCTGGGGCAACCAACAATGTGGTGTTTTATAATGCCACGCAAAAAATTAAAGGCGATGTTGCGACGGGTCAACAGCTGCAGTTTTCGATGCGTTCTACCAATCTTTTTCCGAGTATGGCTATTCAAATGGTCGGTATTGGTGAAGAGTCAGGTAGTCTAGAGGAGATGCTTGATAAAGTGGCGACTTATTATGAAAACGAAGTGGATAACGCCGTAGATGGGTTAACAAGTCTGATGGAACCGATGATTATGGCTATTTTGGGGGTACTAGTAGGGGGTCTGGTGATTGCCATGTATCTACCAATTTTCCAAATGGGCTCGGTGGTGGGCTAGATACGATGGGAATTTTTTCAGACTTTATGTTGTTATTACAGCAGTCGCAATGGCTTACCTTACTCATCGTATCAATCTTGGGCTTATGTGTGGGTAGTTTTTTAAATGTGGTGATTTATCGCACGCCTTTGATGATGGAGCAGCAGTGGAAGAACGAATGCCAGCTATTGCTTCATCCAGAAACCGTTATTGACAATCATGAATCGATGACCTTAAGCCGTCCTGCTTCTCGTTGCCCGCATTGTGGGCATTCAATACGTTGGTTTGAAAATATGCCTGTTATTAGCTGGCTAATGCTAAAAGGAAAATGTAGTCAGTGTCATAACGCCATTAGTTATCGTTATCCGCTTGTAGAAATCATCACCGCTATTTTGTCTGTGCTGGTTATTATAAAATTTGGTGTTACTTGGCAAGCGCTGGCAGGATTGGCACTCACATGGACATTAGTCGCTTTAACAGGCATTGATTTTGATACCCAATTGTTGCCTGACCGATTTACATTGCCGTTAGCGGGATTAGGATTATTCGTCAATGCCTTTGGCTTGTTTGTCAGTCCCACAGCGGCTATTTTTGGCTATGTGTTTGGGTTCTTATGCTTGTGGATTGTCTACCAACTGTTTTTGCTGATTACGGGCAAGCACGGGATGGGGCATGGCGATTTTAAATTATTAGCAGCTTTGGGGGCTTGGCTAGGGCCTTTGATGCTACCCTTAATTGTGCTTTTATCTGCGTTTGTCGGCTCGGTTGTGGGTGTCATATTGATGAAGCGCTCAGGTGAAAGCAAACCTTTTGCATTTGGACCCTATATCGCCATTGCCGGCATGATAGCACTTTTGTATGGGCAATCAATAATGTCGTGGTATCTAGGCAAGATGTCATGAAGTCATTTATGGATCAATTATCCGTGAATCAAGGAGGGGTTGCGATGTTGGTAGTGGGGCTTACAGGTGGCATCGGTAGTGGCAAATCACAAGTGAGCCGTTGGTTTGATGAGCATGGAATTGTCACTATTGATGCAGATGTATTGGCACGTGAAGTCGTTGCCAAAGGTTCGCCAACGCTAAAAAAAATTGTCGCCAAATTTGGTGACTGGGTGATTGATGAGGCAGGTGAGCTTAATCGCCGTGCCATGCGAGAGCATGTATTTGGTAGTGCGCAAGCGTTAATGGATTTGGAACAAATTACTCATCCTGCCATTCGCAGCCGCGCCAAAGAATTACTAGCAACTGCCCAGTCGCCCTATGTAATTTTGGTAGCACCCTTACTGCTAGAAGCCTCTGAAGCAGGGTTAGCCAATCTGTGTGAGCGAGTATTGGTGGTTGATAGTCATGAGTCCTTGCAGATTGAGCGTGCTAGTCAACGCGATGGTCAAACACCTGAACGTATTCAAAATATTATGGCAAATCAACTGACGCGTCATGACAGGCTCAGACAAGCCGATGACATTGTCGACAACAATGGTAGCTTAGCCGATTTGTATTTAAAACTTGAACAGTTGCACCAAAAATATTTGGCAATGGCAGGGGTTAATTAGCTTTCAACATAACAAGCCGTCTGATTAAGACGGCTGTTGAGATTGCGACAAGTTCAATTATGATTTTACGGATGAGCGTTGACGAATCGCGGTTAGCGTATCATCAACTAGTAAATCACCGTTCAAAAATACATCCTGCAATAAATTATTTTGCTCAGCAAGCTCATCTTCACGCAGCGTCATATAACTACCCTGATGTTTGACCAGGGCTAAACGCCCGCGTTTGCTGCGTTTGCTCACACTGGTAATTGGGTCTTTATATACGTCTCGCCAAAAACCGTCCACCCGTGCGCTGCTAGTCTTCATGGCAAAATTCAAGGTATCGCGGTTGACTTGTTGTAGTAGTCCGCCACCCATTCCAAAGGTGATATTGTCACTACTAAATCCGGCTTTAATCACCGCATCAATTATTTTACCCATGCTGGTGGGATTAATACCATCCCCTTGGATGAGTCGCACATAGCTCGGCAGTAACTTATAGCCTTTTGAGTTGGTGGTAGTGCCAAATTTTGCTGCAAGGCGCTGCAGGGCTTCACGAACCACTTTAATCGGATCGCCACTATCAGGGCGAATAACTAACGTGCCCCCTGTTTGCACTACTTTTTCTTTTAGCTCACCACCCCAGATATTATCAATGGCATTCCATAAATCGTAGCTATCACTCACTACCGCAAAGGTTTTGCCTTCACCGCCAAATTTGGCAATCATATTGCCATAGGCATCCGCTTCATGCTCACGTCCCCAAGTGGTCATGGTGCTATGCTCTGCTGCGGGAATGGAAAAAGCCGTCATGTCATTTTGCATACCATACCAACGATTGGCAGCCACAATCGCGCTTAAGGTATCCGTACCGGAAAAGTTAACCAAGTGCGCAAGAGCGCCAAGCGCAGCTGATTCAAGGCTAGACACCCCACGGGCGCCAAAATCATGCAATTTAAACGGTAGATTATTTAAGTTATCGGCCGATTTTTCCAAGCCTGCTTTGATGATTTGCTTACAATAATAAGAAAGGCTTGCCACAGTGCTAGGATACCAAATAGCGCGCAATAGCGTGGTCTCGATATAGCTTGTCAACCAGTAAAACTCAGGGTCGGTATTCACCACCTGACACAATACTTGACCCGTTGGTACTACCATGCCTTCTGGTATCGCTTGAATGCGAAGTGGTAATAGACCGCCATGTTTGGCGACTAATTGTCGCCAGCCTGCTTCATTAAACGGTACGCCATGAGCAGCAAGTAGCACTTTGGCTTCATCTATATCAGCGTCGGTAATGGGTTTGGTAAGATACTGTTTTAAAAAAGCTTGTAGACCAAAAAATAGCACATTTTCAAAGTTGCTATTGCCGCCACGCGCTTCAATATAGCTAGATACGTACTCGGTATTTGGCGGATATTGCAGCCAATGCGACGTCTTATAGCTATCGGTATTTAAAATAAAATTGTCAAAATTTTGACTAAACATCACAGAACTCCTCTGGTGATTGCTTGCGCAGGTTAAAACCAAACCGTCTATCAGCTTGGCGGGAAAAAATCAGAGACCGACCATTTTGCAAATAATGGCATAATGGTCTTCAAACAATTTATCGGCTCTTAATTCAGCCAAGGGTAGCCAAAACGCTTTTTTGGCATCATCGCCACCTTTCACCGATGGTAAGCCTTTGGGGTCGTTTTTGAGCACAAAGTAAAACGCTTGGGTGATGGTGCGACCACGAGCCGAGCGATACGGGTCATCAAAGGTGTGTTGACTATGGCGTGAACCGCGCAGAACCGCTTCAGGTACTTTTAACCGTGTCTCTTCACGTAGCTCACGAATACAGGCGTCAAATAGCGTCTCTTTAGGGTCAATAAAGCCACCAGGCAATGCCCATAGTCCTTGACCTGGCATACCACGACGCTCGACCAATAAAATGTGTCCTGATTGAATGACCACCGCATCAACCGTCATAAAGGTGGGTGGGTAGGGGCTTGATTCCCATTGTTTTTTGTATTTATCAATGAAGCCAGCCTCTTCGTGTAGGCGTTTATATGCTTCGGTCTTTTTAAATGCCTTCATGACATCGGTTGTCGATTGCGGTACCGTATCGGTTAACGGATCGGCACCCAGCAAAAAGCCTTCGCGAATTGGCGTGGCAGACAACTCATGAAAATTGGGCACAGCCACCGACTGCCAATTTGGAAAAAGTGACAAGTAATACGATGAGCTGTCTTTTGAATGTCCAATTAGACCAATATTGGCGTTTAAATCGCCGGTAACCGACTTGACGCACTGCTGCACGTATTGAAGCCATTTTGTGTCATTGTATAAGGCATCATCCAAACCGACACAATGTATGCGTTTGGCATCTTTTTTGTCAAAGGCGCCCAAAATCATTTGGCTACGCGCTTCGACACTAAAGCTATTGCGGATACTACTTGGCAAATTGGCAGAGCCGATTAGCATAATCACATTCTCAGCAAGCTTTAATGCTTCATCGACAACCGATTTATGACCTAAGTGAAACGGCTGAAAACGCCCGATAAATACCAAATAGTCATATTGATAACCTTTTTTATTTTTGGGTGTGCTAAAACGCCCTTTATCTTCGGTAACGTCGTTTTTAGTAACCGTGATAGTGTCAGTCGTTTTATTTGGCATGACGCAAACTCCTTGCGAATGATAACGCCCTCGGTCTATCCAATAGCGTTTTGGTGATGTTTTGGTGATTAATTTCGGTAATAAAGCATGTTTTTTTAACTATCTTGCCTAAACTTTCAACCAATGCCAAGTTATTTTTGGTTAAAGATACTTGTTAGATTGAAGTTTTAGCTTGACTAAAAAATATTGGGACGACCCTTGATAAGCCAAAAAACCACCCCCAATAAAATCCGAGTAAATTACTCAAGTTTATGCTAAAATATGGGTAAAAATTGATGACAAGCTAGGGTGACACATGAGCGATACAGAAAAAACCACAAATATCAAAATTACCGATTCAGCGCAAGGTTATCTGACTGAGTTATTGGCAAAACAAAATACTGACGGCATCGGCGTACGTATTTTTGTTGAACATCCCGGCACGCCGCGAGCAGAATGCTGTATGTCATATAGCCAGCCAGATGAACACAATCCTGACGATTTAAAATTGGATTATGAGACATTTACCGCTTATATAGACACCCCATCTATTCCTTATCTTGAAGATGCGGTGATTGATTACAATAAAGACCGTTTTGGCGGTCAATTGACATTCCGTGCGCCTAACTCAAAAGTGCCAAAACTGGGTGAAAATGCGAGCCTAGAGGAGCGTATCAATTACGTGTTGTCTTCGGAAATCAATCCAAATCTAGCGTCGCATGGGGGTAACGTGCAATTGGTGGATTTGGTACATGAAGAAGGTGTTGGTATCACCGCCGTGCTCAAATTTGGCGGCGGCTGTCAGGGTTGCTCTGCAGTTGATATGACGCTAAAACAAGGGGTTGAAGTCTCGCTAAAACAGCAAATACCAGAATTAACCCAAGTGATTGATGAGACCGACCATACTTATACTGCCAATGCGTTTTATAAGTAAGGTGAAGAGATTGGCAAGTGATACTTAATTCAAGTGACACTTGATTAAAGAAAGGGTAATTCAAGAAAGGGCGTCATAAGACGTCCTTTTTTATTATTAAATTATTATTAAAGTTTACTCAATAAAAAACCCAGTTGTGCACTGGGTTTTTTGGTTTGACGTATTGGCTTAATCGCGGTCTTCAACTGGTACAAAATCACGTTGTGTGTAGCCAGTATATAACTGACGTGGACGACCGATTTTGTAAGGTGCAGAGTGCATTTCTAACCAGTGGCTGATCCAACCAGAAGTACGTGCTAACGCAAAGATTACGGTAAACATAGAGGTTGGAATACCGATGGCTTTTAGGATGATACCCGAGTAGAAGTCAACATTTGGATATAGGTTACGCTCTTTAAAATACGGGTCATTCAAGGCGATTTGTTCAAGCTTCATCGCAAGCTCCAGTTGTGGATCTTTGATGCCAAGCTCGCCCAATACTTCGTCACAAGTTTCTTTCATCACTTTGGCGCGTGGGTCAAAGTTTTTATAAACACGGTGACCAAAGCCCATCAATTTCACTTCTTTACGTTTTACTTTTTCCATAAATTCGTCAACGTTGTCTACGCTGCCGATTTCATCCAGCATTTTAAGTACAGCTTCGTTGGCACCACCGTGCGCAGGTCCCCAAAGAGCCGCAATGCCTGCCGCGATACAAGCGTATGGGTTGGCGCCCGTAGAACCTGCTAGACGTACAGTTGACGTAGAGGCATTTTGTTCATGGTCAGCATGCAAGGTAAAGATTTTGTCCATCGCTTTTGCAAGGATTGGATTGACTTTATAGTTAACATCCGCTGGGGTTGCAAACATCATGTATAAGAAGTTTTCAGCGTAGTTTAAATCATTACGCGGATACATGAATGGTTGACCATTGCTATATTTGTAACACATGGCGGCGATGGTAGGCACTTTAGCAATCAAACGAATCGCAGTGATTTCACGATGGTCTTGTTTGCTGACATCAAGATTGTTGTGGTAGAACGCAGATAACGCACCCATCACACCGACCATAATCGCCATCGGATGAGCGTCACGGCGGAAACCTTCAAAGAAGCGACGTAATTGGTCATTCACCATTGAATGTTTACGAACTTTTTCATAGAAGTCAGCTTTTTGCTCAGCATTGGGTAATTCACCATGAATGAGTGCATACGCAACTTCTAAGTATTCTGCTTTATCGGCTAATTGGTCAATTGGGTAACCACGGTGTAATAAGATACCTTTGTCACCATCAATGAACGTGATTTTTGATTCAGTGGAAGCGGTTGACATGAAACCTGGATCGTATGTCCAAAAACCAGCTTGGGGTACTGCCTTAATATCGAGTACAGGATCGCCTAATGTTCCTTCAATGATAGGAAGCTCATAGTCCTGCCCATTGACGTGCAAGGTTGCAATATTGTCTTTCTCTGACATAAAATCCTCTCAGACGTGTAAAAAAAAGAAGACCTATACTTGCTCAAATGCATTGGCGCAATGACAAGGATAGGTGAATGCCCAGCCACACAGAGACGTGCAGGGCGACTTTATTAATAGCGAAAAAATAGCGAAAACCCAAAACTAAAACATATCTATATTAACAGCATTTTTGCCAAAAATGAAAGTAAATTTACGCCTTACGCGTACAAACAGTTAGTTATAATTCACAGGAGTTAGCTAAAACTATGCTCTCTGCTACTGACATTCTATCAACCCTTGATGCGGTTAAATATCTAGATAGGTGAGTCTCAAAACGCGCAATCTTATCAAATTATTTCTGAATTTTAATAGTGCGCTACAGTGGTTTGATAAAAGATGGTTTTTTTTCTGTTTTTGTTTGTATTTGTAATCAAACACTCTTATAATTATAAAAATTTTACTGGTGGCTAGCTTTGTATTATTAATCTTTGCTAAACATAATTTAGTTTTTAGCTTTGTGATTTAACAAAATTAAAAAGTAAATTGTGGGTGGCTTTTTTTCGATTATTAGTTTGTAATTTATTAGTTTTTAATTGTGAGATACGATTAGGTTTGCGGCTAATAACTATCTATTCTGTGAATAATCCAAAGTACGCTAGCTATTCCTTATCTTCGATTTACCTGTTTTTTGACAGGCTATGTGATTCATCAAATCCTGCAAGTGATTTGAAGTTCGTGCTTGATATTTTGGATATTGGCATAGCGATAACACAGGTAAGTTATAACTGCGAATAAAGGATGCCCGCTGTGAAAAGCAACCGACCGATTGACCTTCCTTTAAGCCAAGTAATTAATGTTAATTCAAAAAACCCAATTGCTTTGGCTTCAATTACCCACCGTGTTTCTGGTGTGGTGCTATTTCTCCTAATTCCTGTGATGTTATGGATTTTTCAAACGTCGCTTGCCAGTGCTGAAGGCTTTGCAGATATTTTCACCAACCCATTGGTGAAGTTTTTGGCTTGGATCTTTGTGGCTGCATTAGGCTACCATTTTGTGATGGGTTTCAAACATTTATTTGCCGACATGGGCATGAATGAAGAATTAAACAGTGGTCGCACTGCGACATTCATTGGCTTTGTACTTGCAGCGCTTTGGGTTGTGGGTTCATTTGTATGGGTGATGTTCTAATGAAAAGTGCAACAGGTTTAACAGGCTCAGGCTCTCGCGATTGGGTGGTACAACGTATTAGTGCGGTTGTATTGGCAGTTTATTCATTGGTAATGTTGGGCTGGTTTTTAACCCACCAACCAACGTTTGAATTATGGCAAGGCTTTATGCTAAGCCTACCGATGCGCTTATTTACGCTATTGATGATACTAGCATTAGTGGGTCATGCGTGGGTAGGGATGTGGACTGTATTAACAGACTACGTTAAGTCAAATGGTTTACGTTTTGTGCTGCAATCTGCCATGATTCTTGCAGTCTTGGTTTATTTATTTTGGGGCGTGATGATTTTCTTCTAAACATCCTGTTAGATAAATTTTGTTAACGTATTTATCGATTTCGACCTCAGGGCTTTTAAGCATTTATGGGGATAAAATCGAACCATCATTTAGGAAATTAAAGCAATGGCAACAAAACAAGACAACACCATTAGCAATATTCAAACCTTAACCTTCGATGCGGTTATCGTTGGCGGCGGTGGCTCTGGTATGCGTGCGTCGCTACAATTGGCGCGTGGCGGTATGAATGTTGCGGTATTAACCAAAGTGTTCCCAACGCGTTCTCACACGGTTGCTGCGCAAGGTGGTATTGGCGCAAGTTTGGGTAACATGAGTGATGATAACTGGCATTTTCACTTTTATGACACCATTAAAGGTTCTGACTGGTTAGGTGACCAAGACGCCATCGAGTATATGTGCCGTGAAGCACCAAAAGTGGTATATGAACTTGAGCATATGGGTATGCCATTTGACCGTAACGCGGATGGTACGATTTATCAGCGTCCCTTTGGCGGTCATACTGCCAACTACGGTGAAAAAGCGGTGCAACGTGCGTGTGCGGCAGCCGACCGTACAGGTCATGCATTGTTGCATACCTTATATCAAAAAAATCTTGAGCAAGGCACAGAGTTTTTTATCGAGTGGATTGCGCTAGATTTGGTCAAAGATAGCAAAGGCGACATTAATGGCGTTATCGCGCTGGAGCAAGAAACAGGTCGTGTTGCCGTATTCCAAGCGAAAACAACGGTGCTAGCAACGGGGGGTGCAGGTCGTATTTTCGCTGCGTCTACTAATGCCTTTATTAACACCGGTGACGGTCTAGGTATGGCAGTGCGTGCGGGTATTCCACTACAAGATATGGAATTTTGGCAATTTCACCCAACAGGCGTCGCAGGTGCGGGTGTATTATTGACCGAAGGTTGTCGTGGTGAAGGTGCGTTACTTCGTAATAAAGATGGCGAAGCCTTTATGGAGCGTTATGCACCAACCCTAAAAGATTTGGCACCGCGTGACTTTGTATCACGTTCAATGGACCAAGAGATCAAAGAAGGCCGTGGTTGTGGTCCACAGGGCGATTACGTGGTACTTGATATGACGCACCTAGGTGTGGATACCATCATGAAGCGTTTACCATCGGTTTATGAAATTGGTAAAAACTTCGCAAACGTTGACATTACTAAAGAGCCAATCCCAGTTGTACCGACTATCCATTACCAAATGGGCGGTATCCCAACCAATATTCATGGTCAGGTTGTCATGCCAGATCTTGAGGCAGGTACGGATGCGGAAGGTTTATACGCCGAGCAAAAAATCGTGAAAGGCTTATATGCAATCGGCGAATGTTCATGTGTATCCGTTCACGGCGCCAACCGTCTAGGTACAAACTCACTACTCGACTTGGTAGTATTTGGTCGTGCAGCGGGTCAACATATCATTGATGAGTTCCACGCCGCTGACCGTCATGACTATGAGCCGTTATCACCGCGTGTTCTTGACAAAACCTTGGCACGTTTGAATGTGTTACAGCAATCTACTCAAGGGCTAAATGCGCAAGATGTGGCTGACGAAATCCGTCGTACCATGCAGCAACATGCAGGTGTATTCCGTACCCAAGCGTCAATGAATGAAGGTGTACAAAAAATCTTGGCACTTGAAAGCCAGGTCAATAGTCTTCACCTAGCTGATAAATCGCAAGTGTTTAATACCGCACGTATTGAAGCGCTTGAAGTGGCTAACCTCTATGAAGTTGCCAAAGCAACAATGATTTCAGCTTCCCTGCGTCAAGAATGTCGTGGCGCGCACACCGTCGTTGACTACGAACGTGCGGCAGATGATGCGTATGCTCCGCTTGGTCGTAATGACCACGAATGGATGAAACATACCCTTTGGTTCTCTGAAGGTAACCGTGTTATCTACAAACCTGTTCGTAAGAGCCCACTGACTGTAGACTATGTTGAGCCAAAAGTACGTACATTCTAATTAATATTTTTTGGTCTTTGCAAACTAGTGTGAAGACCCTATAAACCAATACCATAAACGTGTGGAGTTTAGCATTATGAGCAGAGGTACTCGCACCATCGAGATTTTCCGCTACGATCCAGATAAAGACGCAGCACCCCGTATGCAGACATACCAAATTGAGCTTTTAGACTCTGACCGTATGTTATTAGACGTACTTGTCCGTTTGAAAAAAATGGACGAAACCATCAGTTTCCGCCGTTCGTGCCGCGAAGGTATTTGTGGCTCTGACGGTATGAACATCAATGGTAAAAACGGTCTATCATGTCTTATCAACATGAACACGCTACCACAAAAAATTACCTTGCGTCCGCTACCTGGTTTACCTGTCGTGCGCGACTTAGTGGTAGATATGAACCAATTCTATGAGCAATATGAAAAAGTTCATCCGTACTTGATTAATGACCAGCCAGCGCCACCGACTGAGCGTCTACAATCACCTGAAGACCGCGAAAAGTTAAACGGTCTATATGAATGTATTCTATGTGCGTGTTGTTCAACCAGCTGTCCATCATTCTGGTGGAACCCAGACAAGTTCTTAGGTCCATCTGCCTTGTTGAATGGCTACCGCTTTGTAGCAGATAGCCGTGATACTAGCACGCAGGAGCGTTTAGCACGTTTGGACGACCCATTCAGCTTGTTTCGTTGCCGTGGCATCATGAACTGTGTGTCGGTTTGTCCAAAAGGCTTGAATCCTACCAAAGCGATTGGTCACTTACGTAACATGCTGTTAGACCAAGCGGGTTAGTACCAAAATTTGGTGACAAAAAAGCTCTGTATCGACAGGGCTTTTTTTATTGGGATGTGATAAATTAATAGTAATTGGCTATCTATTAATGAAAGTAATAAATGATATCCAAATATAATAATATTTTTTATACCTTTTCAGCCTAATGAATGAGATAAATTATCATTAATTTTGTATAATATACGATAGGTATCTATAGGGAATATTCATTTAGGTTTTCTAAGGAAGGAGAAAACTAACTTTCACATTACTCTTCTTTTACTGCCATCTGATAGCCATTTATCCACACGCCAAGCCGCGTGAATTGCTATATTTAGTAAATGAATGGTAACTATTACCTTAACAAAATTTTTTGTTAATTATAAAAATGCTAGGCTATTCCCTAAAATTTTTATTTCCACCTTTAAATACTACAGTAGAAAGAATCATGGCTAACCAAAACCAAACTTCTGTCTCATCTGCTCAGTTTACTGAACTGTCAGCAGATAACGCAGTCTATCTTGAATCACTCTATGAACAGTATCTTCAAGATCCACAAAGCGTTGATGAAAAATATATTCCTTACTTTGCGCAGTTTGCCAAAGATGATGATAAAAACGCCCTTCACCATACTATCCAAGACCAATTTTTGCTATTAGCGCGCAATACCACTGCTCACAAAGTTGCCGGTCAATCAGCTGCAGGCGCCGTCAGCCCTTCTGAAATTCGCGAATTTGCGGACAATCAAATGGGCGTGCAAAAACTGATTACCAGTTATCGCCGTCGTGGGCATCGTATTGCTAATCTAGATCCCCTAGGACTGATGCCACGTCCAGAAGTTGAAGAATTGACTTTAGCCTACTATGGTCTTTCTGAAGCGGATTTAGACACTGTCTACCCTGTCAGTGACCTAAATATCGGTAAAGACAAAGCCACACTACGTGAAATCATTCAAGTGTTAGAGCGAGTTTATTGTAGCAGCATCGGTGCAGAATATTTCCATGTAACCACTGCCAAAGAAAAACGCTGGATTGAAAAATACCTAGAACAAAATCTTGGCTATATCAAATTTGACAATGAAAAACGTAAATCTATCCTTGAGCGTTTGACAGCAGCAGAAGGATTAGAAAAATACTTAGCGCGTAAATATACTGGTGTGAAACGTTTTGGTCTTGAGGGTGGTGAAAGCTTTATCCCGATGATCAATGAGATGATCCAGCGTGCGGGTGAAAACGGTACCAAAGAAATGGTTATCGGTATGGCGCACCGTGGGCGTTTAAATTTATTAGTGAATATTTTGGGTAAAAACCCTAAAGATTTGTTTGATGAGTTTGATGGTAAAAAACAACCGACCGTGGGTTCAGGTGACGTAAAATACCACAACGGTTATTCATCTAACGTGATGACACCAGGCGGCGAAGCGCACTTGGCATTGGCATTTAACCCCTCGCATCTTGAAATTGTATCGCCTGTATTGATTGGATCAGTGCGTGCCCGCCAAGTACGCCGTCATGATAAAACCGGTGATGCCGTTTTGCCAATCGTGGTACACGGTGACGCTGCGTTCGCCGGTCAAGGTGTCAACCAAGAAACTTTCCAAATGTCACAAACCCGTGCCTACTCAACAGGTGGTACGCTGCATATTATTATCAATAACCAAGTCGGTTTTACCACCAGCCGCTTAGAAGATGCGCGTTCAACTGAATACTGTACCGACATTGCTAAAATGGTACACGCACCGATTTTTCATGTAAACGGTGACGATCCAGAAGCGGTAGTATTTATGGCGCAGCTTGCCCACGACTATCGCCAAACTTTCCATAAAGATATCGTGATTGATATGTACTGTTACCGTCGTAACGGTCACAATGAAGCGGATGAACCTTCCGCCACTCAGCCACTTATGTATTCGGTGATCAAAAAATTGCCAAGTACTCGTGAGCTATTTGCCAATAAATTGGTTGCCGAAGGCGTTATTAGCAAAGCAGAAGCTGTGGCATTTGAAGATGACTACCGTGAGTCACTCGATAAAGGCGAATATGTCGCTAGCGCACTCGTGCGTGAGCCAAATAAAACGCTATATGTAGATTGGACACCTTATATTGGTCATAAGCTTGAAGACAATTGGGATACGAGCGTTGATATCAATCAATTAAAAGCTTATGGTGAAAAAATGGCGCAAATGCCGGAAGGCTATGAGCTACAACGCCAAGTGCAAAAAGTGGTTGAACAGCGCAAAGCCATGCAAACCGGTCAAGAGCCATTGAACTGGGGCGCGGCAGAAACCTTGGCTTATGCGTCACTGGTCGAAGAAGGCTATCCTGTCCGTATTACGGGTGAAGACGTGGGTCGTGGTACTTTCTCACATCGCCATTCAGAAATTTTCAACATGAAAGACGGCAGTATGTATGTACCACTTGCCAACATGAGCCCTAACCAAGCACGCTTTGACACCTTTAACTCATTGTTGTCAGAAGAAGCGGTATTGGCGTTTGAATATGGTTACGCAACGACAGTACCCAATGCCCTAGTGATTTGGGAGGCGCAGTTTGGTGACTTTGTCAATGGGGCACAAGTAGTTATTGACCAATTTATTTCATCAGGTGAAACCAAATGGCAACGTCTATGTGGTTTGACCATGCTGTTACCACACGGCTATGAAGGTCAAGGTCCTGAGCACTCATCAGCGCGCCTAGAGCGTTTTTTGCAGCTATGTGCCGAAGACAACATGCAAGTAATTACGCCCACAACCCCGGCACAGATTTTCCATGCCCTGCGTCGTCAAGTGGTTCGCCCAGCGCGTAAACCGCTGATTGTGATGTCACCAAAATCACTGCTACGCCATAAATTGGCAGTGTCAACGCTTGAAGAGCTTGCGCAAGGTCAGTTCCAAACCGTGATTCCAGAGATTGACCAACTTGATAATAACCAAGTGACGCGTTTAGTGTTGTGTGGCGGTAAAGTATATTATGACTTGCTTGAAAAACGTCGTGAATTGGGTCTCAACCATGTGGCGATTGTGCGTATCGAGCAGCTTTATCCATTACCTGAAGCGCGTATTTTGGAAGAAGTGGCAAAATATCCAAACCTTGAAGGCATTGTCTGGACACAAGAAGAGCCACGTAACCAAGGCGCTTGGTACTATCTAGCACCGCACTTATTCCGTTTGATTGCACCGCCAAAACCAGCGACTCGTCCGACCAAAGCCTACTTGCTTGAGCCAGTGGCTCGCCCTTCATCAGCAGCACCTGCTGCAGGTTCGATGCAAATGCACGTTGCCCAACAACAAAAAGTTATCAACGAAGCATTAGGTCTACCAAAGAATGAAGATTCGACCGAAGATAAGCTAGAAGCTAAAGCGGAAATCGCAGAAAAACAAGCGACTGACTAAGCGTTTTAAAGGATTAGTACTCACTAGAGGTGTACTAATCCTTCTTGGTTTTTGGTATAGGCAATTGTGCCGAGTGCTAAGACAAAAATGAATTTAACCCATTAAAAATGAAAGAATGTGAAATTAACTAGGAGTTTTCCATGAGTGAGATTAAAGTCCCCGTATTCCCAGAGTCCGTTGCTGACGGTACAATTGTTGCTTGGAATTTTAATGAAGGCGACCAAGTAAGCCGTGACGCTGTATTGTGTGAAATCGAAACCGATAAAGTTGTGATGGAAGTGGTGGCACAAGCTGACGGCGTGCTTAGCAAAATTCTCAAACAAGTTGATGACACAGTGCTTTCTGCTGAAGTCATCGGTGAGCTGACTGAAGGCGCAACCGCGGCTGCACCAGCAAGCCAACCTGCTGAAACCCAAGCCCCGGCTGCCCAAGCTGATGCCGCGCCTGCAGCTGCACAACAAGCGCCTACCGCTCAAGCGACTGCTGAAGCAGATTATAAAGACCAAAGCCCAGCGGTTCGTAAAGCAGCGAATACCACAGGCGTCAATCCTGCAGACGTTGAAGGTTCAGGTCGTGGCGGCCGTGTGACCAAAGAAGACATGGCAAACCCAACCTTAAAAGCCAACAATGCAATTAAAGCAGACAACGGCCAAGTGGTTGCCAATGCAGTCGGTCAACGTGCAGACAAACGTGTGCCAATGACACGTTTACGCGCCCGTGTTGCTGAGCGTCTGTTAGCCGCTACCCAAGAAACTGCGATGTTAACGACGTTTAATGAAGTGAACATGAAACCTATCATGGACTTACGTGGTGAGTTCAAAGAACGTTTTGAAAAACGTCACGGTGTAAAACTAGGCTTTATGTCATTGTTTGTAAAAGCTGCTACTGAAGCGTTAAAACGTTTCCCAGCGGTAAATGCCTCTATTGATGGCAGCGATATCGTTTATCATGGTTATTATGATGTGGGTGTTGCGGTATCTAGCGACCGTGGTCTTGTGGTGCCGGTATTACGTGACACTGACCAAATGGGTATGGCAGATATCGAACGTGCGATTGGTAACTATGCATCAAAAGCGCGTGAAGGCAAATTAGGCATTGAAGACATGACGGGTGGTACTTTCACCATTACCAATGGTGGTGTATTTGGTTCATTGATGTCAACCCCAATCATCAATCCACCACAAACAGCTATTTTGGGTATGCATGCGACTAAAGAACGCCCAATGGCGGTTAATGGCGAAGTGGTAATTCTACCTATGATGTACTTGGCATTGTCGTATGACCACCGTTTAATCGATGGTAAAGAAGCCGTACAATTCTTGGTGACTATCAAAGAATTGGTTGAAAACCCAGCGATGCTACTTCTCGATTTATAATGAAATAAGCCTGTATTGGCAAAGGTTGATACAGGCTTTTTTGTTTAACAACTTTAACAATAACAACTCAAATTTTTGGTGAAGATTATGAAACAAAGCTATGATTTGGTAATTATCGGTGGTGGCCCTGGTGGCTATGAAGCAGCTATCCGTGCAGGCCAATTAGGTATGAGCGTGGCTTGTATCGAAAAACGTATTAATAAAGGTGAGCCAGCGTTAGGCGGTACCTGTTTGAACGTCGGTTGTATTCCTTCAAAAGCATTGCTAGACAGCTCACATCGCTATGAAGCAACCAAGCATGACTTAGCCGACCACGGTATCACCACAGGTGAGGTGGCGATTGACGTCAGCAAAATGTTAAGTCGTAAAGACGCTATTGTTAAGCAATTAACCGGTGGTGTGGCTGCATTGTTAAAAGGTAACGGTGCTGACTGGCTACAAGGTACAGGGAAATTGCTTGATGGTAAAGGTGCGGATAAACAAGTTGAATTCACCCCATTAGATGGTTCTTCGCCCACCACTATTACCGCTAAAAATGTGATTTTAGCCTCTGGTTCTGTGCCCATTGATATCCCTGTTGCCCCGATTGATAACGAATATATTGTTGATTCAACGGGTGCGTTAGACTTTACCGAAGTGCCTACGCGTCTAGGCGTCATTGGCGGTGGTGTGATTGGTCTTGAACTGGGTTCGGTATGGCGTCGTTTGGGTAGTGAAGTGGTAGTGTTTGAAGCCATGCCAGAATTTTTGGCAGCGGCGGACAAAGCTGTGAGCAAAGAAGCTGCAAAACTGCTAAAAGCCCAAGGCATGGATATCCGTGTTGATACTAAAGTTACTCAGGCTCAAGTAGAAAATGGTCAGGTACTTGTATCGTTTGACGCCAAAGGTCAAGCAGGACAAGAAACCTTCGATAAACTCATCGTTTGTGTGGGTCGCCGTGCTTATAAAGAAAACCTACTTGGCGAAAACTCAGGGGTAGAGCTCACTGAACGTGGTTTGGTAGCGGTGAATGACTTCTGTCAAACCAACCTTGATGGCGTATATGCAATCGGTGACTTGGTACGTGGTCCAATGCTGGCACACAAAGCGATGGAAGAAGGCATGATGGCCGTTGAACGTATTCATGGTGAAAAAGTTCAAGTCAATTATGACACCATTATTAGCGTGATTTACACACACCCAGAAATTGCATGGGTGGGCTTGACTGAAGAACAAGCCAAAGAGAAAGGTCATGAAGTCAAAACAGGTCAATTCAGCCTAGCGGCCAATGGTCGTGCGTTAGCTGCTGGTGAAGGCCAAGGCTTCATCAAAGTGGTTGCCGATGCCAAAACTGACCGTTTACTGGGTATGCATGTTGTGTCAGCGGGTGCAGGCGATATCGTTCATCAGGGCATGATCGCGATGGAATTCGTATCAAGTATTGAAGATTTGCAGTTGATGACGTTTGCTCACCCAACCATTTCTGAAGCGGTACACGAGGCGGTGCTATCAGCGGATGGTCGTGCGATTCATGCGATTCAACGTAAACGCAAATAACCTAGTTCACAAGTAACTTGACTCACAAGTGACTTAGTTCATAAGTAACTTGTCTAATTAGCTTATGCATCAATAGTTTGAATAAGGCAAGTGAGCTAACCTCATTATCAACTAGGTTAGCTCACTGTTGACCACAATATTCAAAAATAATTTTAAAACAATGTAAACCAAAACCGAGAGGATAAATTCATGAATTTACATGAGTATCAAGCCAAAGAATTATTAAAAAGCTATGGATTGCCCGTGCAAGAAGGTATCATCGCTAAAAATGGCGACGAAGCCGCAGCAGCGTTTGACAAAATGGCAGGCAACGCCGGTGCCGTGGTTGTTAAAGCCCAAGTACATGCCGGTGGCCGTGGTAAAGCGGGCGGCGTAAAAATCGCTAAAACGCGTGAAGAAGCCAAACAAATTGCTGAAGAATTAATTGGTAAAAACTTGGTAACTTACCAAACTGACGCCAACGGTCAACCTGTTAATAGCGTACTTATCGCCGAAGACATGTACCCAATCGCAACTGAATTGTACTTAGGTGCAGTCGTAGACCGTTCAGCACGCCGTGTGGTATTTATGGCGTCAACTGAAGGCGGTGTTGAAATTGAAAAAGTTGCCGAAGAAACCCCAGAAAAAATCTTGAAAGTAGAAGTTGACCCACTTGTGGGCTTACAACCTAGCCAAGCTCGTGAAGTCGCTTTCAAACTGGGTCTCAAAGACAAACAAATCAACGAATTTGCTAAATTGATGACAGGGGCTTATAAAGCCTTTACGGAAAATGACTTTGCCTTATTTGAAATCAATCCACTAGCGGTTCGTAAATCTGGCGAATTAGCCTGTGTTGACGCCAAAATCGGCATCGACTCAAATGCGCTTTATCGCCTACCAAAAGTCGCTGAACAACGTGACAAATCACAAGAAAATGAGCGTGAATTAAAAGCCTCAGAATTTGACCTAAACTATGTTGCGCTTGAAGGTAACATCGGCTGTATGGTGAATGGTGCCGGTCTTGCGATGGCAACCATGGACATCATCAAACTATACGGCGGTCAACCTGCTAACTTCCTAGACGTAGGCGGCGGCGCGACTAAAGAACGTGTGGTTGAAGCGTTCAAATTGATTCTTGAAGACAAATCAGTCCAAGGCGTACTCATCAATATTTTCGGTGGTATCGTACGTTGTGACATGATTGCTGAAGCGATCATCGAAGCGGTGAAAGAAGTCAACGTTACCGTACCTGTGGTTGTGCGTCTTGAAGGCAATAATGCAGAAAAAGGTGCACAAATCCTACGTGATTCAGGTCTTAAATTAATTCCTGCTGAAGGTCTTTCTGAAGCCGGTCAAAAAATTGTTGATGCGGTTAATAATGCCTAATGAAGAAAGTATAGGTATGAGCGAGTAGGGCTATGTGCCCTACTGGTTAATCGTTTAAATCAAACATAAAAAGTAAAAGGAAAAACAATGAGCGTATTAGTTGGAAAAGACACTAAAGTATTAGTGCAAGGTTTCACAGGTAAAAACGGTACTCTACACTCAGAGCAATCAATTGCTTATGGTACCAACATCGTTGGCGGTGTTACCCCAGGTAAAGGCGGTACAACCCACCTTGATCGTCCAGTATTTGATACCATGGATGAAGCAGTAACAGAAACGGGTGCTAATGCCTCTGTTATCTTTGTACCAGCACCATTTGTATTGGACTCAATCGTTGAAGCGATTAACTCTGGCGTAAAATTGATTGTGGTCATCACCGAAGGCGTACCTACCCTAGATATGCTAAAAGCCAAACGTTACTTAGAAAACGTTAATGCTGACTTACAAGCCAAGGGCGAAGAAATCATCCGTATGGTGGGTCCAAACTGTCCAGGCGTGATCAGCCCAGGTAAATGCAAAATCGGTATCATGCCAGGTCACATTCACCAAGAAGGTAAAGTCGGTATCATCTCACGTTCTGGTACATTGACTTATGAAGCGGTTGCCCAAACCACTAAACTTGGCTTTGGTCAATCAACCTGTATCGGTATCGGTGGTGACCCAATCCCAGGTATGAACCAAATCGACGCATTGAAATTGCTTCAAGATGACCCACAAACCGAAGCGATTGTATTGATCGGTGAAATCGGTGGTACGGCTGAAGAGGAAGCGGCTGCATACGTTAAAGACCATGTGACTAAACCTGTCATTGGTTATATCGCAGGTGTCACAGCACCAAAAGGTAAACGTATGGGACATGCCGGTGCGATTATCTCAGGTGGTAAAGGTACAGCGGAAGAAAAATTCAAAGCCTTTGAAGAGGCTGGTATTGCTTATACCCGTGACCCTTCAAAAATCGGTGAAAAAGTAAAAGAAGTCACTGGTTGGTAATCATCCACTATTTTGACTAATTAAAAGCAGATAATCATTAGGTTATCTGCTTTTTTATTATCTGCTGGTGGTAGCAAAAGCTGGTGTTAGCAAAATACCTTCAATCAATTTTAATAATGCGTTTAAAATATGCGGGCAGATAAAATATTTGCCATAAAAATATGTTAAGCTTGATATAAACTATTTTAAAAACTTGTCTTATTAAGAGTCACTATGTCGAAAAAAATCACTCACGCTGTTATTCCTGTGGCAGGGTTTGGCACACGTATGTTACCACTATCAAAAGCAGTGCCAAAAGAGTTACTACCACTTGGCAATAAACCAGCCATTCAATACGTCGTTGAAGAAGCCATTGCTGCAGGTTTAACCAATATTGTCTTGGTCAATCATGCGCAAAAAACCGCCATTGAAAACTATTTTGACATCAATAGCGAGCTTGATACCCAGTTACGGGGTAAAGGTAAAGCGGCGCAAGCAGATAGTTTAAACTTGCTACCTGCAGGGGTCACGGTTACCAGTGTGCGCCAAGGCAAACCGTTAGGGTTAGGGCATGCGGTATTGCAAGCCCGTGCCATTGTAGGTGATGCGCCATTTGCTGTGCTGTTACCGGATGTGATTTTAAACCCTTATAATACTGACTATACTCAGCAGAATTTAGCCTACATGCTACAGCAGTTTGCCAAGCAGCAGCATTCACAGATATTGGTTGATCCAGTGAAAGAAAGTGATATTCATAAATATGGTATTGCCAAGCTAGCCAGCACACAAATGGTAGCAAAGTCTGAACAAAACCAGTCGTTTGCTGTGACGGGGTTTGTAGAAAAACCCAAAGCTGAAGATGCGCCTTCTAACTTGGCTGTCGTTGGGCGTTATGTGTTTAATAATGCTATTTTTGATTATCTAGCCAACACGCAGCCAAGTGTGGGTGGAGAAATTCAGCTGACCGATGCCATTGATGCGCTTATTAGCACGCAAGGGGTAGACGTGGTTAGCATGGTGGGTAACAGCTTTGATGCAGGTGATATGAATAGCTATTTACAAGCCGTGGGTTATTTTGCCACCCAATTGGGTGTTAAAGCGTTTCAACATACAGCAAATTAATATAAGGTCATAGACGAATGTCAACCGATACAAGTGCGAATCGTACATGGCAAACACTGTCTACCCAGGCAGATAGTATAGCCACGCTTAATCAACTGTTTAGCCAGCAATCCAATCGCGGCTCACAGTACCGCGTTGCCGCGTGCGACATGATCATGGATTTTAGTAAACAAAAAATTGATGAGGCTGTGCTCAGTAATTTAATCACACTGGCAAATGAGCGTGAGTTAGCGCAAGAAATCCATCGGCTGATGACAGGCGAAATCGTGAATGATACTGAGCATCGTCCCGCATTGCATACCGCGTTAAGGCAGCCGCAAGGTGAGCAAGTTTGGGTCGAAGGTGTCAATGTCATTGAGCAGGTGCATACCAGCTTACAAAAAGCGGAAAAGTTGGTAGAGCGGATTCGTAATGGGGTCTGGCGTGGTTATTCTGGTCAGGCAATCACCGATGTCGTTAATATCGGGGTCGGCGGCTCAGATCTAGGGCCAGTGATGGCAACAACGGCACTAAAAGAATGGACAGATACCCCTATCAGTGTGCATTTTGTCTCCAATATGGATGGCACCCAGCTCGATAGTTTGCTTAAGGTATTAAATCCGCAAACCACGCTATTTATCATCTCGTCGAAATCATTTTCCACCATTGATACGCTATCCAACGCCAAGACGGCGATGTCGTGGTTGTTAGCAAGTCATGATAACAAAGCCACTATTTTGCGTCGTCATTTTATTGGGATTTCTACCAAAGCGGATAAGATGTCAGAATGGGGTATCCATGTCGATAACCAACTAATGCTCTGGGATTGGGTTGGGGGTCGATTCTCCATGTGGTCGGTGATTGGACTGGCGATTGCTATAAAAATTGGCATGCACAATTTCTATGAGCTGCTAGCAGGAGCCTATGAGATGGATCGGCATTTTGCCACCGCCGATTTTTCTCAAAACATGCCTGTGTTGTTAGGGCTACTTGGTGTTTGGAACAGTACGTTTTTACACATTAACGCCCATACGGTGTTACCTTATGATGGTCGGTTATCTTTTTTTCCCAATTACTTAACCCAGCTTGAGATGGAGAGTAACGGTAAATCTGTTAATCGCCAAGGTGAGGCAGTGACTTACAGTACTTGTCCAATTTTGTGGGGCGATATTGGCTCCAATGCCCAGCATGCGTTTTATCAGCTGTTGCATCAAGGCACACAGGCAGTCAGTTGTGATTTTATTGCCCCCATCAAACGCTACGCCGATGCCCAAACAATCAATAAAAACTTGCTTGAACAGCATGGACTTTCGCTTGCCAACTGCCTAGCGCAAAGCCAAGTGTTGGCGTTTGGCAATGCCGCCATCAAAGACAGCAATAATGGTATGGATAAATTCAAGCATTATCGCGGCAATCAGCCGTCAACGACCATTCTACTCAAACAGCTGACCCCAAGAACGTTAGGGTCATTGATTGCGCTATATGAACACAAGGTGTTTGTTATGTCAGTCATTTGGCAGATTAACCCATTTGACCAGTGGGGGGTCGAAGTGGGTAAAGTGATGGCTAATGCCGTCTTTGATGCCTTAGTATCAACGCAAGAATTATCGCCGCAACAACTGCAGCCATTTGACAGCTCAACCAATCAGTTGCTAAATACCATTAAAACAACCTTTGCAAGCTGATGAAGGATAGGGATAAAAGAAGAAAAAAATGACAAAAACTGTATATGTAATTGGCAGTACCAATGAATCAGTCAATGCTTGTATTTTACTTGCCACCCTTGAATACCAAGTCAGACTATTGACCGATGAAAATAGCCTTCAGCAGGTCATGAATGATTACCAGTTTGATCGGCAGATGGTGCTACTGTGGCAGTTGTACCAATCTCAAGGCAACATCGTTACCCAGCCTTTGCCAACCCATGATTTTTCAGCCTATGTTAGCGCAGATGATATTTGGTTGTTTGTCGATGGTGTGTCAGCGCAGGCGCTTGACCAATTTGGCTCATTTCATTTTAACCCCACCACCCAGATTATCATCAGCGGTGTTAAAGCCATTGGTGAGATTGAACAATTCGCCCGCAAATTGACGACTATTTGGGTGTATTATCTTCCCTTTATTTTTATGAAAGATGGGGCGAATTTTAGTTCTTTTTTCCAAGCTGATTTGGCATTGATTGGTGAAAAAACGCAAGGCAGTAGCGCGCACAACAATATTTTGCTATTTTTTATTGAAAAAAGTGACAAGCACTTTATTACTGATATCAAAACGGCAGAATTTGCGCGCAGTAGTATCATGGGAATGCTAGCAACACGCTTGTCTTTCATGAATGAAATGGCACGTCTCGCCGCCAGTGAACAGGTCAATATCAAACAAGTCGAGCAAATCCTTGGGCTGGATAAACGCATTGGTAAAGATTATCTCAAAGCAGGTTGGGGATTTGGTGGCAAGTCATTGCCCCTAGAATTGGATTTTTTGATTGATAGTTTTAAGCATAATCAAGTAGAGACATCATTGCTAGAGGCGGTAAAATCCATTAATGAAGACCAAAAAGAACTGATTTTCCGTGAATTTTGGCAATATTTTGATGGCTTTATCGAAAATAAAACGGTGATGATTTGGGGCTCAGGCTATCGTAATGGTACAGGACGCACCACCCATTCAGCGTTTCACCCACTCATTAAATTATTATGGTCATACAATATCAAGACGATTGTGTATGCCAACAATACCAAAGAAGAATTGTTAGAGTTATACGGTGATCATCCGCTGTTTTCATTGACCGACGATGCCTATACGTCGCTTACACAAGTGCAAGCGTTGTTTATCGTCAACTGGTCGTTACCGATCAAGCCGGATATCAATCGTTTAAATAACATTGCATTACCCATTTTTGATGCAAAAAATACGTTAACCGAACCACAAATTCAGCAGCTCGTTGGTTTTTATACGGGTATAGGCTGTAAAAAATAGGCAAAACAATGACCAATCAAAGCAAAAAAATCTTAGTCACGGGCGGTGCAGGCTATATCGGCTCACATACATTAATTGAGCTAATTGCTGCAGGATTCACCCCTGTGGTGTATGATAATTTATCCAATAGTAGTCCAGCCTCGCTGGCGCGCGTCCAGCAAATTGTAGGGCAGTCCATTGAATTTATCGAAGGCGATATTTTGGACACACAGCTGCTTGCCAAAACCTTTGCCGCGCATGACTTCACAGCGGTGATTCATTTTGCAGGGCTAAAGGCGGTCGGTGAATCGGTTTCCAAGCCACTGTGGTATTATCAAAACAATGTCGCAGGCACGCTCAATCTACTCGATGCGATGACCAACGCCCAAGTAAAAAACTTGATTTTCTCGTCATCAGCAACCGTGTATGGTGACCCAGAAGCCTTGCCGATTGTCGAATCCTCACCGCGTTCTGCGACCAATCCGTATGGGCAAAGCAAGCTGATGATTGAATATATGCTTGAAGATTTGGCAAAATCAGATAACCACTGGCAATTAATTTCACTGCGCTATTTTAATCCTATTGGTGCCCACCATACGGGAACCATAGGGGAAAATCCCAATGGCATTCCAAACAATTTGATGCCGTATGTCAGCCAAGTGGCAGTGGGTAAGCTGCCGCAGTTAAGCGTGTTTGGCAATGATTATGATACCGTGGATGGGACAGGCGTGCGAGATTATATCCATGTGGTTGATTTGGCAAAAGGGCATGTGGCCGCTTTACAGTATTTGGAACACCAAACCCAGCTAGGATTTGAGCCGATTAACTTGGGTACAGGTAAAGGGACATCTGTATTAGAATTGGTCAATGCCTTTATCAAAACCACTGGTCAACCCGTGCCTTATAGCATAGCACCAAGACGCCCTGGCGACATTGCTAGTTGTTATGCTAGTAGTGACAAAGCCAAGCATCTGTTGGGCTGGCAAGCTGAGTTTGATATCGAGCGTATGTGTACTGACACTTGGCGTTGGCAAAGCCAAAACCCTAATGGCTATGACGATTAAGCGCCCCTTAATACTGGCGAATATTAACGAATATTAACGACGGTTTTATGACCGTCTTTTTTATCGGTGGGTTTTATCAAAGATGAGCATTTTTATCGTAAAAACCCAGTCAAGGTTATGATTTTACTTGACCCTAGGCTCGCTTCAGCGATAATAGGGGATTAGATAAATTATGATTTTTATTTGTTTTCACCCGAGCGATTGTTTAGCGAATTTCTTTTTTCTTATTGTCCCATTGAGCCTCTTATGACTGTTAGCGCACCTGAATTTATCCATGAAACCGTTTTATTAAAGGAAACGGTAGCAAGTGTGCTCAATGTAACTGTAGCGGAACTAGAGACAGGAACCATCAAAAAAACGGGCACCTTTGTCGATGCGACATTTGGGCGGGGCGGGCACAGCCGATTGCTGTTAACTTATTTGCATGAAGACAGTCGTCTGCTGGTATTTGATAAAGATCCCCAAGCCATACAAACGGCGCAAGCATTGGCAGCCAGTGATGCGCGTGTAATAGTAATTCATGATAGTTTTGCCAAACTGCAGGACAATCTGCAGCGATTAGGGATTGAACAGGTCGATGGGATTCTGGCAGATTTGGGCGTGTCTTCACCGCAGCTTGATGACGGTAGCCGCGGCTTTAGCTTTATGCGCGATGGCGCGGTAGATATGCGCATGGATACCACCCGTGGCGAATCGGTTGCACAATGGTTAAAACGCGTCGATGAAACCGTGCTTGCAGATGTGCTGTATAACTATGGCGAAGAACGACACAGCCGCCGTATTGCAAGGGCAATCAAACAAATGGAGCACTACAATTCTACCCTAGCGCTAGCAGAAACCATCAAACAGGCGCATCCCAACTGGCAAAAAGGCAAGCACCCTGCTACCCAAAGTTTTCAAGCCATGCGTATTTTTATCAATAATGAACTCGGTGATATTGATAGCTTCTTGGATCAATCGCTCATGGCGCTTAACGTAGGGGGGCGCTTGGCGGTGATTAGTTTTCATTCGCTAGAAGACCGCATCATCAAGCAGTTTTTGCAAAAACACAGTAAAGGTCAATATCCTGAAGATGCCAATTTACCGATGCCACCCAAACGTCCCAAACTCCTATCTAAACCTGAGCGTGTCGCCCCGTTGGATACTGAAATAAAAACCAACCCGCGCGCCAGAAGTGCTTGGCTTCGTTCCGCCACCCGACTGTAGAAATAGCCGTTTTTGTAACATGATATTTATAACAAACAATAAAAAGCGATTGCATTAACCAAACTTAGATGGGTTGCGTTATAATGACTTGTTTTATCTTGATACCCTGCTCTTTGATATAAAAAGCTCTTTGATATAAAAATGCCAAAATCTCAGCCTCTGCCTCCCATGACGAGTAACCCCATGCCGAATGGCCGCGATAACCGAAATTCGCCCAAAAAAACTCGTTTTTTCTCCGCCAAAAATAACGACGCAATGGTAAAAAATAACACGCCGATCAAAAAAAGCAGTGAAGGCTTGGGTGCCAGTATTAGCGAGATGCTCGATACCGAGTATCGCGGCGTTAGTCTATATACGGTTGCGATGATGCTATTAGTGATTGCGATTTTATGGACAGGGGTGAGCGTCGTCGAGCAAATCCAAACTTATCACCAACAATATGGCGAGCTACAAAAACTCAAAAAACAATTTCGCCAGCTGCAAATGGAACACCAACGTATGCTGATTGAGCAGCAAACTTTTAGCGCTACCCCGCAAGTAACCAACCGCGCGGTGACTGAACTCAATATGTTTTACCCTAACTTGTCCGATCGTATGATTATTCACGACAACAAAGTCACGGTATTTACTAGTGACGCCAGCAGCAACGAGTCAAACACTCCAGCTATCAATCCAGAAACGCAGCATTGATGAGGCAACCGCGTGAATACTCGCAATAAAAAATCGATAACCACCAAAGTTGCCAATGCCATGTCAGGGCGACCCACCAAAGTGCCTGTGCTCAAAGTCACTGCCCCTAAAATCAATGCGTCAAAGCGTCGTAGTGGTGCATCACGTCAAGGCAGCATTGAAGAAGATGCCATCCGCTTTAAGTCCATTTGGATAGCGATGGGGTTGGTGTTTGTGGCGATTTTTGGACGATTGGCATACATCCAAGTCATTAATAAATCCTACTATCAAGGTAAAGGTAATTCGCTCATTACCACCGTCAAAAAAGAGCCGTCTTACCGGGGTATGATTACCGACCGTAATAACATGCCGCTTGCGATTTCAGCCCCGTTAACCTCGGCGTACTTTAGTCCGCATGAATATGCGGTTGAATACTATGAGCTCAAAGCGCGCCAACAAGACCTGCAAAAATCTAAACCGAGTAAATCAGTCAATCGTGAGCTTGAGCGCGTTGCAAAACGCTTGCAGAACATGGATTTAGCCAAACTTTCGGCATTGACAGGTATTAGCGTCAGCGAATTTAAAAATGCGGTACGTATCAATGACAACATCAACTTAGCCGATAAAGAGGCAATCAAAGCCGTATTGCCCACGGGCGCAGGGTCGCATTATTTTCCATTAATGAAAAATGTGCAACCTGAAGCAGCACAGCCGCTCATTGATGCCAATTTTGCTGGGGTCAGTACCGACACGTTTTATCAGCGCTACTATCCACAGCCACAGCCCAATGCCCAATTATTGGGCTTTATGGCACGTACCAACATGACAGATGGCACGCATTACCAAGGGCAAGCTGGGGTAGAGCGCGTATTTAATGACATGCTATCGGGCAAAGATGGCGAAGTCATGGTCATGCGTGATGCCAAAAACAACAGCATTAAAGAAATCGAACAAGTCAAACCTGAAGTCGCTGGCAAGGATTTACAATTAACCGTTGATTCACGGCTACAATATATCTTGTACCAAGAACTTGAAAAAGTCGGACGTGTTCAGCAGGCGCGCTGGGCAGCGGGTATGATTGTCGATGTAAACTCGGGCGAAGTGATGGCGATGTCTAACTGGCCGTCGTTTAACGCCAATGACTTAAATAGCTTATCCAATGAAAACCAGCGTAACCATGCCTTGATGGATGTATTTGAACCCGGTTCGGTGATGAAACCCATCACCGTTGCCACGGGCTTAAAGTCAGGACAATACAATGCCAACTCACTGGTTAATACCAGTCCAGGTAGCATGGTGGTGCAAGGGCATACTATTCGCGACCATGGTAATTTAGGTACCATTAGTCTGCGTACCCTACTGCAAAAATCCAGTAATATCGGCTCAGCAAAAATTGCCCTTTCTTTGCCTGCCACCGCGATGAGTGATACGCAAAAAGCCTTTGGGTTTGGCGCAAAAACCAACCTAAAATTACCCGGTGAATCTGCAGGCCTAGTGCCAACGCCTGAGCAAAATGAAATCGCACGCCGCGCAACTGTGTCGTACGGTTACGGTCTGCAAGTCACACTGGCGCAGCTTGCGCAAGCTTACAGTGTGTTAGGTGCAGGGGGCGTGATGCATCCGTTGACGCTCCTTAAAAGTACCCGTGATAACGCGCTCAATAGCAGTAGTACCAATAATGTCTCTGTTCCTTTTGCCAAACCTGCCGCCAAGCAAGTCATTAAAACCAGCGATGCACTTACCATTGTCGATATGATGACGTCAGTCACTGAGCCTGGTGGTACGGCAACCTTAGCCGCGATCGATGGCTATCGTGTGGCGGGTAAAACCGGTACGGCAAGACGCACCAATCCCAAAGGCGGTTATTACAATGACCAATACCGCACCGCGTTTGTCGGTATTGCCCCTGCTTCCAACCCGCGTTTTGTGGTCGCCATCATGGTTGAAGATCCGCGTATTAACAAATTTGGTGGTTTGGTTGCAGCACCCGTGTTCCGCAGTGTGATGAAAGAAGCCTTGCGTTTGTACAATGTGCCGTTTGACAAGCCGCTATCGGGTAAAGAAACCACTACCACCAGCATCGAAAGTGTCAATGACTTATAACAACCCTATGGAAAAAGCTATGATTACGTTGCAACCGATGATGTCTGCGCTATCGCTACCAGAAAGCGTGCGACAACTGTTAAACCCTGTCATGAATCAACCATTTGGGCAGTTTGTGGTCGATAGCCGTCAAGTGGGTCAGGGCGATGTATTCGTATTGCTAAAGAGTCAAAACGCGACCGACAGCCTCGATTTGGAAAAAGTTGCAGGTTATCTTGCCCAAGTCGCAGACAAAGCGGCGTTTGTGTTGTCAGAAATTGATGTATCCGCGATCCAGTCGCAGTTTATGTTGCCGATTATTTATTTGCCCACCATTCGTGATTTTTTAGGTTCTCTGATTCAAACCAGTTTGCAACAGCAACATTCCACCAAGTTACCGGCGGTCATCGCGGTGACAGGCACCAATGGCAAGACCACGGTAAGTCAACTGGTCGCCCAACTCATCAGTCAATCAGGCATCAAAACTGCGGTGATGGGCACGGCAGGTAACGGGGTTTTGCCAAATTTGACCCCAAGTACTCACACCACCCTAGAAGTCTTTAATCTGCAACATGCGATTGATGATTTTGCCAAGCGAGGCGTACAAGCCTTAGCCATTGAAGCCAGCTCTCACGGGTTACACCAGCAGCGGTTGCAAGGCGTACCCATCAATGTGGCGATATTTACCAATTTAAGTCGTGATCATCTCGATTATCATACTGACATGCACGATTATGCGCAGGCGAAAGCGCGACTGTTTGATAAAGCACATTTTCCCACCCTCACTCACGCGATTATTAATTTAGATGATGAATTTAGTGCGTTGATGATTGAGGCAGCTAACGCATCCCATTTAACCGTGTGGACGTATAGTTTGACCAATGACCAAGCCGATTTTTTTGCCAAGGCTATCCTGCCTAGCTTGCAAGGGGGTGATTTGACTATTGCTCTTTCAAAAGCTGTCACGCCAGAAGGTGAATTAAGGGTGAACAGTCCATTGTTAGGGCGATTTAATGTGGCTAATTTGTTGGCGAGTATCGCAGGCGCCTTAGCGTTATCACAAAGTGCCGCGATGGGATTGAGTGTGGCGCAAATCCAAGCGGCAGTGCCAAAGCTTCGCGGCGCCACAGGTCGTATGGATCGGGTGCCATCGACCAGCAGCTGTTTTATCGTGGATTATGCGCATACGCCAGATGCGCTAGAGCAGGTGTTGACCAGTTTAAAATCGCACTGTACAGGTGAGCTGTGGGCGGTATTTGGCTGTGGTGGCGACCGTGATAAGGGTAAACGTCCCCTGATGGCGCAAGCAGGACTGCACCTAGCTGACAAAGTGATTTTGACTGCAGATAACCCACGCAGTGAAGACCCCAATGCCATTTTGAACGACATGCAAGCGGGCATGACTTGTGAACAGCACTATCAAGCCATTATCGAGCCAGATCGTCAAAAGGCGATTGAATATGCGGTGCAACATGCCAAGCCTAGTGATATCGTGGTGATTGCAGGCAAAGGGCATGAAACCTATCAAGAAATCAAAGGGGTACGCCACGATTTTGATGATAAAGTGGTGGTAAAAAATGCCATTGACAAATTTGGCAAATAACTTAGCCTAGCATCATGAAAAAAATCTACCTAATCCGTCATGCCCAAAGCGAGTCCAATGCAGGGCAAGCAGTGCGCCCCAACCATGCCGTCAATCTTACTGACGTTGGCAAGACACAAGCCCAAGCATTAGCGGATTGGCTTACTGACCATATTAGCGAGCCAGTCACCGAGATTTTCGTATCCCAGTATCTTCGCACCCAGCAAACGGCTCAGCCTTATCTACAAAGCACTAAGCGCACAGCCATTGTCATCGACGAATTGCACGAATTTAACTTTTTAGATTTTGATACCATCAAGGATTTGTCATTTGATGACATCCGTGTGATTGCCGATGATTTTTGGCAACAGCATTCTGCGCACCGAGCCAGTGAGGTGACGGACAGTTTTGAGCATTTCGTAGCGCGGGTACAAAAAGTGCGCGCGTATTTTGATGCCTTGCCCGATGGCACCTATCTAGTATTTACCCATGGCATGTGGATTGGCATGCTTATCTGGCAACTACTACTTGGCGATAGCCCGCGTCTATATAATATGAAAAAATTCCGTGAGTTTGAACTGGCAACGCGCCCCAAAAATTGCGAAGTGTTGTTGCTCGCTCCTGTAGGAATCAAGAAAGTATGGGTGCGCAATGATGGGCAAGATGACGAGATTCGCTAGTAATAAACTATAAAGAGAACCCAATAAAGAGAGCAAAATGACTGCATATATTTGGCAATCTGCCAACTTGACCGAAGCGGTAAAAGATCTAAACCCAACCTTTCACAGTGATTTTACCCAGACATCCACAAGAATTATCACCGACACCCGCAAAATCGAAAAAGGCGATATCTTTTTAGCCATCCAAGGCGATAACTTTGACGGCCATGATTATGTACAAACTGCCAAAGATAAAGGCGCAGTCTTAGCGATTGTCAGTCGTGCAGTCGAAAGTGACTTGCCGCAACTTGTAGTGACTGATACAAAATTGGCACTCGGAAAATTAGGTGCTTACCGCCGTGACCAACATCCCCATCTAAAAGTTGTCGGGATTACAGGCTCTAGCGGTAAAACCACCGCCAAAGAAATGCTTGGCAGTATTTTAAACCGTATTGCGCCGACACTTATCACTCGCGGCAATCTCAACAATGATTTGGGTGTGCCGATGATGCTACTAGAGCTGACCGATGACCATCGTTACGCCGTCATGGAGCTTGGCGCCAATCATGTCGGAGAGATTGCTTATACCACCCAGCTTGTCAAACCCGATGTCGCTTGTGTGCTCAATATCGGCACGGCACATTTGGGGGAGTTTGGCGGGCGTGATAATATTGCTAAGACCAAATCTGAGATTTATCAAGGATTAAGTAACACAGGTACAGCGATTGTGCCATTTGGTGATGATTATTTTGATACGCTACTCAATAATGCCCAACAATTTACCCAAAATATTCTCACCTTTGGCGAGCGTGACGTGTCCTTGGCGGATGCTGGCGTGGATATGCAACAAGCCAAAGAAATTGGATTAACAGATGAAGATACGGTGCTACTGATGGGCGATGTGTTTGCCGATGATGTGGAAGTCGGTAATACCAGTACCTTTAGCCTAAATTTCAATTTTGAAATTGATGAAATCGAGACTCAAAACGTCAGCTTAAACTTTGCAGGTGAACACAACATCAGCAATGCCTTAGCCGCCGCGGCCTGTGCGCAAGCCTTGGGGCTGTCGATTGATGATATCGCCAAAGGACTCGATGCCGCCAAACCTGCCAAAGGTCGACTCAATTTTATTGAGTTTGGCAAACATACTTTAATTGATGACACTTATAATGCCAACCCTAGTGCCGTCGTTGCTGCCACGCAAGTGTTGGTGAGTCAAGGTGCGCCCACCATGTTGGTGTTGGGCGATATTGGTGAGTTGGGCGACGCTGCGCAAGAGGAGCATCGCAAGCTTGGTGAGGCTATCGCCGCCTCTGGCGTGACTGTGCTGTATACGGTGGGGGAGTTAACGCCTGTTACCGTCGCGCAAGCGCAAGCATCCGGCATGCAAGCACAGGCATACCCAGATAAAGCATCCCTACTTGCGGCGATCAAAGATAAGCTGGCGAGTAGTGATGACGCCTGGCATATCTTGTTTAAAGGCTCGCGCTATATGAGAATGGAGCAAATAATTGACGAGTTAACCCGTCAGCCATCCTAGCTAAAACAGAACTTTCATCAGCCAATTGATAAAAATTGGCTGATTTTTTGTGAATTTTTACTTAAAATAGTCAACTTTTCATGATGGGTTTTTGCTGATGAGTCAACGTAAGACGGTGTTCATAGCGATTTTTCATGTATCCTATCATGATAATGACAGGGATCTTAAGCCCCTGTTTTTACCCAGAACCCCCTAAGGAGTCCACTCGTGCTATTGTGGTTATTTGAATGGCTAAGCCAATTTTATTCCCCATTTTCGGCTGTGTCATCGCTGACCTTACGTGTTTTATTAGCGGTGCTGACTGCGCTGGGTATCAGTATGGTGTTTGGAGGCCGCGTCATTGAACGGCTGCGTGCGCTCAAATATGGACAAGCCATTCGTAACGATGGTCCACAGAGTCACCTTGCCAAAACAGGCACACCCACCATGGGCGGGATTTTAATTTTAGGCAGTATTTTGGTGACCACGCTACTGTGGGCGAATTTAATCAACCCCTACGTATGGATTTTGCTGGTGGTCTTGGTGATTTTTGGCGCGGTGGGCTGGGCAGATGACTGGCTAAAAATCAAATATAAAGACCCAAAAGGCTTGATTGCACGCAAAAAATATTTTTGGTTGTCGGTTGGCGCTTTATTTGTTGGTGTGTCCTTGTACTGGATTGCTAGTCAGCAGCCGCATATGGCGACAGCGCATGCCATGCAAGATCTACTGATTCCGCTATTTAAAAACGTGTCTATTCCTTTTTCCGCTGTACCATTGGGTTTGGCGTTTATTATTTTTACTTATTTTGTGATTAATGGCACCTCAAATGCGGTCAACTTAACCGATGGTTTGGATGGTCTCGCCATCTTTCCCGTGGTGTTGGTTGCCGCAGGCTTAGGGGTGTTTGCTTATGTGTCAGGGGATTTTCGCTTTGCTGAATATCTCCACGTGCCCTATATTGCTTATAATAGCGATGTGACAGTGGTGTGTGGCGCCATGGTTGGCGCAGGATTGGGTTTTTTATGGTTTAATGCCCATCCCGCCCAAGTGTTTATGGGCGATGTTGGTGCATTAGCCTTAGGCGCGATGCTTGGAACCATTGCCGTGATGACGCGCCAAGAGATTGTGCTGTTCATCATGGGTGGTTTATTTGTGGCAGAAGCGGTATCGGTCATGCTACAAGTAGGCTCTTACAAACTTCGTAAAAAACGCATCTTTCGCATGGCGCCGCTGCATCACCATTTTGAAGAAGGCGGCTGGAAAGAAACCCAAGTGGTTACCCGTTTTTGGATTATTACCATTGTCTTGGTTATATTAGGGCTGATGACGTTGAAACTTCGCTAACTTTGCTACGTTCGCTAACAGCGCTTTGCATCAAATGGCATCTTTGGATGTCATTTTTTTTGTCTGTATTTATTTGCGCATGTGCAAAAAATTAAATATGCTATAATTTTTATATGGTGATGACTAAATTGTAGGCGAAGTGTTTGATTACAACCCACTCGTTTAGCGAGCACTGTCACAACAAGGAGGTGTGTGTTGAAAGTAACTATCAATGAAATCCCTGTTACACTAGCTTGTAGTGAGGCAGGCAAACAAGCGCTTAACACGGCTGAAATGACGCTTAGACAACGCCAATTTATCTTATTGATTAAAGAAAATACTAGCTTGGGTGAGCAAGCGGTGAGCAATTTATTGTCTAAGTTAGATTTACAACAATTGATTGAAAAAGGCTGGATTAGCTGCGATGTGCCGCTAGGGCAAATTTTCAAACAACCTAGCACTCCTGTTGCAGCGTTGGCAAGCGCTATTGCCACTACAGACGCACCATCCGCTGAAACTGAAACTGTATTAAGCAAAAAATGCTGTGATAAAAAGACGGGCGCGAAAAATTTACAGTCATTCCTAAATACTTATACCAATGCTAAGCTAGCGGCTCCTACTATCCCTGATGTGTCAAACATTGAATTGCCATCGCTGCGAGCAGCGGACACATCACAGCAGCATCCGATGGCAGATTCAGCACTGGCATTAAAAATACCTGAGGCACTGCAACCAAAAATGGCTCAAGTGCATGAAGATATTATGATTTTGCAAAGTCTGATAGACGACTGATTTTGCGCAGTTGCAGCGGGTTAGCCGCTTTGGGTTTTTAACGGTTTTTTTTGAGATATTTTTATGGTGGCATTCCTTTCGACATTTTCTGCAAATTTTCGCTGCCCGATTTGCCAAAGTGCGCTAAAGGTGGGTGAAAAAGTTTGGCAATGCACGGGTGAAAATGCGCAGCAGCGGCAACATGATTTTGATGTCGCCAAACAAGGGTATGTGAATCTACTACCGGTGCAAAATAAGCATAGCAAAAACCCTGGCGATAGTGATGAGTCGATTATGGCGCGTCGTCGTTTTTTGCAAGCGGGGTTTTATCAGTCGCTGCAAGATGGGCTGTATGAATTTTGCAAAGGGCTATTATCCTCCCAACCATCGGTAAATTGGCTAGACATTGGCTGTGGCGAAGGATATTACACTGAGCGATTTTTACAGCTTAACCCAAGTAAATTAGTCGCGCTTGATATCAGCAAACCTGCCGTAATTGCCACGGCCAAACGACTTAAACCAATTAGCACGACCACACAAAAATATTGCTTAGTGGCATCTGCTTCGCAAGTACCATTGGCCAGTCAGTCGGTGAGTATGTTAACCAGCATTTTTAGCCCGATTTTGGCGGATGAATTTCATCGGTTGGTCAGCGATCAGGGTTTTGTAGTGATTGCCAAGCCTGCCGTCAATCATTTGATTGAGATGCGTGACGGGTTATTTGAACAAATCGTGGCGCACGACTCAGACAAATTTATCGATGAATTAGCACCGTATTTTGAGTTGGTCAAGCAAACGCGGGTGGAAACCACGATTTCGCTTACTGCTATGCAGTTACAAGATTTATTGACGATGACGCCCTATGCATTTCGGGCGCAGCCAGCCAGACGTGAGGCATTAATCGAACGCTGCCAGCAAGCAGGGTCAATGTGCTTTACGACCGATTTTATGATTTATGGGTTTCAAAAAATTTGTCTCTAAAAAAGCGCCTGTCAGTGCGCTACTTTCTACCTTATAAACAGCCTTAAGCGCGCGGATGATGCAGCTGATGCAGCTGTTGCAGTCTTGCTGTAGCCACATGGGTATAGATTTGGGTGGTTGATAAATCGCTGTGACCCAATAACATCTGTACACTGCGCAAGTCAGCGCCGTGATTGAGCAAATGGGTGGCAAAGGCATGACGTAAGGTATGCGGAGAAATTTCACTTTCGATGCCGGCTTGCTTGGCGTAGCGTTTAATGACATACCAAAAGTTTTGGCGGGTCATGTAGCCGCCTTGTTGGGTCAAAAATACCGCTTGGCAGCGACTTTCTCGCCCATTTTTCATGATACACAGTTGTGGTCGCGCTAGGGTCAAATAATCGGTCAATACATCAATCGCCACTTCACCAAGGGGTACCAGTCGAGTCTTATCGCCTTTACCGGTAACCTGTAACCAGCCAGCATTGAGATTGACTTCACTTAACGATAAATGAATAAGCTCAGAAACACGCAGCCCGCAGGCATAGAGCACTTCAAACATGGCTTGGTCACGCATGCCCAATGGGGTCGATGTATCTGGGCTAGCGAGTAGGGCGTCGACATCACTTTCCGATAAATCTTTGGGCAGCGCGCGCCCAAGTTTTGGGGTCTTGATATGTTCACACGGGTTGTCATCACGCTGATTGGCGTTGATTTGCCATAAAAAAAACTGTTTAAGCGATGATAAGGCACGTGCTTGGCTGCGCGCTGTTTTGCCTTGTTTATAGAGCGCCGCTAGGCAAGCCAACACGTCACTGGCGTCCCAACGGGTGATGGCTTTGCTACAGGTGGTTTCGCACAGCATCAAGTCACGAATATAAGCATTGCGCGTATTGGTAGCAAGTCCCCGCGTTAGCAATTCTTGGCGAAACTGCTGAATATAACTGGGCTCATCATGAAGGTGTAAGGATTTGACTTGGCGAGGTTGGCGCGCGGCGACTTGGGACATAAATGACTTGAAATCTCGGAATAAGGGGCGTTTTTTTAACCAGCTTTTTTCTTAATCCAGTAATGATACACATTGGCATACGGATCAGGGTTTTGGTGTTGTTGGGGGTTTATGATGTCTTGCTGCTCGATAAGTTCATGCCCCAGATGACGACAAAAATTGGGGATATCGCGCGTGGTCGCAGGGTCAGTGGCGATGACGTGAATCACTTCCCCCGACTGCGCTTTACGAACGGTTTTATGCAGCAGCATAATCGGCTCTGGACAAATCAGCCCTTGGGTATCGAGTTGGTAATTGGCATCAGGCATGTTGAGTCTCTGTTTGTCGACTTTCTTGAATAAAATTAAAAAAACGGGTTAAATTGGCTTTAAACATAAACGCTACCCCAATCCAGGCGGCTAGGGCGACATAGCTACTGATAACAAACAAGCCAAATCCCATACCGATACACAGCGCAAGCATGCTCGGCTGGCTTAAACGATAACGGTATAAAATAAACGCCACATAGCAGGATAGCGGTATGGTCAGTCCAACGAGTCCGTAAGGCACCCAATGAAACAAAGTATAAATCGTTTGACTGTCCTTAAACTGTGACAAGCTCTTTAGGGTACCAAATAATAAAAATAGCGCAATTGCCAAATAAACCAGATAAATTGACCATTTGTTGAGTCGCTGTGCGTGCTCAATCAAACCAAGAACAGGGGCAGAAAAGCCTTTGGTCGTTGGCATGGCAGGCGCATTTAATTGAGTCATGATAACAGCGCTCCTTCGCGACTTCTAAGCCAACTGCCAAGCATAATTGCCGAGGCGATACTATCAATCGGCTCTTTGTCACTTTTGATTAGACCATATTCCCAAGCCAAATTTTTGGCTTCACGGCTAGTTAAGCGCTCATCCGCCAAAATAATCGGGCGTGGTCGATGCGCTTCTTCGAGCTGGTGCTTGAGCCTACGAGCAAATTTTTTGGCACGATTGCCAAGCTCAGATGCAGTGCCATCCATATTCAGTGGCAAACCGATGATGATGGTGCTTACTTGCCATGACTCGATAATTTTTAGCAATTCATCCCAATTGGGTTTGCCATTATCCATTTTAAACTGCATCAACGGGCTTGCGGTTTGGGTTAAGGTATTGCCCAAGGCGATACCCATTTTTGCGATGCCAAAATCAAGCCCCATCACCGTTTCGATAGTGTGGGTGTGATGGGTATCTTGCGTCATAGTCAGGTTAAGCATGCCCGATATCCGTACTCAGTTTGTTAAAATCAACGCCCAACTGCTGAGCGGCGACTTGCCAGCGGTTTTTGTGCTCAATATCAAACAATAGCCCCATTGATGCCGGCAAAACAAACCAATCGCCTTGGTTGATTTCTTCTTCTAGCTGCCCTTTTGCCCAGCTGGCATGACCCAAACAAAGCTCAAAATGCTCAACGCCTTGACCATTGGCGATACTTTGTAAAATATCCTTGCTAGTGGTGATACAGACGTTTTCGGTGATGGCAAACGAAGATACCCAATCGGGCTGTCCAGTATGGAGCACAAACCCAACTTCCGGGTTCATAGGACCTCCATCTAAAGGTAATTTTCGGTGCAAGTCGGTGATTGTCACATCAATATTTAATTCTTCAAACAATTTGGCGACGTTGCTGGTTTCGATGGGTTTGTTAATTACCAGCCCTAACGTGCCTTGTTGGTCTTGACGGCAAATATAGACCAAAGATTGATAGAAAATCCCGCCGTCAATATTGGGCGACGCTATCAAAAAATGGTTGGTAAGATTTTGGTTTTTTGACATTCAGTGGCATACCTAATTAAAAGCGACAAACATTAAAAACGATAAGCATTAAAAACGATAAACATTCAAAGCGATAAGCCATATTAAATTAACTGACACGGCGACTTGCTAGCAAACTGCGCGCGTGTTGGAGCGTGTCTTCGGTGATATTGACCCCGCCCGACATGCGCGCTAATTCCTGCACTTGGTCATCGCCCGACAGAATTTTTAAGTGAGACTGGGCTTTCTCTTGCTGGGTCTTGTACACCAAAATATGCTGATGGGCTTGTGCCGCGACTTGCGATTGGTGAGTGATCGCAATGATTTGTTGCTCTTCACCCAGTTCACGCAGTAACTCGCCCACCACTTGCGCCGTGCCACCACTGATACCCACATCTACTTCATCAAATACCAATAACTGACGGGTGGTGGTTGCCATATCGGTGGTAGTATTACGGCAAACCCCTTGCGCATCAATGACTTGCATGATAAGGGCTAGCCGTGATAATTCACCGCCTGAGGCAATTTTGTGAATCGGTTGCATCGGCATACCGACATTGGCACTAAATAGCAAATCGATTTGCGATAACCCGATACTTTGCGGTTTATCAAGTGGGGTAAATTCAAATGCTGCTTGCACATTGGGCAATGCCAATGTTTTTAACCGTGCGACCAGGGCTTCAGCTAACGTCGTGGCATTGGCTTGGCGACTGTCATCCAACGCTTGGGCTTTTTGCAGATAGATTTGATAAGCTTCTTCAATTCGCTCTGCCATCGCTTCAGGCGACATCACCGATTGCAAATCATCTAATTGCTGTTGCCAGGCTTGGCTGTCTTCAACAAGGCTTTCCGGCGTGGTGTGATATTTACGCGCCAGTCGGTGGAACGTCGATAACTGCTCATCAAGTAGTGCTAACTGCTTGGGGTCAAGGCTTTGCCCTTCCGCATAATTGCTCAGGGTGCTAGCGACTTCAGCGATTTGGGTATGTGCTGAGTACAACTGGTCAACACAATCAGCATAGGTTTGGCTAAGCTCGGTCTGCGCTTCACACAGTTTAATCGCCCGATTAAGCAGGCTTATCACATCGGGCTCATCACTGTCATTATCGAGTAATTGCACCGACAAGGCGGCTTGCTGCATAAGGTTTTCAAGGTTAGACAATTCATCGTATTCAGCTTCAAGTTCATTGTACAAGACAGTGGCAATTGGCTCAATATCGGCTAATTGATTGCTCAATAGCTGAATTTGCTGCTGGCGCAATTGCTCGTCTTTAGCGTGCTGCGCGGCTTGTGATTTAAGGCGTTCGTACTGCAAAAACGCTTGTTTCACGTCGTTTGCTTGGCTATTTAAGCCCGTGGCGCTATCAAGCCATTCCATCACAAACTGCGGACGCAGCAAACTTTGCTGGGCATGTTGGCTGTGAATATTGACCAGTAACCCACCCAAGGTTTTAAGCTCATTCATGCTAATGGGCATGCCATTGAGCCAAGCTTTACTACGAAGCGTACCGTTTTGGTTGGCAAGTTGCCGGCGAATCAGCAGCGTATCGTCTTCAAATGGGTAATTTTGCTCGCTCAGCCATGCCATGACGTCGGGTAATTGACCGATATTAAATTCTGCAAAAGCGTCTGCCGTAGTCTGTCCATGCCGAATCAAACCTGCGTCACTACGACCACCCACGCACAAGGTCAAGGCGTCAAGCAATAGTGATTTACCAGCACCTGTCTCGCCAGTGATAATGTTAAATCCAGCATTCATCTCAATTTCAGCATTGGTGACGAGTGCTAAATTTTGTAAGGTTAACTGTGTCAGCATATCAATCCTATCATTGACGTTAAGAGTGGCACATTGGCGGTCAAATTTGCAAAAACTTTATTGTAACCTTGTCATGAAAAGCTCACAATAATCCTAGACAAGTCTTCAAAAATCAGTAAAAATTCCATCTAGCTGTTTCACACTAAACAATAGCATAATTGGGACAATTACAAAATAAGCAACGCAAAAATCCAAATTTCCGTCAGCTGGCTATCTTTGATGGGTATCTGTGTCTAGCAATCTTCGCCTAGTTAAGTTGAGGGCGGTTTCATCGATTGTCATAAAACATAGATTGTTATAATAGATTGTCATAAAAGTTGACTAAATTTGATGATATCCTATTGGTCTAAACAACGTCTGCATAAGGATAACGGAACATAATTTTTTATCAACCGTTAAAAATCTATCGGCAATAGCATTGGCTGATTGCGACAAGTCACGGACTGCGTTTGATTATAAAACCCATTTGTCGACTAAAAAAAGCGGGTTGCCGCAAAACGACCTGCCAATCTTTATAATTCTTTATAATAAGGCAGCGTTATCAAGTCAACTGACTGTGTATTTTAAGGAGAATCTCATGACGTCACCTAATCGTTTCGACCATGTATCGGTAGAAAAAATAGCGAATGTTTACTATGAAGGTCGTACTTTTAGTCGGACCGTTTGGTTTGAAGATGGACGCAAAAAAATGCTAGGAATCGTGCTACCTTGTGATGCCGATGTGCCAGCCTATGAATTTAAAACCGACTCATCTGAACGTATCGAAATTTTGGCAGGCGAGTGTGAAGTCAAACTGGCAGGCGAGGAAGAGTTTACTTATTACCGTGCCGGTCAAGCGTTCTTGGTCGAAGGGCATAGCAGTTATGAGCTACGTAATGAAGCAGTCGTGCAGTACATTTGCCACCTAGAAGGCTAGGGGCAAGGCAAATATAAAATTGAAGAAAAGGGTCATCAATCATGGCAAAACCGAGTTATTTTTATGGCATTCATGCCGTGCAATCCATCTTGCAACACCGCGGTATCGATGGGTTAACACTCTTTATTCAAGACGGTAAAAAACAAGATGATGCCACGGTAGCCAACATCACTGAGCTTGCCCAAACCTACGGGATTGCGATACAAATCAGCGCCAAAGACAAACTCACCAAACTTGCAGAAAGTCCGCAGCATCAAGGCGTGGTATTGCAAGCCCGCCCTGCTGAACTCCAAGATGAAGCAGATCTCAAATACCTAGTCGACAAACACCAAACCGAGCGAAAACCGCTATTACTACTGGTGCTTGATCAAATCACCGACCCGAACAACCTTGGCGCGTGTTTGCGTACCGCTGTGGCAATGGGCGTCTCAGCCGTCATTATTCCCAAAAATCATAGTTCAAGCATCACCCCAGCCGTGGCAAAAGTTGCCGTCGGTGCGGTGGAATTAATTCCTTTTATCCAAGTCACTAATCTTGCGCGTACGCTCACTGACATCAAAAAACAAGGGGTTTTTGTGTTTGGTACGGCACTCGATGACACGGCAAAGCCCGTGCAAGACTGTGATTTGACAGGTGATGTGGCGATTGTGATGGGCTCAGAAGGTGATGGTATTCGCCGTTTGACCGCAGATACCTGCGACCAGCTGGTTTATATCCCGATGCCCGGCAATGACCATGGGCAAATCCAAAGCTTAAATGTCAGTGTCGCTACTGGTATGGTGCTGTATGAAGCCAGTCGCCAGCGCACTAAAAAATAATGAGAAATTAAAATGGGCTTTAATTTTCATCAAAGCACAATATTTAAAGATGCATTAGATAGAGAATTCCGATTTTTCGACGTCTATCAAGCCCAAAGCCAGCCGAGTTATCAAGCATTAATAACGTTTTTTGTGATTGATAATCAAATTACCTCTCAAGCCATTTCAATTTATCGACAGCAAGTGAATTGTAAGCAATTGATTGCCATACAAGTTGATGAGCAAGTAGGTAAAGAGATTTTAGCATTAGCTGATAATGTTATTTACTGCCGTGATAATCAAGTTGAAAACGTCTTTAAAGCCTTTGATATGATGTTAGCTGATTATGGATTTATCTATTTGAATGCTATGGATGTTGAGTATTTTTTGCAAAAGAACCGTTATTTAATATTTGTTGAATATTGTCAAACTGGGCAAGATATAGCAGATTTAATTGATAATAATTTGAAAAAGGTTCTATCGAAAAAGCCAAATTGTAAAGTTAATGGCGTTTTGATAGTTGAAATCGCACAATCAGAAGTTTATGGTTTTGAAAATCATGGACAAGTTATACAAGGTATTGTAGATAGTGGCTTGTTAAAAGAAAATAACGATATATTCACTGCGATAAATTTTCAAGAAGCTGAAAATATTTGGGAAGATGGGGAAATAGGTCACTATCTAAAAGTCTTTTTTGGATTTAATTGAATAGCATACATAAAAGGTATTTATCGTGAGTTTGAAGCAACAATTATTTAATCGTTATTTAGCAATAGTAAAAGAAAATCAAGAGTTTTTAGATAGCACTTTAGGTATAGAAAAATTATCTAAATTATTTTTAACGCCTGTAACTGATAACTATGAAAGCGCAAAAAATAAAATTATGATAGTTGGTAGAGAAACAAATGATTGGCTGACCAGCAATAAGCAGTTCAATTCCAACGTTTACGATGACGATTATATCCAAAAATTAATGGATAAAAGTCATAATTACTTTGTTAAAACAATGGATGGCTCACAAGCTCAAGGTGCAGGTTTTTTTAATTTTCTAAAGAAAATAGCAAATAAAAGTGGTAAGGAAGGTTTGATTTGGTCGAATGTGTATGCTTTTGATTATAATAAAGGGCACATTAACAACTCGAAAAATAAAAATTTAATTAATGGTGTTGTAAAAATTTCTGAAGAATTATTAAAAGCCCAAATTGAAATTTTAAAACCCGATTATATTATTTTTGCAACGGGTAATAAAGGTATAGAAGTTCGAAGACAGTATTTTCCAAATGATAAATTAACGGATAAGAAGCCATTTAAAGGTTTCGAAGTTGAAGATTTATGGTCTTTTAAGTTGCCAGATAATGATGCTATCTGCTATAGACTACATCATCCATCTGCTTGGGGTAAAAAAAGAAAAAATGAAATTGAAAGCTACTTGATAGATTTATTACCGAGCAAAGAATAAAAATTTATCATAAAGGAACAATAAAAAATGCAATTTGCCATTATCGGACTGGGTGTTTTTGGTATTACCTGCGCTAAAGAGCTTGAAAAACTGGGCAACCAAGTCCTAGCGATTGATATTGATGAAAAACTGGTCGATGACATCAGTGAATATGTCACCCGTGCCGTGATTGCTGACGCCACCGACAAAGACACCATAGAAGAGCTTGACCTTGCGAGTTTTGACGGCGTACTCGTGAGCATTGGTGATAACCTTGAAGCCAGCTTGCTATGTACACTCAACCTACTAAGCCTGAACGTACAAAACCTATGGGTGAAAGCCAAAACCGACTCTCACCACCAAATCCTACAAAGCTTAGGGGTGAACAATATTATTCACCCCGAACAAGACATGGGGATTCGTATTGCCCAAAAGATGAACTATCCGATGGTCAAACAATACATGGCATTGGGTGACGAGCAGTTTTTGGTTCGCCTAGACCCGCCTGAGCAGTGGCGAGGGCACCCGTGGTCGGATGTCCAACACAGTCATCCTGATATTACCTTTATCATGTTAAAACGCAACCAGCAAATCTTTAACCAATTACCTGATGGCTTTTTCTTTCAAGGTGGTGATAAATTGGTGGTAGGGGGTGATACCCAAGCGCTGCGTCGCCTTGCCAAAGTCATTCGGCAAACGGCTATTTAGTCCACCACTCACGCAAAAAAGGTAATTAGGTGTAGATATGCCGTTTCGTGAAGTCAAAAAAGGCGACAAACCAAAAATTGTTGATAAATCAAAACCCAGTACTCACGACCTAGAGCCGCCTACCAAACAGGGACTGCAGTTGTCCTCGCCTGCGATTTTGTCCTTGGGATTTTTAGCGTTAATTGTGATAGGGACGGTTTTGCTGTCATTGCCAATCGCAACGATTCAACCGATTAGTATCCTAGCGGCAGCCTTTACTGCGACGTCTGCGGTGACTGTCACCGGGCTAAATGTCGTAGATACCGCTAACTATACCACGTTTGGACAACTGGTGATTGCCGCGCTGATTCAATTTGGCGGTCTAGGCTTTATGACCTTTGCGATTTTGGTATTGACCAGTCTGCAAGGTAAAATGGGGTTATCCGGCTCCATTACGGCGCAAGAAGCGTTGGGTACTCATAGCAACCAAATTGGTAGTACCGCCAAAGCGGTAATCAAAATTGCCTTTATCACCGAGAGCTTGGGTTTTTTAGGATTAACGCTATTGTTAGCACCGCTAAAAGGGCTAAAAGATGCGATGTATGAAGCTTTTTTTCTATGTATCTCAGCGTTTAACAATGCAGGTTTTGCGCTAAATGGCAACAATATGACTGCCTATGTGCAACAGCCGATGATTAGTTTTATCATAAGTCTGCTTATTATCACGGGCGGTATCGGGTTTTTGGTGATTTTAGATATCATCAAACACAAGCGCTGGCAAAAATTTACCCTGCACACCAAAGTCATGGTTTTGGGCACGTTAGCGCTCAATGTCATCGGTTGTATGGGGTATTGGTTACTTGAGCGTCATAACGCCAAAACGATTGGCGGATTGAGCGAAGCTGGGCAGTGGTTTGCATCTTGGTTTATGGCGGTAACGTCACGTACCGCAGGTTTTAATAATATTGATTATAGCCAAGTGACAGATGCCAGTACGTTATTGACTTTTATATTGATGTTTATTGGCGCAGGCTCAATGTCCACAGGTGGCGGTATCAAAATCGGTACCTTTGTGGTTATCCTAGCATCGACTAGGGCATATTTGCGCCAGCACCCGCAAGTGACGATTTTTCATCGTGCTATCTCTGATCACTTGGTAAAAAAATCGTTTGCGGTGATGAGCACATCGATTTTGATGATTGCTTTAGCGGCGTTTATTTTAACCATATGTGAGCCAGAAGGGCATTTGGTTGATATTTTATTTGAAGTGATATCGGCATCGGCAACAGTCGGGTTATCGCGAAATTTCACCCCGACCTTGAGTGAGCCTGGGCAATGTGTGATTATGTTTATGATGTATATGGGGCGTCTTGGGCCGTTAACCTTGGCGTATTTTATCGCAACCCCTAAACCGACCCGTATTCGTTATCCTGAGACCCATACCCTTGTTGGTTGAGTTGGCGCCCTTATTGGCTAAGTTGGCTAATTTAACAGGGTTAGCGAAGCAGCAAAGACCAAGCAAAAATTTTACTTAGCGGTTGGTGCACCCAAGATATTGAAAACTCAGGATACTGAAAACCTAAGGAAGCTATCGCCAAATCGTGTATGATGATTGTCTATAACTGGTGAATTGAGCGATTTAGTAAGTTTTAAAGTTATGAGTAGTTATATTTTAGATACAGAAGCGCATGGATTGGTTGAGCCACATGCGACCGAAATTGCCTACATTGGCGTGGTGTTTAGTCCAGCAGGCGAGCTGATACTACAGACCCACAATGCCTTTGAGCAGCGCTTTAACCCACACAAAAAAATTACTTTGGGCAGCCAAGCCATCACAGGGATTTTTGACGAGGATGTGGCAGACAAGCCGCCGCATACTGATTTTCAGTTACCAGAAGACTGCGAGTATCTCATTGGGCACAATATCGACTTTGATGCTGACGTGCTCACCAATGCCGACTGCGATTTATCAAACATCAAGCGTATTTGCACTTTGGCACTGGCGCGGCATTTTTTCCCGCAGTTAGATAGCCATAGTTTGGGTGCGCTACTGTGTTTTTTTGAGCCACAAGTTGCCAAGAAAAATATCAAATTCGCGCATGGTGCCAAATACGATATTTGGTTTACCTTTTTGGTATTAAAAGCTATCTGCTATCAGCATCGCATTACCGATATGCCACAGCTGTATCAAGCCAGTGAACATGCCCGAAAACCCACGGTAATGCGCTTTGGCAAACATAAAGGGGTTGCCATTAAAGACTTGCCGGCTGATTATGTCGATTGGCTGCTCAAACAAGCTGATCTTGATCCGTATTTACACCTTGCGCTCACCAAAAATAGCGCAGGCAATCATGGCAACCTTCTATGATTGAATCCTTGCACTGTGATTTAACCCCTGAAGTGCCAAAATGATTACGCGCCAAATTGCGGTTTAACAATCACCAAAATCACCACGGCGACTAAAATAAACACAGGCACCTCATTAAACCACCGCCAAAAAACATGGGTTTTATAGTTAGGGTTATCAATCAGTTTTAAGCGAAATCGACCACAAGCTATATGATATACTGTCAACGCAATGACGCAGGCTAGCTTGATATGTAGCCAAACTTGGGTTTTATAACTGTCCCAATTGGGTAGCAGCATACACAAGCCAAAAATCCAAGTGGCAATCATCGCAGGTGTCATAATGCCGCGATACAGTTTACGCTCCATCAATGCAAATCGATCTTGACTGATTTTATCGGCACTCATGGCATGATAGACAAACAAGCGTGGTAGATAAAAAATCGCGGCAAACCAACACACCAATGAAATCACATGCCAAGCTTTAAACCATAAAAAATATTCTGTCATTGCTTACCCCGATGATGATGCAACTCAACAAGCTTACCCTAAATCAGCTTATTCTAAATCAGCTTACTCTAAATAAACTTGCCCTAAAAAATTCTGCAAATAGCCGTTATTTTAAAGTTTGCATGATGGCAAGTAAATCCGAGATTTGTTGTTCACTATGACGAGCACTCACGCAAAAGCGTAGCCGTGCTGTGCCTACCGGAACCGTAGGTGGACGGATGGCCGACACCCAAAAACCGCGAGATTTTAACGCGTTGGCAAGCTGCAGGGTTCTGTCATTATTGCCAATGACCACAGGAATAATGGCGGTGGTCGGTATTTGATTATCAATGCCTACTTGCCAATTTTGCTGCAATAGCCCTTGACTGAGCTGTTTGATGTTGGCAAGTAATTGATCGCTGCGCAAAGTATCGGTGTGCGACATGACTATGCTAGTTTTAGTCACGCTGGCAAGCACAGGGGGCATCGCCGTGGTATAAATAAATGAACGGGCAAAATTGGTCACATAGTCAATCAACTCACTCGAACCTGCGACAAATGCGCCACTAGTACCTATCGCTTTACCAAAGGTGCCGATATAGATATCCGCTTGCGGTTGGGCTTTTTTATAAGCCTGATAGGGCAAACCAAAACCGTGGGCATCATCTACCATCAAGGCGCATTCATAGCGAACCGCTAACGCATGCAGCGCAGCCAAATCGGCAATGGTGCCATCCATGCTAAAAATATGATCGGTGACAATCAGTTTTTGCTTAGCGCTACTTTGCGAAAGCAATTGTTCTAATTGGCTATAATTGCGATGCCCAAAACGCATGACTTTGGCACGGCTAAGGATTGCCCCATCGACAATGGAGGCATGATTGAGCTTATCGCTAAAAATCACGCTGTCTTTACCACACAACGCTTGAATCACACCGACATTTGCCATATACCCTGTGCTAAAAGTTAATGCCCGTTCATAGCCTGTCACTTGGGCAAGGGTGGTATCCAACTGTTCATGCCAAAGCGTATGCCCCGTAATCAGGTGCGACGCGCCACTACCGACTTGCTGGATAGTTTTTGTAGCTTGGCTAAACGCTTGTATGAGTTGCGGGTCGGTGGCAAGTCCCAAATAATCGTTGCTGGCAAAGTTGACGTAGGTTTTGCCATCTATGTCAATGGTGGGCGTCACCCCTTGCCTAATGGGCGTCAGTTGACGATACAGGTCTTTTTGGCGCTGTTCATCAAGGGCTGATTGAAGGGCAAAATTGGCTAACATACTGTTGAACTCTGTTAAAGCATCGCTAAAGCATCTAAGAAAAAACCGCCACTTCGGCGGTTTCTTGGCATATCAAACGACAGCCAAACTCCCGATGCGACCATTCATCGCATTGGTTACAGGAATTTGTCGAGGCTCGGCTTTTTCAACCGTCAACCCTAAATCGGCAATCAATTGATCATCATGGTTGGTGGTAGCATTATCGGTGGTCAATAAACGATTCCCATAAAAGAAAGAATTGGCACCGGCCATAAACAGCATGGCTTGCTCGGCATCGGTTAAGCCTTCACGACCTGCGGCAATACGCACATAGCTGGTTGGGCAAGCAAGGCGCGTGACAGCAATGGTACGAATCCATTCAAGCACAGGCAAGCGCGTGCCTTGCAGCTGATCTGCAATCGGCGTGCCTTCAATGGGTACTAGCATATTGATTGGGACTGATTCAGGGGGTTTTGGCAGATTAGCCAGTTCTGTGAGTAAGTTGATGCGGTCATCACGACTTTCACCCATACCGATGATACCACCTGAGCAAATATTAATGCCGGCTTGTCGCACATGGTCAAGGGTAGTTAGACGGTCATCATAACTACGGGTGGAGACGATATGGTTATAGTACTCGCGTGAGGTATCAAGGTTATGGTTGTAGTAATCTAATCCCGCTTCAGCAAGTACTTGTGCTTGGTTACCCGATAACATGCCAAGCGTCATGCAGGTTTCTAACCCTAATGCTTTGACTTCTTTAATGAGCTCAACCACATAGGGCATATCTCTATCGTTTGGGTGTTTCCATGCCGCACCCATACAAAAACGGCTAGAGCCAGCGGCTTTGGCTTTTTTGGCCTCGCTAATCGCTTTTTGTACTTCGATTTTCTTTTCAGGTTGTAAGTCGGTGCTATGGTGTCCTGACTGTGAGCAATAGCCACAATCTTCAGGACAATTACCCGTTTTTATTGATAGCAGGGTACTGATTTGTACCGCATTGGGTGGGAAGTGTTCGCGAAGTTTGTTTTGCGCTAGCAACAGTAAATCCATCAAAGGTAATTCAAACCAAGCTTGAATTTGCTCGCGAGTTGGGCGGCTTTGGGTGGTCAGTGTGGTGCCAATCGGTTGTTGTGATTGTTGAATTGCTAATAAGTCTGCCATGACAGCTATAATCCTAATTAAAACAAAGCTTAAAATGATAAAAGGTGTTTCATCATACCAAAAAAAAACAACCACCTAAAGTGATTGTTTTTTATAATTTAATGACAATGGCTTATCTGTCTTGTGAGTTATCTCCACGAGTGATTGAAATATTGGTGATAGGTGATTTATCATCAGTGACTGCGCTAGTTTTGACATTGTCGGCAATGACCTCATCAGACGCATGCTTTGCCTCAATTTCAGCAGATTTACGCAGCGCAGGCGTTAAGTTCTCATTATCCGCTGATTTGGCAAACACGTTATCAGGACGGATGCTATCATCATTTGCCGTACTATCTTCAGCTTTAGCGGTACTATCTTTAGCCGCTTCATACTTCTCTTCGATGGCTTTGTTATCGGATGCGTCAGAATCACTGCCTTTTTCGTCTGTCAGCGTTTGCTTAGCTTGTTCGACTTTATCTTTTGCCTCACTGATTTTTTCTTTGGCTTCATCGTTTAGCGCATCTAGTTTGTCATCGGCTTGGGTTTTTAACGCGTCAACCTTTGATTTAGCATCATCTAGTTTTTCACCTGCCAAGCTTTTAACATCAGCTAATTTTCCAGCCGCTTGGTCTTTGACGTCTTCAAGCTTGGTTTTAGCCTCAGCAAGTTTATCGTCCTTAGTGACTTTCGCTTCATCCAATTTTTCAGTGGCAGTTTCTTTAGCGTCATCAATTTTATCAGCCGCTTGCGCTTTAACCTCATCCAGTTTTTCTTTGGTTTCGCCAAGTTTTTCATTAGCGGTATCTTTGATATCCGCTAATTTTTCGCTCGCATCTTCTTTAAGTGCATCGATTTTTTCTTTGGCTTCGGTTTTTAGCTCATCAAATTTTTCCACCGCGTCGTCTTTGATTTCAGCCGCTTTCGCTTTAAGGGTGTCTAATTTGCTTGCAGCTCCGGACTCGCTGTCAGCATTAACGTCTTTGGTGTTTGATTCATTAAAGTATTTGCTGCTGCCAGATGCTTTACCTGCGCTTGTGCCCCCAATCATTGCTAAGGCTTTACTGCAAAGTTCTTTTGCAAAAGGTGTGGCTTTTTCAATTAATGGTTTTGCTTGTTCAACCACAGGTTTAAGTGGCTCAGGTACTTTTGGCACAATAAATTTTGCGATTTGGTTAAACCACATCAGCAGTGAATAATCACCGGACATTTTTAAGTCACCATTTTGGATGCCTGTCATAAATGCCGTCGCTTCACCTTTAGTGAGCAATTTCACACCCGTCATTGAATCTTTAAAGGTAATCGTCAACGTTGGCTCTTTGGCTGGACCTGCATGTTGGCTAAAATTACCATTATTGATTTGGTAGTAACGTGATGTTTGTTCCGCGTCGCTGCCGAGTTGAATAGTAAAATTACGGTTTTCCAATAAGCCTTTAAATTTGTCATCGCCCATTTTGGCAAGTTGGGTTAGACGCAAGCCAACGGCAAACAATAATACGTCAAGGGGATCTGATTTGATTTGGGTTAATTGAGATAACATACGTGTCCTCCAAAATTATAGATTTTATAGATATTGCAATGCACAAGTTCTTTAAATAAATGACGATACTTAAGTCACTCATTTCAAAGAAATTATAATTCGCTATTACAAAAGATTTAGTAGCTTTGTTATACAATATATTATAAGGTCATCGATGCTAAGTTACAGTAATGTTTAACATACCAGTATCATTTTTTGTAATCAAAGCGTTTGATTTGTGTATTTAAGCAGCGTTAGACAGCGAACTTTTTACCTTTTCTCAAGCTAAAGCGCATAAAAAACCCATCAACGTGATGGGTTAAATAGCTTGTTATAGCGATAAGGTGGCGAGGTTGTTATTATTGTTTTGAGTCAAACACAGAAGCATGACGAACAAAGTTTTGATGAAAATCGGTATCTTTTTCTAATACCACAGGACGATGACCGGCGCTCATTTGAACACTACTTTTTAACATAGCTTGGTTGGTAGCAGCTTGACTTGCGGCTTTGTTAAACTTGGGTTTTCCATTTAACGCTATCACAATCGGAATCATCGATAAGCCAATTGCCGCTACATAAGCATCTGTGCCAGTTAACGATGACAGTGTGACCACTGCCCAATGCAGCCCTTCCACCGAAATCCAGTACACCATACCCAACATAAAATAGCCCAATACAAAACGATAAGGGGTAAACGCAATCGCTAGCATACCGACAGTAACTAGAACGATTAAAAACAACCAATTAGAAGTTAACGACGTAGTAGCTAATAATAGACTTGCCGAGATAAGCATGGTTGACCTCATGAAAAGTTATTGAAAACAAATACTTAAGGTAAATTAAGTAAAAGCTTGTGTAGGTTATTATGGCGATAAAAGATGAAAATTAAAAGTCAAAACCCAACTAAAACGACAATGGATGACGTATCAAATTTGGCTGATTTATCTTAAAAAAAAGCGATTAAAAAGGCTAAAACCGGATAAAAAAAGGTAACAATCAATCGTCGAAATCTATTGTTCAAGGGTAACAGGAATTTTCGTAAATCTAGTAAAAAAGTGCTAAAATGCGGTAACTGATTTGTCGCGAAATGTATATTGTTTTAATACTTTGTAGTTTTGCCCACCCCTTAATTTGCTCAATAACCATGGCTATATATCTAGCTAAAAAATTGGATAAGTTTGCTATTTTGGGCGTTTTAAGTAAAAATATCGTTCGGCAATTGTACCGCCTATTTTAAGTGCTATTTGCGACGCAAAAAAATTTAAATTTTTAATGTGACTAATTAAAAAAACTGACGCTTTATCAAAATCACGTCGACAACTATTTTGATAAATACAGTTTGCCTAATCACCGACTATATAGTGGTAATTCTCGTATGATGACGTTTCAACAATTGATTTTAACTTTGCAAAATTATTGGGCAGAAAAAGGCTGTGTGGTGTTACAGCCTTACGATATGGAAATGGGTGCAGGCACGTTTCATACCGCCACTTTCTTACGAGCATTAGGTCCAGAGCGTTGGCATGCCGCCTATGTACAGCCATCACGCCGTCCCACGGATGGTCGCTATGGCGACAACCCAAATCGGTTACAACATTATTATCAGTTCCAAGTGGTACTCAAACCCAATCCACCTGATATTCAAGAATTGTACTTGGGGTCACTCAAAGCGATTGGCATCGATACCCTAACGCATGATGTCCGCTTTGTAGAAGACAACTGGGAATCACCAACGCTTGGCGCATGGGGACTTGGTTGGGAAGTTTGGCTTAATGGTATGGAAGTTACCCAGTTTACTTACTTCCAGCAAGTCGGTGGTATTGAATGTTTTCCTGTGACAGGAGAAATCACGTACGGTCTTGAGCGCCTTGCCATGTATATCCAAGGCGTGGACAGTGTGTATGACTTGGTATGGACGGATGGCGAATTTGGTCGTGTCACCTATGGTGATGTATTCCACCAAAACGAAGTAGAGCAATCGACCTACAACTTTGAACATGCCGATGTGGCAAAAATGTTTGAGTTGTTTGATTTTTATGAAAGCCAAGCCGATAAATTGGTCGGTCTTAATCTGCCGCTGCCTGCGTATGAAATGGTGCTCAAAGCATCACATACCTTTAACTTGTTGGATGCGCGTGGGGCGATTTCAGTGACTGAGCGTCAGCGCTTTATTTTGCGCGTGCGTACCTTGGCGCGTAAGGTAGCACAAAGCTATGTAGAAACGCGTGCCAAATTGGGCTTCCCATTGGCGGATGACGCACATAAAGCCGATGCGTTAGAAAAATATCTACCAAAAGAAAATATTTCAAAACAACAAATGAAAGAAGCGGATAAATCACAATAGTTTCATCACATCGACGAAAAAAATTTCTTTAGACGGCAAAATTGAAAAAGGCAATAGATAGTTTCTATTGCCTTTTTTTTTGCCTTATTTTCTTGATTATTTTGTTGTCAGCGCTAATAAAAAATATCAAATTATCAGAATATTCTAATCTCGCATATTTATATCAAAAATCGCCACAGGGCAACGACGCGCTATTCTACTACAATAGCCGCAGCAAGTAAGCCATGTAACAAGGGGCGGTGAGTGGAACTTTATTTTATTTTAGCGGGTATTTTTGTCGGATTTTGCGTGGGTGTGACGGGTGTGGGCGGTGGGTCACTGATGACGCCGATTTTGATTTTACTGCTAAAAGTAGAGCCGCATATTGCTGTTGGCACCGATTTGCTATACGCCGCTATTTCCAAGTTTTTTGGTGGTGTGGTACATTTTAAAAAATCAAATGTCGTTTGGCCAATCGTGCTATGGCTAGCGATTGGTAGTATTCCAGCCTCTATTGTCACCAATTATCTCGTCGCTACCTACTTGGGCAATATCAACGCCATCAAACTAATCATGACCTTGATATTGGGCGTGATGTTGACCATTACTGGGATTTCGCTGATTTTTCGCAACCGTATCGAAGCGTTTTTTGACAAATACCGCAAAAATGACCAAACTGACAGCCTCACCTCCCAAATCCCCAAATATAAATTGGTGCTGATGGGCATATTGCTCGGGGTAGTAGTGACCTTATCGTCGGTTGGGGCAGGGGCATTTGGGGTCATGGCGCTGGTGCTAATTTTTCCTCAGTTGCCACTCATTCGTATCATCGGCTCGGATGTGGTACATGCGGTGTTATTAACCTTGGTCGCAGGTCTCGGGCATTTACTGTCAGGCAGTGTGGATTTTCACATGCTGACCTTTTTGCTCGTTGGCGCGATTCCTGCCATTATTGTAGGCACATTATTGAGCAGTAAACTGCCTGAGAAAAAATTGCGCCCGATTTTAGGGGTGACGCTGTTGTTGTTGGGGATTAATTTTGTGGTCAATCCTGCCAAAGCCAAACCAAAAGCCGCGGTCAATACGCCAGTCGCTACAACCGCTGTAAAGTCTTCGGCAAGCGCCAGCCAATAAGTTTAATTTTCGTTTTGCGCTGACGGTTTTCTTGATTTGCCCCGCTGATGGGGCATTTTTATGGCTTAAATTTCTGCTATAATCGCCTATATTTACCCTATTTGAATCAACAAGGCTTTAGCATGTCTACTATTTTATTTGAACTTGGCACCGAAGAATTGCCCCCAAAAAATCTAAAAACATTGCGTGATGCTCTCACTGACCATGTCACCCAATCGCTAAAAGATGCCAATATTCGCTTTGATACCATTAAAAGCTTTGCCGCCCCGCGTCGTCTTGCCTTGCAGATTCAAGGAATTAGTGAAAAACAGCCCGATAAAATCGAACAAAAACGCGGTCCTGCAGTCAAAGCTGCCTATGACAAGGACGGTAATCCAACCAAAGCGGCACAAGGGTTTGCCCAAGGCTTGGGTATTGACGTCAAGGATTTGATTACCATCAAAGGTGATAAAGGTGATTATATCGGCTATGAAATGAATATCATCGGTCAGCCTGTGGCTGAGTTACTGCCGAGTATTTTTCAAAAAGCCTTAGATGAGCTGCCGATTGCCAAACGCATGCGCAGTGGCGCAGAGCGTTCTGAGTTTGTTCGCCCTGTCAAATGGTTGGTGCTACTCAAAGACGACCAAGTGCTGTCAGCGACGATTCAAGGATTAACGTCGGGTGAGACAGGGTCGCAGGGCATTGAACTGGGTCGTTATAGTCTTGGCCATCGTTTCCATCATCCTGATAAGGTTAGAATTGACACGGCAGACAGCTATGAGCAAAACCTTGCCGAGGCGCACGTCATCGCTGATTTTGACAAACGCCAACAACTTATCAAAGAGCAAGTGCAACAGCTTGCCGATGAAGTAGGGGCGACCGCTATCGTACCGCAAGATTTGCTTGATGAGGTCACTGCGCTGGTCGATTATCCAGTAGCGCTACGTGCAAGCTTTGAGCCACGATTTTTACAAGTACCGCAAGAGGCCTTGATTAGCACCATGCAGGCGGATCAAAAATATTTTTGTTTGACTGACAGCCAAGGTAAATTACAGCCTTATTTTATCTTTATCAGTAACATTGACAGTAAAGATAAAGCGCAAGTGATTGCCGGTAACGAAAAAGTGGTACGTCCACGCCTTGCAGATGCCGAGTTTTTCTTTTTACAAGACCAAAAACAGCCATTGTTTGCGTTGACTGAAAATCTAAAAACCCGCGTATTCCAAGATAAGTTAGGGACAATTTGGGAAAAATCTGAGCGTATTGCCAAGCTAGCTGCCTTTATTGCTACCCAAATTGGCGAAGACGTTGAGCAAACGGCACGGGCAGGCTTGCTGTCAAAAGCAGACCTTGCCAGTACCTTGGTGGGTGAGTTTCCAGAATTACAAGGCGTGGCAGGGACTTACTATGCGCGTTTAAACCAAGAGCCAGAAGCGGTGGCGGCGGCAATCGAAGAGCAATATCTGCCAAAATTTAGCGGTGATAAATTACCCGCGACCAATATTGGAACGGCGCTGGCATTAGCAGACCGTTTGGATACGCTGGTCGGTATTTTTGGTATTGACCAAGCGCCAACCGGTTCAAAAGACCCGTTTAGCCTACGTCGCGCGGCGATTGGGGTACTGCGTATCTTGATTGAGAAACAACTGCCATTAAATTTGGTGGTATTGCTTGAGCAAGCTTTATTGGGTTATGTAGGCAAAATTGACGACTTACCAAAAACTTTCAAACAAGTGATGGAGTTTATTAATTCGCGCTACCGTGCCATGTATGAAGACCAAGGCGTGAGCGTGGACACAATTATTGCGGTACAGGCGCTACAACCGCAAGTGCCAATGGATTTTGACCATCGTATCAAAGCCGTACAAGCCTTCCGTGATTTGCCACCCGCCAAACAACTTGCCGAGGCCAATAAACGTGTTGCCAATATTTTAGCCAAGGCTGAGGGTGAGATTGCAACCCAAGTACAAACGGCTTATTTACAAGAACCTGCGGAAAAAGCATTGTACCAAGCGGTGCAAACTGCAGCGCAAAGTATTGAGCCCCACCAACACACTGACAACGCCAACTACACCCAGATTTTACAATCGCTAGCCACGCTGCAGCAGCCATTGGATGACTTCTTTGAGCAGGTGATGGTGAATAGTGAAGATATTAAACTCAAAGCCAATCGGTTGGCGTTGCTAAAAAAAGTGCGTGGGTTGTTTTTAACGGTTGCAGATATCAGTGAGTTACAGCTATAAGCTAATTTAGATACGAGTTAATTTAGACATGAGTCAACGCTTTAATCATAGGGCTTCGATACTATTGCTTTAATACCCCTGCTTTAATATCATTGGTTAAACCCATGCTGACAACGGTCATTATGGGTTTTTTTACAAGCTAAAGATATTTTTACGCTTGTTTTCACTAAATTGGCAGGCTAGTGTACACGTAGTTGATACTATTTTAAGGGTATTTTCGTCTGAATTGCTCTCTAGGGTTTATGATGGTATAACCAATATAACCAGGTTCAAAGCTTTTGGTAAATTGTGTATTTAACGGTGGGTTTTATCTATTATTTATCTTTTTTAATTTATTTTTTCTAATTTATCTTCTTCTAGGGTAATGACGTGAAAGTCAGCAATAACGATAGCTTGTTTCAATATATGGTGCGTACCAAAAGGTATCGGCTTCTTTTACAAAGCTTAGTGGTGCTGTGTTTGTTTGTGCTAGCTTTTGTGGCTATCAATGTATATATTGCGCGTTTCTTAACCCAGGCTACCCAACATATGGATATCATCGGCAACATCAGTGATTTGACGCTTGAGATAGCAACCAGTGCGCAGCATCTAACAGTAACGCCTAACAACGATAGTCAACAAATCATTCAGACCTTACAAAAACAGGCAGCTGAGTTAGACGGTTATATGGCACAGTTGTCCCGCTATCCAAAGCAAGAAACAGCAATGGATGAATTTGCCATTATTTGGCAAGACTATCGCCAAAGAATCGCGCAAGTCTCTGAGCAAGATGAAAAAGGCAAAGTTGAATTGGCTGAGTTTGCTTATCACAACCAAGCCAAAATTTGGTCGTTGATGAATATTGGCTATGACACTTATCTCAATGACACCTACCGTACCGCAGATTATTCGCGCTATTTGACCTATTGCAGTTTTTTTGCCTTGATAGCCTATATCATCTTTTTTATCCATTACACCATCAGACAGATGTATCACGATGATGTGGCGATTGATAAAGCGCAGACCGATATGCGCGATATCATGAACACAGTCAAAAAAGGCTTGTTTCTCATCGATGATAAAATGGTCATTGGTGAGCATTATTCCAAAAAACTAGAGCAGTTATTGGGACGCAAGCAGTTAGCTGGGCTGACACTACCCCAGCTGTTACAAAATATGGTCAGCGAAAAAGATATCAGAGCGACACAGCATTTTATCAATTACCTGTACCAATCCAACGTGGATGAAGAGTTGATTCAAGATATCAACCCCCTTAAAACAGTCGAGTTGATTTTTTTAGATGAAACGGGCGTTACCAACAAGAAATACCTGCATTTTGAATTTTTACGGGTGGTTAAGAGCAATAATAAAAAATCCATTCATTTATTTGTCAGCGTGGTAGATATTACTGAAACAGTGCTTTTAACAAAGCAAATCGATAAGGTAAAAGATGAATACCATAAATTTATCAGCCGTGCCGTCTATCTATTAAGTTTGGATACGCAAACAGTTGATGATTTTATTGCCACCAAAAGAGCCACTGTCGCGGCTATAACCGATATCTTATATGGTCAGGTATTGGACAAAGAGCAGTTAGTGACAAAAGCCAAGACCTTGCTAACAGTGACACAAACACTAGCAGATGATACCCAAGTTTTACGTCTCAAACAGTATGATGATGTTGTCAATAGTTTGGTGTATGAGCTAAAACGTTTAACGCGGTTATCTCATATTCAAACCAATGATTTTACTAGCTTTATGCTTAAACTTGATTCCTATAAAGAAATGTTAAATTTAACTGAACATTTAATCAATGAACAAGCCGAGCAAGCCTGATGGGTTATCTACAAAAAATTAAAACTTTCATTAGCTATAGTTTAAGATGTATTATCTTATATTTGTGTTAAACGCGGGCTTTTAGACGCCAATTCATCACAAATCGATATTCCAAAATACAGCATTAATGTTCCAATAATGCTCTATTGTGAATTTGCAAAACTGATTAGCAACTCGTTACAATGCAAAAGAGATTTTTTTGCTAATTAAACTAAATTCAAGGAATATGTATGAGCTCAACCTATCGCCCAGAAACGCTCGCCATTCATGCAGGGTACGAACCAGAACAGACTACCAAAGCTGTCGCTGTCCCTATCTACCACACCAGTTCGTATGCCTTTGATAACACCCAACACGGTGCTGACCTTTTTGATCTGAAAGTTGCTGGTAATATCTACACCCGCATCATGAACCCAACCAACGCGGTGCTTGAAGCACGTATGGCAGCGTTAGAAGGGGGCATCGGTGCATTGACGGTAGCATCAGGGATGGCAGCGATTACTTATACCATCCAAACGCTATGTGAGGCAGGCGATAACATCGTTTCAGTATCAACTTTGTATGGCGGTACTTACAACTTATTTGCCCATGCGTTGCCACGTCAAGGTATCGAAGTGCGTTTCTTTGATTATACCAAACCTGAGACCTTGGGTGATTTGATTGATGAACGTACTAAATTGGTATTTGGTGAAAGTATTGGCAATCCATTGGGTAACGTGCTGGATATCGCAAAAATTAGCGAATTTGCTCATAGTAAAGGCGTACCTGTGGTGATTGATAACACTGTCGCCACGCCAACATTATGCCGTCCATTTGAGCATGGGGCTGATATTGTGATTCATTCATTGACCAAATATGTGAGTGGTTCGGGCACGTCGGTGGGTGGGGTGATTATCGATAGTGGTAAATTTGATTGGGGCGCTCACAAAGAACGTTTCGCGATTTTAAATACCCCAGATGCCAGCTATCATGGTGTCAATTTTGTTGAAGCCATGGGTGCTGCGGCGTTTATTGCCCGCGCACGCGTTGCGCCTTTACGTAATACCGGTGCGGCACTGAGTCCAATGAACGCTTGGCAAATTATGCTTGGATTAGAGACGTTAGCCTTGCGTATGGAGCGACATTGCCAAAATGCCCAAGCCGTGGCAGAATTTTTAAACCATCATCCACAAGTGGCTTGGGTCAAGTACGCAGGATTAACCGACCATCCAGAGCATAAGCTTGCGCAAAAATACTTTAGTGGTAAGCCATCAGCGATTCTAACCTTTGGATTAAAAGGCGGCCGTGAAGCAGGGGCGAAATTTATTGATGCGCTACAATTAATTACCCGTCTGGTCAATATCGGTGATGCCAAGTCACTCGCTTGCCACCCTGCAACTACCACGCACCGCCAGTTAAATGCTGAAGAGTTGCAAAAAGCAGGCGTTAGCGAAGACATGATTCGTTTATCCATTGGTATTGAACATATTGACGACATCAAAGCTGACCTTGAGCAAGCGTTAGTCGCCGCCAAATAATCTATTCAAATAAAAAGCGAGCATTAAGCTCGTTTTTTATTTGGACTAAATTTTTTAGATCAGAAAAATGCAAATGATAACCAAAAAAATTGGATTATGGGTAAAAAGTGTTGCCATATATGCCTTGGTGTTTATCGCTATCTATAATGTGGTCAATTGGTGGCGACAACCCATGATGCCAGCCAATCCTGTTTTACAATTTACTACCATTCAAGGTCAAACCATCGATTTGCAACAAATGAGTCAACAGCGACCTGTTTTGGTGTATTTTTGGGGTAGTTGGTGTGGCGTGTGTCGCCAAACCTCACCCAGTGTGGATAAACTGGCAAAATCAGCGGATTATCCTGTGGTGAGCTTCGCAGTGAATTCAGGCGAGCCAAATGAAGTACAACAATACTTAAGTCAACATGGGTGGCAATTTGTCACGATAAATGATGAAGATGGCAAAATTTTCACAGACTGGCAGGGACAAGTGACGCCATCTTTCATCATTTTAAAAGATGGCAAAATGGTACAAGGTCTGACGGGGATTCATCCAACGTGGGAACTAAAATTGCGACTGTGGCTATTACGATAATATTTATTACGACAACATTTACTTGCCCTGCCAAACTGGAGGACGTTTGGCAATAAACGCATCTATGCCTTCTTGGGCATCTGCCGCCATCATATTATCCGCCATGGTACAGCTAGCAAATTCATACGCTTGTTCGATAGGCATATTTAATTGTTGATAGAACATTTTCTTACCGACTTTTACTGCTAAAGGTGATTTATCTAAGATATGTTGGGCTAGCTGCTTGACACAGTCATCAAGTTTATCACTTGCGACAGCATGATTAATTAGTCCAAACTGCACCGCTTTTTCTGCACTGATAAACTCACCTGTCATCAGCATTTCAAAGGCTTGTTTGGCAGGTAGGTTACGACTAATTGCTACTGCGGGTGTTGAGCAGAATAAACCCACCCGAATTCCTGATGTCGCAAACGTCGCAGTATCGGCAGCAACAGCTATATCACAGGTGGCAACTAACTGACAACCAGCTGCAGTCGCAAGTCCTTGTACTTTAGCTATTACAGGTTGCGGCAGTTGCAAAATTTGCTGCATGACGTTACTGCAACGGGTGAATAGTTGCTGCTGATACTCGTGCTCAGGATTGGCACGCATTTGTTTGAGATTGTGTCCTGAGCAAAATGCCTTGCCATTGGCAGCCACTACCACCACTAGCACGTTATCATCGTTGGCTATTTGGGTCAGATGTTGGGACAAGGCAGTCAGCATTTCTTCTGATAGCACATTGTATTCTTGTGGACGATTGAGTGTAAGCGTAGTCAATCCATTATTATCACTGCGTAAGACATAATCAGTATCTGAGTTTATAGCGGTCATTTTTACATCCTTGTAAATGTTATTAATCCTTTTATCCTAACATAATTAACTATTTTCAAGCCAAAAAAATACCCCAAATTTATGGGGTATTTTTAATAAGTCTACAACCTAGCGGTTTTCACTTATTATTTAGCTGCTGCTGCTTGAGCCGCTGCTACTTCTTCAGCGAAGTTTTCTTGTTTTTTCTCGATGCCTTCACCCACTTCTAAGCGTTTGAATGCTTTAACCGTCATACCTTCAGACTTTAATATATCGCCAACTTTTTTCTCGTTGTCGATAACGTAAGGTTGGTTCAACAAAGTCACTTCGTTCAAGTACTTTTGTAGACCACCTGTGATCATTTTTTCAATCACGGCATCTGGTTTGCCAGATTCTTTTGCTTTCGCTTCGATGATGTCTTTTTCACGTGCTAGCGTATCAGCAGGTACATTGGCTTCATCAACGGCGATTGGGTTGAATGCCGCAACTTGCATCGCTACATGTTTTGCGGTGTCTGCATTGCCGCCTTCAACAGAAACCACTACACCAATACGAATACCGTGACGGTAAGAGGCTAGGTTATCACCTTCAATCACTTCTGCACGACGTACTTGGATGTTTTCACCGATTTTTTGTACGAGCTCAACACGGGCTTCTTCAACCGTTTGACCATCGCCATACGGCAATGCAGAGATAGCCGCTACATCAGTGGTATTGTTGGCAAGCGCAAGTTCAGCTACTTTGTTTGCAAATGCGGTGAAGTTAGCATCTTTTGCCACGAAGTCAGTTTGACAGTTTACTTCAAGTAGTAAGGCTTTGTTACCTTCTTGGGCGATAATGATAGCGCCATCAGCAGCAATGTTACCTGCTTTTTTAGCAGCTTTTGCTTGACCTGATTTACGCAGGTTATCGATTGCGGTTTCGATGTCGCCGTCTGCTTCTTGCAGGGCTTTTTTACATTCCATCATACCAAGACCTGTACGGTCACGTAATTCTTTTACCAGTTTTGCACTAATTTCTGCCATGAGATACCTCAATTGATTATCATTATAGATGAGAATTGGGTTGTTTATTGTCTAAACAGTTGGAGATTAAAGGACAAAAATGGGTGATTTTTGCCCTTTAATATTACGCTACAAATTCGAATTTTTATAAACCAATTTTGTATTTACTCATCAAAGTTAGTTTATAAAATTTTGATGACAGTATCATAACAACCTAAGCAATGCGCTGCTATGATACTGCGGTAACCCTTATTCTGCCGCAGCTTCTGCTGGTGCTTCAGTTACTGCTTCTTCTTGATTTGCTGCTTTGCCGCCTTGAGTTTTAGCGTATTCTTTACCAGCGATAATTGCATCTGCAACCGCTGATACGTATAGCGTTACCGCACGAATCGCATCGTCATTGGCAGGAATGACATAATCTACGTCATCTGGGTTTGAGTTTGTATCAACGATACCAATAACAGGGATACCTAAGTTTTTTGCTTCTTTGATTGCAATCGCTTCATGGTCAACGTCAACCACAAAAATTGCATCAGGTAAACCGTTCATGTTTTTGATACCGCCTAACGCACGCTCAAGTTTTTCCATTTCGCGAGTACGCTCTAGCGCTTCACGTTTGGTTAATTTAGCAAACGTACCATCTTCAGCTTGTTTTTCGTATTCTTTTAAACGCGTAATTGACTGACGGATGGTTTTCCAGTTGGTTAACATACCACCTAACCAGCGATGGTCAACATAAGGCATACCAGCGCGAGCCGCTTGTTCGCTAATAACGTTGCTTGCCGCACGTTTAGTACCAACAAATAGTACTTTGTTGCCACGCGCTGCTTCACGGTTAACGAAGTTTAGTGCTTCGTTCATCGCTTTAACTGTATGCTCAAGGTTGATGATGTGGATTTTGTTACGTGCACCAAAAATAAATTTACCCATTTTTGGATTCCAAAAACGAGTTTGGTGACCAAAGTGTGCACCGGCTTCTAAAAGATCACGCATTGAAACTTGGGTAGGATTAGCTGACGCCATGAGATTTCCTTAAGTAAAGTTGGGTTATGCCTCCACATTACCGATTAAGCCGATTTGCAAACACGCATCAAAATCTACAGGATTTTAATTAATCAAATTTGCAAACACCCAGCTTAACTCTTATCAAGCTTTTTAGCTTGAAAATAGCAATGTGTGTGTCATGTTAGTAAATAAAAAAAGCAATTTGCCATTTCAAGATAAAATGACAAACTGCTATTTTAACATATTTTTATATGGTTAAGCTATATGTTTTAGCAAAATCACATGGCGATTATTCAACCAATCCAATTAAGTCACCATAACCTTCTTGTTCCATTTCATTCACAGGAATGAAACGTAGCGACGCGCCATTGATGCAATAGCGCATGCCGCCAAGCTCAGGAAGACCATCATTAAACACATGACCTAAATGTGAATCACCCACACGGCTGCGTACTTCAGTACGTCGCATACCGTGACTGTCATCAAACAATTCATTGATTACTGCTGTATCAATCGGTTTACTAAAGGCGGGCCAACCACAGCCTGAGTCATACTTGTCTGATGAGCTAAAAAGCGGCTCACCACTCACAATATCCACATAGATACCACGTTCAAATTGGTGATCATATTCATGACTAAAAGGGCGTTCGGTGCCGTTTTGCTGTGTCACATAATATTGCTCATCATTCAGATTTGCCTTGATTTCAGCTTCAGACGGTCTTACATACTTCTGTGTATCGATATTAATTGAATTAGCCATAGACGTTCCCAGCCTTTGTTGTCATTGTAGAACATCACAATAGTTACAACCCGTCCAAAATTCAAGTAACAACTGTTTAAACAAATAGTAGTTTTGTGAAAAAGGCGAAAAGGGCTATAATACGTCTTCTTAAATTTTTGCAAAATCAGATAATTATTGTATGAAAACACTATTAAATAACCCTGAAGCTGTTGAAAAAATGCGCGTCGCTGGTAAATTAGCCGCCGACGTCTTAGTGATGTTAGATGAATATGTCAAAGAGGGAGTAACGACAGGGGCATTAGACAAGCTTGCCCATGACTATATTGTCGATGTCCAAAAAGCCATTCCTGCTAATGTCGGCTATCATGGCTACCAGCATACGCTTTGTACTTCAATCAACCATGTGGTTTGTCACGGTATTCCCGATGACAGCCGTATCCTAAAAGAGGGCGATATCGTCAATATCGATGTCACAGTGATAAAAGATGGCTATCATGGCGACACTTCAAAAATGTGGATTATCGGTGAAGGCTCTATCATGGCGCAGCGTATCTGCAAAATTGCCCAAGACGCACTATATGCAGGGATGAAAGCTGTTCGCAATGGCGCCTATGTAGGCGATATTGGCGCAGCGATTCAAGCGGTGGCTGAACCCGAGCGTTTTAGCGTAGTAAGAGAATATTGCGGACATGGAATTAGTGACGTATACCATGATGAACCACAAATTCTGCACTATGGTAAAAAAAATACCGGTCTACAACTGACCACAGGCATGACATTTACCATTGAACCAATGATTAACCAAGGTGTATGGCAAACCAAAACTTTACCCGATAAATGGACGGTAATTACTAAAGACCGTAAATTGTCCGCCCAATGGGAACACACACTAATGGTCACTGAAAACGGCTGTGAAGTATTTACCAAGCGTCCAGAAGAAGATTTGAGTTTTTTAAACAGTTAAAATATGAATAAAATCATGAGTATAAAAGAAAGTTAGCAATTAATTTAAAATTATTTATATTTTACTGTTGACACCAATTCCAATTCACGTATAATACGCCACCACTGAGCGACGAAGAGT